>DYEI01000208.1 GCA_020725765.1 Anaerolinea sp. | reverse complement strand
CGCGACTGTTGACGGGCGACGGATGCAATAGTGAGGGGCGAGGACCTCAAGAGGCCAAACTCCACCAAACCCCTAAGAAAAAGGTCCTGCACCGGGCTCCTGCGAAGCGTAAGACCCGGTTGCCGACAGGGCGCCCCCGTTGGCTGCCTGGCTGCGAATCCGCTGACCGATCTTGGATGCGCCCGGCTCCAATTGCCCATTGACAGGCTGCGCAATCACCGTGTACAATGCGTAAAGAAACCAGAGGCTCTCCGCTTGTGCCCCTCGAACGGCCCGGCAAATGGGGCTGAGCTGCTCGTAAAGAGGACCGGAGGTGACCTATGGGTAGGATCGTCGTTCTCGGCGGCTGCGGCGATGTGGGCAGCCATGTGGTGAAGGAGCTCGTGGCGTCGTTCTCGGGGTCCGTGGTGATCGCCGACTATCGCATAGGGAAGGCACGGACCATGGCGGCGCAGCTCGGCGGGAAGGCCGAGGCGGCCTTTGTCGACGCAAACGACGAGTCCTCGCTGGTCAAGGTGCTCCAGGGCGCGGACGCGGCGGTAGGCTGCATCGGCCCCTTCTACCGGTATGCGGTGCCGGTAGCCCGGGCTGCCGTCAGGGCGGGCGTCAACTATGTGGACATCTGTGACGACTATGGCCCCGTCGAGGAGTTGCTTGCGCTGGATGACGCAGCGCGCGCGGCCGGCATCACGCTGATCACCGGACTGGGCTGGACTCCCGGCCTGACTAACCTTCTGGCGAAGAAGGGCGCCTCGGAGCTGGATGAGGTGGAGGAGATCCGTATCTCCTGGGCCGGCTCGGCGGCCGATTCGACGGGGCTGGCCGTGATCATGCACGTCTTCTATGCCGTCACCGGCGAGGTGCCCACCTATCGGGATGGGGCCTGGGTCAAGGTCCCGGCCGGCAGTGAGACGGAGACGGTCGAGTTCCCCGAGCCCCTCGGCGAGGTCCCCGTGTACCACTGCGGCCACCCGGAGCCGCTGACGATCCCCCGCTACATCAAGGTCCGCACGGTGAGCCTCAAGGGGGCGCTGGTGCCCAACTGGAACAACAGGCTGGCCCCCATCCTGGCCAGGCTGGGCCTGATCGGAACGCCCGAGAAGAATCTCCGCACGGCCAGGTTCATCCACGCCATCGAGGGCGTCTTCCGCTTTGGTGGCGTGCCGGCCTCAGGCGCCCGCGTGGACGTGACCGGCCTCAAGAGGGGCGAGCGGTGCGCCGTCTCTTTTGCCGCCGCTGAGACGATGGGCAAGATCACCGGCATCCCGGCGGCCATCGGCGCACGGTGGCTGGCGGAAGGCCGAGTGCCCAAGGGGGCCTACGCCCCCGAGGGATGCCTGGAGCCGGACCCCTTCCTCGAAGAGTTGGCCTGGAGAGGGGTCAGGTACCAGCGGCTGGTGTAGGCCGCGATCGGTAGCAGGGGCACGGCGTGCCGTGCCCCTAACGTGGCGCCAGGCCGAGCGTCTGCCAGGTCGCGCCGTGGTCGTGGCTGACCAGGATGGTGTAGCGGCGCGGCATGCCGAACCCCTCGATGGTCGTGCTGGCATAGAGCGACCTGGGCTCCCGCGCGTCAACAGCCAGCGGGCGGACAGCCCCGCAAACGTCGACCGACTCCTTCGGGAACTGGGTTGCGACCTCCCAGCGCACGGTGCTCGAGTCCGGCGCATCCGCGTTGGGCGAACGGAGCAGGCGTAGTGTGCCCTGATTGAAGTATGAGAGGTCACAGCCTGCAAAGAGCAGGTTGGCGTTGGGGTCGTAGGCGATGCCCGAGACGAAGCAGCTCTGGACGTTGTCGTAGGCGGGCGTGAACGGCCCGAGGCTGAGCTTTTCCCAGTGTCCGTTGCGGCCCCCGCGGTAGACGTCCCCCGGTGGCCAGCCTCGGTGGCCCTCAGCGCGTACGACGGCCCAGAGGATGTTGGGGTTGGAGGGGTCCACCAGGATGTCGGTCGTCCAGCCGCCCCATTCGATCCCCCAGTCGGCCTTGCCCCAGGTACGGCCGCCATCCTCGCTCTTGACGATGACGGCGTTGAGCTCGGTGGTCCGGTAGATGCCCGCCCACAGCACCTGCGGATCGGTGAGGTCGACGGCCAGCGCCTTGGCCCGTAGGGTGTTGACGAGCCCCCAGGGCGCCGCGCCCTGCCTGCGGTAGATGCCAGCGCTCGTGAGGGCGTACATCGTCTCGGGATGCCGGTAGTCGATGGCCACGCCGTTCAGCTCCGCCTCGGGGGGCAGGCCGGTCCGGGGCTCCTCGCTCCAGGTCGCGCCCCGGTCCTGGCTGCGGTACAGGCGCCCCTCGATGACGGCGTAGAGCACCGGCGGGTCATCGGGGGTGACGACCAGGCTGGTCACGGCGGGCTGGACCTCCGCGGGAGCCGTGGGCGTGGCCGATGGCCGGGCGGTAGCGGGTGGGCGCGTGGCCGGCGGGGCGGTCGGGGTCGGTGCAAGGCGCGTGGAGGTCGGCGTGGGCGAGGGCTCTGGCGTGGCCGAGGCGGTCGGGGCCGGTTCCGTGGCGGTCGCTTCGGGCATTGTGGCCGTCTCAAGGGGTCCTGCGGGCGAGCGAACGGCCGACGGCGTGGCGCCCGGCGGTGTCGAGGGGGTGACGGGCTGGCGCTTGCAGCCGGGCAGCAGGCCAAGGAGCAGGATGGCAGCTACGGCGACAATGGCGATCCTCCGTGAGCACACGTCTGGTCTCCTTCCCAGGCTCCCTCTTGCCGCGCACGGGTGCCGCGCGGCGGCGACTAGGCGCCATTGGGAGGCGGCGCGAGCCGCCGAAGCAATCTCCACACGGGACGCGAGATTGCTTCGCCAGCCCTGCGGGCTGGCTCGCAATGACGCCTGCCCGTCATT
>DYEI01000207.1 GCA_020725765.1 Anaerolinea sp. | reverse complement strand
GGGGGCGGACAGGCTGCTTTAGCCGCCGTACCTCGGCCCTTGGCAGAGGGTACCCCATCCCCCGGCCCTCGCTTCCTGCGCCGCCTCGGCGGTGAAGGGGGCGTCTTATGTTATGGATGGGGTGTTCGCGGGCAGCGAAGCCGCCCGCGAACACCCCATCCCATTCTGGATGCCCCGCCCCCGCGGCGCGCGGGGTTAGGGGTGGGGGTCCCTCGACGGGCCGCGCCCTCGCCCTACGACCGAAGAAGGCTGCCCGCCCTTGAACTGGCTGGGGGAGGGGTGATGACAGAGAGTTCCCCTCCCCCTGGCGGACGCATCGCGTCCGCCAGGGGAGGGGGCAGAGGCGGGGGCGGCTCCGCGAGATGCTGCGCAGGCTACGGGCGCCCACGCTCCCCCAGGCCATTTGTGGGTAGTGGATAGGGGACGGACGCCGCGGCGTCCGCTTGGGGGGGACGGTTCAGCGGCGGACAGCTAGCCCTGAGCGAGGCCGAGGCCTTTGCCGAAGCAGCTCTCGAATCGGCGGGAAGCATGCGATCTGCGGTTGCATGGCCGCCATTTCTGCGGCTGTGTCGCCAGACAGCGCCTGTCCGCCCCTGAACCCAGCCCCGAAGGGGCTTCGCCCCATTCAGCGCGGGGCTTCCAGCCCCGCGCGGCGTCGGAGGCATGCGCGCCTTCGTGCCGCCCGAGTAGGGGCGAGGCGCCGCCTCGCCCCTACGAGTGGTTGCGTGCCTGCCATCGATAGAGGCCGCGCCTGTCCGCCCCTGAAGGGGGGACAGGGGAGGGGCTGGTGACGGCTTACACAGAGCGAACCGCCCCAATACTGAACTGCATCCAACGCGCAGTCCGCACGTTGACACCCCAAGAGAGATGACGTAGAATCGCACTTTGTCCGTGGCGCGGGCTGCGCTCGTGGCGCAGCGTTCTCTGTGAAGGAAGTCAACATGGCGAGTGCTCAGGCTGTTTCGGTTGCGGCCGAGCGGGTCGAGCTGCGCAGGGATGTCACCATCTGGGGCTCCTACACCTGGGGCTATGCCGATGTAGGCGCGGACATTTACGTGGCCCTCGGCCTGGTGATCGGTGCGGCACAGGGAGGGGCACCCCTGGCCTTTGCCCTGGCGGGCCTGGTGTACATCATGGTCGGGCTGGCATTCACCGAGCTCGCCTCTGCCTACCCCGTGGCGGGCGGAGGGCAGTACTACTCCCTGCGCGGGCTGGGGGACTTTTGGGGGTTCACCGCCGGAGCCGCGCTGCTCCTGGACTATACCATCGACATCGCCCTCTTTGCCAGCGCCTCTACCGGCTACCTGAACTTCTTCCTACCGTACTTTGGCGTCCACATTAATGACTTTGCGGTCAACTTGGGCCCGTTCGCGAACGTCAACCTCCTGTGGCTCGGCGAGACGGTGGTCATGATCACCGTCCTCCGGTGGCTGAACGTCCGGGGGATTCGCGAGTCCTCGATGGTGAACGAGGTCATCGGGCTGGTGGACCTCATTCTCGAGATGTCGATCGTTGTCTTTGGCTTCGTCCTCGCCTGGAAGCCGGAGCTCCTTGTCCAGCAATGGAAGACGCAGTTCCCGCCGCTGAACCAGTTCATGTACGGCTTTTCGCTGGCGATCATCTCCTTCGTTGGGCTGGAGAGCATCTCGCAGGCGGCACAGGAGACGCGGCGGCCAGCGACCGTCATCCCACGAACCTCGATCGCGTTGATCTTCACCGTCTTCATCCTGGCACTCGGCTTCTCAACGGTGGGCCTGGGCATCCTGCCCTGGCAGGAGTTCAAGGCCCACGAGGCGGACCCGATCGCCTATCTGGCCTCTCACATCCCGTATCTGGGTATCGTGGCAGGTCCGTTTGCTGCCTTTCTCGGGGCCACAATCCTGTTCATCTCGTCGAACACCGGCGTCATGGGCGACTCGCGGCTGATTTTCTCGATGAGCCACTTCAAGCTGGTGAGTCCATGGTTCAGCCACGTTCATCCCAAGTACCATACGCCCAGCAATGCGATCATCGGTTTCGGGTGGGTGGGCATTGCCCTCACGATCGTGTCCTTCCTGACGCCGAGCGTGCTGGATACCCTGGCGAACCTCTACGCCTTTGGGGCGACCTTTGGGTACATGATTGTGTTCGTCTCCCTCATCCGGCTGCGGTTTGCCGACCCGTACACACCGCGGCCCTACAAGGTGCCCGGGAACGTGAAGTGGCGGCGCAAGGATGGCAGCGTGGTTGAGGTGCCAGTGATCGGCTTTCTTGGGCTCCTGGGTGTCGGGTCCATCTTTGCGACCGTCATCATCACCCACGACATCGGACGCGTGGCCGGGCCGGCGTGGCTGGCTGTGTGCATCGGCTACTACCTGGTGTTCCGAAAGCGAAATGGGTTGCCGCTCTTTGGCAGTGTGAAGCGCGATTGGGAACAGGAGCAGGTGGATGTGCTGACACGGGCGGAAGAGTTCGAGCTGCTGGAGGAGTACAAGCAGGCGCTCATCCGCCGCGACCGGCGGCTGGGCGTCCCCTCGCGCTGGGTGGAGGGGGCCTAGGATGCGCAGGCGGACCGTGCCGGTGCCCGAGCGGGTGACGGCAGCAGATGTGTTGCGCGCCCTGATGGGGCTGGTGATGATCCCGTTGGGCGTCACCATCCTGGTGCGGACGCTATCGATCGCGCCGACGGTGCCCGGCGTGCTGACTGGCTGCGCCTTTGTGGCGTTCGGCGTGCATCGGCTCTGGACGGCGTGGGTCGGATACCGCCTGTACCGGCGCAACAGAGGGAGTGCATCGTGATGGACGTAACCCTGCATCCGCTCGGCATCGGGTTGGCAGCGATCTTTGTCACGTCCATGGCGCTGCTGTTCCGCTGGATGTTCAGCGTGCCGCCACAGGTGCCGCGGGAGGTGGCGGCGGCCTGTCACTCGGTGGCGGCACTGCAGCGCATCCTGGTGCCCGTGTCGGGCAAGCTGGAGTCGGAGCGGGCGGTGGAGCTGGCATGCCGGTTGGGGGCGCAGCAGCGGGCGGAGATACTGCTTGCCTACGTCATCGAGGTGCCTTTCACGCTCTCGCTGGACACGCCGTTGCCGGCCGAGGAGGCGCGGGGGCAGGAAGCACTGCGCGTGGCGCGGCTGATCGTGGAGCGGCATGGCCTGCCGGTCACAAGCAAGATCATGCCCCACCGTCAGGCCTCGGCGGGCATCCTCCACCTGGCCAAGGAGGGCATGGTAGATGCCATCGTCATGACGGCGGGAACCCCGCGGCCGGGGCCCGGTGAGGGGCTGGGGCGTACGAGCCAGGAAGTGGTGCGCCGGGCCCCGTGTGAGGTCATTGTGCACAAGTGTCCTGTCCGAACGTAGGTCTTGGCCGAGGAGCAGCCGGCTCGGGCGAAATCGAGCCGGGCTGGTGCTGAAGGAGGAACCATGCGGGTCGTGGTGCTGGGGTGTGGACGTGTCGGATCGCATCTCGCCAAGCTGCTGATCGGGCAGGGGCACGAGGTCGCCGTGATCGACCGGGACAGCGCCGCCTTCAAGCGGCTTGGTGCGGATTTTCCAGGCCGTGTCGTGCTGGGGACGGGGATCGACGAGGACGTGCTGCGCCGCGCGGGGATCGAGAAGGCCGAGGCCTTTGTGGCCGTGACCAATGGGGACAACACCAACGTCATGGCAGCGCAGGTCGCCAGGGAGGTATTCAGCGTCCCCCGGGTGATCTGCCGCATCTACGATCCGCTGCGAGCAGAGCTCTACCGCTCGCTCGGGCTGGACACGATGTGTCCGACGGTGCTGGGAGCCGAGCGCATCGCCGAGCTGCTGGGCGGGTGACCGGCTGAGCATGCTCCGCGGAGAGGCGAGAATGAGTGCCGGGTGCAGGGCGCCGGCGGCGGTGGTATAGCAGGCGGAGGGATGGGATGTACATCCTGGTGGTCGGAGGGGGCAAGGTCGGCTACTACCTGACCAAGACCTTGCTGGAGGAAGGCCGGGAAGTGCTCCTCATAGAGAGGAACCCGCAGCGATGCGCGGTGCTGGCGGAGGAGCTTGGCGAGCATGTGCTGGAGGGCGACGGCTGCGAGGTCTCGACGCTGATGCAGGCCGGAGCCTCTCGCGCGGACGTGGTCGTGGCAGTTACTGGGGATGATGAGGACAACCTGGTGGTCTGCCAGGTCGCGAAGCACAGGTTCAGCACACCACGGACCATTGCGCGGGTGAACAACCCCAAGAACCACGCCATCTTTCGGAGGCTGGGGATCGATGTGACCATCTCCAGCACCGATCTGATCCTCTCGCAGATCGAGCAGGTCATACCGAGCGAGTCGCTCTTGCATCTGCTGACTCTGCGCAATGTTGGGGTGAGCTTTGTTGAGGTCGATATCGACCCCGATTCGCCTGCGCTTGGGCAGCCGCTGCGGGCGCTGGGGATACCGGACGACTGTATCCTGGCCCTCGTGGTGCGCAATGGTGAGCGGGCGATCATCCCGTACGGGGATACCCGGTTGGAGGCCGGAGATAGGGTCATCGCCGTGAGTTCGGAGGCGAGCGAGAAGATGCTGCTGCGTATCCTCAGGGGGTAGGAGCCGCTGCCGTCGCTCCGAGGCGGCCAGGCCTTGCCCATGCTTGCGGGAGTGGCCTGGTCGCCACCCCGCGAGGCGGCGCCAGCCGCCGAAGCAATCCCCAACACAGGGGGCGGAATTGCTTCGCCAGCCCTGCGGGCTGGCTCGCAAT
>DYEI01000206.1 GCA_020725765.1 Anaerolinea sp. | reverse complement strand
TTTGCCCAGCGGGCAAAGCGGGGAATGCCCCAGGGGTGGGGGTCCCCTCGATGGGCCAGGCCCTCGCCCTACGACCGAAGAAGGCTGTCCGCCCCTGAACCCAGGCGGGCAGGTCGTGCCCGCCTGGGGGAGGGGTCCGGGGGTGGGGGCCCTGCCGGCAGCGCAGATGAGCCT
Organism: Anaerolinea sp.; assembly: GCA_020725765.1. Taxonomy (GTDB): domain Bacteria; phylum Chloroflexota; class Anaerolineae; order SpSt-313; family SpSt-313; genus SpSt-313. The sequence continues at coordinate 5,769 of DYEI01000206.1, read as the reverse complement.
GCCCCAAAGGTGAAACTACACCCGCCGAAAATGCCCAGTTGACACAGATAGCGGCCAGATGCTAGAATGGACCTGCGGTAGTCCAGCCCTGATCGCAGCCCTGTTCCTCGGCTACGTGGACGCACCCGGCGCCGGCAGCGCCGATGCTCGCATGGCTCCGGCGCTGCCATCCGTTTGGGTCGACCCCTGCCGTCAGAGCCTGAGCGCTTCTGGTCCCCGCTCTCATCCCCGACATGCTGCTCTGGGCTCGTCACTGGTGCCGCAGACCGCGGGGCCGCGACCATCTGTGTGTTTTGGCCTGCCGACCTCTGGTATGCTTTCGGTCGATTTTCTGCATCCCGGCGTGCCCCCGGGGCCACTATGAGGCCGGATGGCCACGTCCCGAGTCCACACACAAACGGAGGCGCTGCTGCAATCCCTGGCTCATTCAGGGAGTCCATCTGCATCTGCGATGCCGCTGGAGAGGAGAAGGCAGTGAAGACGGTAGTCGCCGCCGCCCTTGGCGAGTGCGTCCATGTCGCCGGAGTGATGAACTTTTTGCGACTCGCCGAGGCGGCAGGCTGGCGGACGGTTTTCCTCGGCCCCGCCACTCCCATCGCACAGGTCCTTGAAGCTGCACGACGGGAGAAGGCGGACCTCGTGGCCGTGTCCTACCGGCTGACGCCGGAGACCGGAGAGCGCCTGCTGGGCGAGTTCGCGGAGGCCGCCGACGACCTGCGGGCACAGGGGGTGCGTTTTGCCTTTGGGGGCACCCCGCCCGTAGCAGCCCGGGCACGCGCCTTCGGGTTCTTTGAGCAGGTCTTTAGCGGCGAGGAGCCGGTCGAGGAGGTGCTGGCCTACCTCAGGGGGCAGCCGAGGGCGGCCCTCGGCGAAGGCGACTACCCGCAGACGCTCATCGAGCGCATCGCCTGGAAGGCGCCCTATCCGGTGCTCCGCCACCACTTTGGCCTGCCTACCGTCGAGGCGACCCGGGAGGGCATCGCCCGTATCGCCGAGGCGAGAGTGCTCGACGTGATCTCGCTCGGCACCGATCAGGATGCGCAGGCCAACTTTTTCCACCCCGAGCGACAGGATCCGGCACGCACCGGCGCTGGCGGCGTGCCGGTACGCTCGGCAGATGACTACCGCGCCCTCTACGCGGCGAGCCGACGCGGCAACTATCCGCTCCTGCGCACCTACTCCGGAACCGACGACTTTATCCGGCTCGCAGAGATGTACGTCGAGACCATCCATATCGCCTGGTGCGCCATACCCATCTTCTGGTTCAACCGCATGGACGGGCGAGGTCCCTGGGACCTCGAGGGCTCGATCCGCGAGCATCAGGAGGTCATGGCCTGGTACGGAGAGCGCGGGATACCGGTGGAGCTGAACGAGCCACACCACTGGGCCATGCGGGATGCCCCGGACGTGATTACCGTGGTGTCCGGATACCTCTCGGCCCACAATGCGCGAGCCTTTGGGGTCCATGATTATGTCGCGCAGCTCATGCTCAACAGCCCTCCGGCCACATCGGAGGCGATGGACCTGGCCAAGATGCTGGCGATCCTCGACCTCATAGAGCCTCTCGCCGGGCCCGACTTTCGCATCTGGCGACAGACCCGCACAGGGCTCCTGAGCTACCCGCTCGAGCCGGAGGCTGCCCGCGCGCACCTGGCCGCGACCGTCTACTTCCAGATGGCGCTCCGGCCGCACATCGTGCACGTAGTAGGCCACACCGAGGCAGACCACGCCGCCACGGCGGAGGATGTCATCGAGGCCTGCCGGCTGGCACGCCGGGCCATCGCCAACGCGCTGCAGGGCCAGCCCGACATGACGCACGACCCCCTGGTGCAGGCTCGCCGCGAGGAGCTGATCCGCGAGGCCAGGGTCACCCTGGACGCCATTCGCAGCCTCGCGGGCCCCGGCGTCAGCGACCCACTGACTGATCCGGCGACTCTGGCCCGCGCCGTCACGGCCGGCGTGCTGGATGCGCCCCATCTGCGTAACAACCCCTTCGCGCGGGGAGAGGTCGTGTCGCGGATCGACGAGCGTGGCGCCTGTGTCGCCGTCGACCCGGAGAGCGGCCGCCCCATCTCTGAGGCAGAGCGCCTCACACGGCTTGGACTACGTTGAGGAAAGGAGGCTGGCATGGGCAGGGAGACTCGCTACACAGTCGTCGGGGCCGGCCACGGCGGGAAGGCGATGGCTGCACACCTGGCACTGATGGGATTCCAGGTCACACTGTACAACCGCACGGCGGAGAACGTCGCCGCCATTGCGCGCCGGGGGGGCATCGAGCTGGAGAGCTATCAGGGAGGGCCTCGCGGCTTCGGCCTCCTCAAGCTCGTCACCTCCGACATGGGCGAGGCCCTTGCCGAGGCCGATGTCGTCATGGTCGTGGTCCCTTCCACTGCCCATGCCGACATCGCCCGTGCTGCGGCACCCCATCTCCGCGATGGTCAGATCGTGGTGCTCCATCCCGGCCGCACGGGAGGCGCGCTCCAGTTCGTCAAGGTGCTGAACGACTGCGGCTGCCAGGCCGATGTCACGATCGCTGAAGCTGAGACGCTCATCTACGCCAGCCGCTCCGACGGGCCGGCCCAGGCGCGTGTTTTCGCCATCAAGGAGGCGGTACCGCTCGCAGCCCTGCCGGCCACGCGCACGGCCCGGGTGCTGGAGGCGCTCAGCCCGGCTTATCCACAATACATCGATGGGATCAGCGTCCTGCACACAGGGCTCAACAACATGGGCGCCATCTTTCACCCCGCACTGACCCTGCTCAATGCCGGGCGCATCGAATCGACCCGTGGCGAGTTCCAGTTCTACATTGATGGGGTCACACCCTCTGTGGCGCGCGTCCTCGAGGCACTCGACCGCGAGCGGGTGACCGTGGCCGCGGCGCTGGGCATCCGCGCTCGCTCGGCGCTGGAGTGGCTAAAGATGGCTTACGACTCGACCGGGTCCACCCTGTATGAGGCCATACAGAACCAGCCCGGCTACCGGGGGATCAAGGCCCCGCCAACCCTCAACCACCGCTACATCTTTGAGGAAATCCCCATGAGCCTCGTGCCTATCGCCGCCCTTGGGCAGCGCTACGGCGTATCGGTGCAGTGTGTCGACGCCATCATCCGCCTCGCCTGCATCGTGCATCAGACCGACTTTTGGCGGCGGGGCCGCACGCTGGACAAGCTCGGCATCGAGCAGCTCAGCGTGACAGAGCTCACACGATACGCCATGGAGGGCCTGAGGGAGTGACGCAGAGGCGCAAGGCCTGCCCACAGGTCCCGGCGCTCGTTCCGGCGGGGCCTGGCTACCTCATGCAGAAGCGTCCGATCACACACCCCGGACCGGGCTGGCCCCCTCCGACGGAGACCTCGTAGGCCCCCGGATCGAGGACACGCTCGCCCCCCTCATCGACGCGGGCCATCTGCTGCGGGGAGAGGGTGAAGGACACCGTGCGCGCCTCTCCCGCCTCAAGGTGCAGTCGGGCAAAGCCCGCCAGCGCCCGCAGGGGCGCGGGGCCGCCGGGCTCGAGGGCCCGGAGGTAGAGCTGCACGACCTCATCGCCCGCCCGGGGGCCGGTGTTGCGCACCTCCGCGGTGACCGTCACGCTCTCGCCGGGGGCGATCTGTTCGGGGCTCACCCTGAGGCCCGTGTAGGCAAAGGTCGTGTAGCTCAGGCCAAAGCCAAAGGGGAAGAGCGGCTGGCCCTGGAAATACCGGTAGGTGCGCCCGGCCATGGCATAGTCGGTGAACGGCGGCAGGTCGGCGTCGGAGCGGTAGAAGGTGATGGGCAGCCGCCCGGCGGGGCTATAGTCGCCCCAGAGCACCTCGGCGATGGCCGTGCCCCCCTCCTCGCCCGGATACCAGGCCTCGACGATTGCCGGCACATGCTCCGCCGCCCAGCCCAGGGCGATGGGGCTGCCGTTGAGGAGCACGAGCACCACGGGCGTGCCGGTCGCATGCACCGCCCGGAGCAGCTCCTCCTGCACGCCCGGCAGGCCGAGGCCGACACGGTCGCCCTGGCTGCTTCCGCCACCGGCGACGCCCTCGCGCTGCCCCTCCTCCCCCTCCTGCGCCTGGTCGAGGCCGAGCACGAGGATGGCCACATCGGCGCTCCGGGCGGCCTGAATCGCCTCGGCGAAACCCGCCGTGGAGGTGCCGGCGACCTCGCAGCCGGGCGCGTAGCGGACCTCCGTCCGCGCGCCGGCCCGGGCGCGGATGCCCTGAAGCGGCGTCACCGCGCTGGAGGGGGTGCCATTATAGTTGCCGAGGAGCACAAGCTCGGCATCGGCGTTGGGGCCGATCACCGCGACGGCCCGCAGGTTCCCGGCGAGCGGCAGGAGGTTGCCCTCGTTCTTGAGGAGCACGATCGACTCGCGCGCAGCCTGCAGCGCAAGGGCGCGGTGCTCGGCGCAGTCGTTGACGCTGTAGGGGATCTGGGCATACGGCACGCGCTCGGGGGGATCGAACATGCCCAGGCGCATGCGGGCGGTGAAGAGACGCCGCACGCTGCGGTCAATCTCGGCCTCGGTGATCAGCCCCTTCTCGACGGCCTTGACGAGGGCCGAGTAGGTCACGCCACAGTTCAGGTCGCAGCCGTGGCGCACGGCGAGAGCTGCCGCCTCTTCGGCCGTAGCGACGACCTTGTGGCCATGGTAGATGTCGCGGATGGCCCCGCAGTCAGACACGACGTAGCCATCGAACCCCCATCGCTTGCGCAGTATCTCCTCCAGCAGAGTCGGGCTCGCGCAGCATGGCTCACCGTTGGTACGGTTGTAGGCGCCCATCACCGACACGGCGCGCCCCTCGCGGACACAGGCCTCGAAGGCGGGCAGGTACGTATCCCACAGGTCGCGGGCGCTCACGCGGGCGTCAAACTCGTGCCGGGCGTGCTCGGGCCCAGAGTGCACGGCATAGTGCTTGGGCGTGGCCACGAGCTTGAGGTAGCGGGGGTCCTCCCCCTGCAGGCCACGCACAAAGGCCACGCCCAGCCGGGCCGTGAGGTAGGGGTCCTCGCCATAGGTCTCCTGCCCCCGGCCCCAGCGCGGGTCGCGGAAGATGTTGATGTTGGGCGTCCAGAACGTGAGGCCCTTGTAGCGGCCGCGGTCGCCGTTGCGCAACGCCTCGTGGTGCTTGGCCCGCGCCTCGTCGGAGATGGCCACCGCGATGCGGTGCATGAGCGGCACATCCCACATGGCTGCAAGGCCGATGGCCTGCGGGAACACCGTCGCGATGCCGGCCCGGCCAACGCCGTGCAGGCACTCATTCCACCAGTCGTACTCGGGAATGCCCAGACGCGCGATGGCCGGTGCCGAGGACATCATCTGCGACACCTTTTCCTCGAGGGTTAGCCGCGACACCAGATCATCGACGCGGGCGCTGACGGGCAGGTCGGGGTTCTGGAAGGGGAAGCTGCTCTCCGCCATGATGGCCTCCTCGAAGGGAAAGACACGGGCCCAGAAGCCGAGCTACCTCTGCTAGATTACACCCAACCGGCCAGAGATTCAAATCGAGGAGACGCCCTCGGTATATCCCACAATCGTCGGTGCATTTCGGGGCTGAGTGGTACGTGCGGGTCCCACAGTTCGGTCACGCCGACTGCACGGGCAGGGAGCCACACGTCTGCCGCCTGCGGCAGGAAGCTCACTGGCACACGGGTCATGTGAGCCTGACTAGGAAATGGGGGCTTCCTCACACCGCGTCATTGCGAGCCAGCCCGCAGGGCTGGCCAAGCAATCCCGCCTCCCGTTTCGCGGGATTGCTTCGGCGGCTGACGCCGCCTCGCAAT
>DYEI01000205.1 GCA_020725765.1 Anaerolinea sp. | reverse complement strand
GCCTGGAGGGGCCTGAGTGGGGCGCAAACAGCCTTTCAGGCCCTGTTTTTCGCCCTCCTGTGGGGCAAAAACAGCCACCTGTCCGCCCCTGAACCCCGTGGCGGACGCGTCGCGTCCGCCACGGGGAAGGGGTCAGGGGAGGGGGCGGGGCTCATGGCGGCTGGCCGAGTGTGAAACGCCCCCACATTTGAGCTGCACCCCTCCCTGCCCCCGCTGTTGTCCTTCGCGGGCCCATGCGTATAATGCACTCAGGCCTCGACAGGGAGGAAAGACCATGCCATTTGCCACACTCGACCTCACCCGGGTCCGCACCTATCCCCTCGTGCAGCGGCCGAGCCTGGTAGCGCTGCAGGACCTGGTGACGCCCGACACGCCGGTGCCGCCCTTCGCCAACCCAGAGCTCGAGGAGGTCGCCGCGCGGATTGTGGAGGCACGCCGGCAGGGCAGACCGCTCATCTGGATGATGGGGGCCCACGTGGTGAAGCGCGGCCTCGCTCCCCTGCTCATCGACCTCCTCGAGCGCGGGGTCATCACCCACCTCGCCTCCAACGGTGCGGCGACCATCCACGACTTTGAGATCGCGCTGACCGGCTCGACCAGCGAGGACGTGGCGACGAGCCTCGAGGATGGCTCCTTCGGCATGGCCGAGGAGACCGGAGCAATGATGAACCGCGCCATCCGCCGCGGCGCGGCGCAGGGCCTGGGCATCGGCGAGTCCCTGGGCCGGCTGCTGGATGAAGACGAGCGGTTCCGCTTCCGCCGCTACAGCATCGTCCACACCTGCTACCGCCTGCGCCTGCCCTATACGGTGCACGTCGCCATCGGCACCGATATCATCCATCAGCACCCGGAGTGCGACTTTGGCGCCATCGGCAAGGGCTCAGGGCAGGACTTTTGCATCTTTGTCACCTCGGTGAGCGCGCTGGAGGGGGGCGTCTTTTGCAACGCCGGCTCGGCGGTGATCGGGCCAGAGGTCTTTCTGAAGGCCCTCTCCATCGTGCGCAACCTCGGCTATGGGGTGCGCGTCTTTACGACAGCCAACCTGGACCTCATCCCCCTGCAGGACTACCGCCGGCCCATCGCCGATGATGTGCCCGAGTACTACTATCGCCCCCGCAAGAACGTCGTCAACCGCCCCGTATCCCTGGGGGGCCGGGGCTATCACATCACCGGCGATCACCGGGTGACGATTCCCAACCTGTACCGCCTGATCCGCGCGCAGCTCGGGAGCGAGCCGCTCCCGCCCCCGCCGCTCCTGCGCGAGGGATAATGGTACGGGATTTGCTCGGGGCCCGGCAGGAGCGGCCACGGACCGGGGCCCGCCCCTAACCCCGGAGGCCCACAATGACGGTGATGGCAGCCTGCATTCTGGGGGTGCTGGTGCTGGCGCTGGCAGCCTGCACCCTGGCGGTGCTCGCCATCGAGGCGGCCAGCACCGATGCGGAGGTACACGTCAGGCAGGACTTGCGCCGCGTCATCTGGCAAGAGCGTGAGGCGCTGCGCCTGCTCCGTGCCCGCTATGCCCGCGGCGAGGTCACGCCGGAGGAGTACCGCCGCCTCGCCTACGAGCTGACGGAAGGTGAGGCGGCCTGAAAGGTCGCGTCCGCCGCCATGCCGGGCTTGAGCAGGCCCTCGGGGTTGGGGATGCTCACCCGCACGGCAAAGTAGGTGTTGACCCGCTCCTCGCGGGTTGCTACATTGCGCGGCGTGAACTCGGCGCGGTCAGCGATGTGCACCACCTGACCGAAGAAGGTGCGATCGGGCAGGCCATCCACCTTCACCTCGACCCTCTGGCCGAGGACCACCTCCCCGACCCGCGGCTCGGGCACGTACAGGACCAACTCTACCTGTCGCAGGTCGCCGACGACCATGAGCGGCGCCGCCGGCAGGATGGCCTCGCCCGGCTCCACGGCCCGGGAGAGGACGGTTCCTTCCACGGGGGAGCGCAGGGCCATCCGGTCGCACTGGTGCGCTATGGCGGCCTCCTGAGCCTGCGCCAGCCGCAGCCTGGCCGCGGCCTGCGCTACATCCTCAGGCAGGGGCCCGGCGCGCAGGTCCGCCAGAGCGGCCTCGGCCACGCGCAGCGCCGCCTCGGCGACCTTCACCGCGCCCTCTGCCTTGTGCTCTGCCGCAAGCAGCGCCAGGGGACGCTTGCGGATCGCCTCCAGGCCCTCTAGCTGGGCCCTGGCCGCGGCAAGGTCGGCCTCGGCAGCCTCGATCCCATAGGCACAGGCCTGCCGATACAGCTCGGCGGCGTGCCACGAGCGCGAGTTCCAGGGGAGCTGGTCCCGCGCATAGGCGGCCTGCGCCTCCTGCGCCCGCGCCGCTTCAACCGCCTGCTCGGCGACCGCCACGCGGGCCCGGGCGGCGGCAAGCTTGGCCTCGAGGTCTTGGGGTGAGCGCCGCACCGCTGCCGCGTCCTCCCAGGCCCGGCGCGCCCCCTCCAGCGCCGTCCGGGCCTGGGCCACCTGGGCCTCGGCTGCGGCCAGGCTCTCGGGAGTCGCTCCGGCCTTGAGGGCCGCGAGCTCCGCTTCGGCAGCCTGCACCGCCGCCTGGGCCTGGGCCAGGTTGGCGCGGCAGGGCCCATCGTCGAGGACTATGAGCACCTGCCCGGCGGAGACCCGATCGCCCTCCTCGGCCTGCACCGCGAGCACGCGCCCGGCCAGCTCGGAGGCAACGATCACCTCCCGTGCCTGGATGACGCCCGAGGCCGTCAGACTCCCCTGCGCGTTGGGCCGGGCCTGCGACGGGCCGAGGAGCACCGCGAGGACGAGGACGGCAGCCAGCAGGGAGAGCAGGGCTCTTCTCATCGCCCGGCCTCCTCAAAGACGGCGTCGGCCGGCATGCCGGGCTTGAGAGCGCCATCGGGGTTGGGAAGGCGCACGCGGACGGCAAAGAAGGTATTGACCCGTTCCTCCTGTGTAGCCACATTTCGCGGGGTGAACTCGGCCTCATCGGCGATGTGCACGACCTCGCCGGCAAAGGCCCGCCCAGGGTAGCTGTCGACGCTGACGAGCACCCGCTGGCCAAGGCGCACCCGCGAGAGCCTGCCCTCCGGCACGTAGAGGACGAGCACGACCTCCTGCAGCCGCCCGAGCGTGAGAAGCGGCGCTCCCGGGGCCACGACTTCGCCGGGCGACACCTGCCGCACGAGGACAACCCCGTCCCCGGGCGCAGCAAGGGCCATCCGCGCCCGCTGCAGGCGCAGCGCCTCCAGCGCCGCCTTGGCCTGGGCTACCCGGGCCTCGGCCGCCGCGACCTGCTCGTCGGTCGGCCCCGCCGAGCGCGCGGCGAGCTGGGCTCTGGCGACCGTCACCCCCGCCTCCGCCTGCGCGAGCGCTTCCTCAGCGGCATGTTCCTGGGCGATGAGTGTCTGTGGTGCGGCGAGCTGGGCCTCGAGCTGGGCGAGCTGGTCGCGTGCACCATCCCTCGCCGCCACGGCCCCATTGAGCGCGGCCCATGCCTGCCAGTAGACATACGGGGCCGGCTCCACGCTGAAGGTCAGGGACGGCAGTGGCGGCTGGCTGTATGTCAGCTGCAGGGGGTTCCCTTGCTCGTCGACGCCGACCTGCGCGGCATCCCGCAGGGCCGCCGCCTGCCGTACCCGGGCCTCGGCGGCCTCAAGCTGCGCCCTCGCGACCGACACCTGCAGCATCAGGTCCTGAGGCTCGTTACGGAGGGCGCGGGCGTCGGCCAGGGCCTGCCGGGCGGCATCGCGGGCGGCCTCGGCCTGTGCGACCTGCGCCTCGGCCACGGCGAGCGTGGTCGGCCGTGTCCCGGCCCGGAGCCGCTGCAGGGCGGCCTCGGCGATGGCGAGTTGGGCCTCTGCGACCGCGATCTGATCGTCCAGCAGGGCCGTATCGAGGCGGACGAGCACCTGCCCCCGGCGGACCGCGTCGCCCTCAGCTACGGTCACCTCGGCCACTCGCCCGCCGTACTCGCCACTGAGCAGCACCTCATCCGCCTGTATGGTGCCCGAGTAGAGCCCTTCCCTCGCCCCAGGCAGGTCAGGCATGACGACTGAAGTGCGCCGCAGGCCGAGGTCAGGCCCATAGCGCGCAACGAGGAGCCCCAGCGCCCCAAGGCAGATGAGCACGCGTGTGAGAGCAGCCCGCTTCCTGAAGACCAACCTCCAGCAACCTCCCCGCTCAGGCTGCGACCGCGCTGCGGCTCCGCGCGGCCTGACGGACCCTGGCGATGAACACGTCCTCGAGCGAGGGCAGGATCGGCTCGATGCGGCGCAGCGCTACCCCCGCGTCGGCGAGGGTGCGGGCGATCCCGGCCTTTGCATCCCCGGCATCGGGGACGATGGCGTGAATCAGGCTGCCGTACAGCGCCACTTCCTCCAGCGGCAGCACCCCGTGGAGCTGTGCCTCCTGCAGCGCCGCCAGAGCAACCTCCGGGGCCGAGCAGTCGATCTCGAGGACCTGCCCCGGCATGGCCGCGGACTTGAGCTCCTCAGGGGTGCCTTCGGCGACGATGCGGCCGAGGCTGATGAAGGCCAGCCGCCGGCATTGCTCGGCCTCGTCCATGTAGTGGGTCGTCACAAAGACGGTGGTTCCAGAGGCAGCGAGGTCGTAGATCAGGTCCCAGAACAGCCGGCGCGACACAGGGTCGACCCCGGCGGTCGGCTCATCGAGGAACAGGACCTCCGGCTCGTGCAGGATGGCACATCCCAGCGCCAGTCGCTGCCGCCAGCCCCCGGAGAGGTTGCTGGCCAGCTCGTTCTCTCTGCCCTCGAGCCCGGCCATGGCGATGATTGCCTCCCGCCGCTCCCGGAGCCTGCGGCCCGAGAGGCCATAGGCCTGACCATAGAAGCTCAGGTTCTCGGCCACTGAGAGGTCGCCATAGAGCGTGAAGAGCTGCGACGTGTAACCGAGCCGGGCCTGCACACGCTTGGCGTGCCGCGTCATGTCGCACCCGAGGACGCGCACCGTCCCACTTGAGGGCGCGAGCAGCCCCAAGAGGATGCGGATGGTGGTCGTCTTGCCCGCGCCGTTGGGCCCGAGGAAGCCAAAGATCTCACCCCGCATCACCCGAAAGCTGATCCCGTCCACGGCTGTAAACGTGCCAAAGCGCTTGTACAGCCGGTCAACCTCGATGGCGGCAGCCTCGCTCATGCCTGGTTCCTCCGGGCCTGCTGCCGGATCAGGGAGATGAACGCCTGCTCCAGACGGGGGGCGATGGGGCGCGGCGGCGGGCAGGCGATCCCCTTTGCGGCCAGCGCCTGCACCAGCTCGAGCGGACGCACCTCCTCATCGTCCACGAAGACGTGCAGCCGGTCGCCATAGCTCTGCACCTCCAGTACTCCCGGCTGGCCTGCCAACTCTTCTCTCGCCGCGCGCCAGTCGGCAGGGCACAGTTCGAGAAGGCGGCCCGGCACGAGGGCCCTCAGCTCGGCCGGCCTGCCACAGGCGATCAGGCGCCCCCCATACATCAGGCCGACCCGATGGCAACGCTCGGCCTCGTCCATGTAGGGGGTGCTGACCAGGATGGTGAGGCTGCGCTCGAGGCGCAGCCCGGCGAGCAGCCCCCAGAACTCACGGCGCGAGACCGGGTCTACCCCGGTAGTGGGCTCGTCGAGAAAGACCACGGCGGGATCGTGCACCAGCATGCAGGCAAGCGCCAGCTTTTTCTTCATGCCGCCCGAGAGCTTGCCGGCCGGCCGGCTGCGGAAGGCGTTCAGCCCGGCAAAGTCCAGCAGGCGGGAGATGCGTGCCTCGCGCTCGCGCCCGCTCACGCCATAGACGTCCGCAAAGAAGGTGATATTCTCCCACACGCTCAGGTCGGCGTAGAGGCTGAACTGCTGCGCCATGTACCCCACCCGCCAGCGTACGGCGAGTCCCTCGCGCGTCACATCGCAGCCGCAGACCATAGCCCGGCCGCTGTCGGGGGCAAGGAGCCCGTTCAACAGGCGAAGGGCCGTCGTCTTGCCTGCGCCATCGGGGCCGACTAGGCCAAAGGTCTCGCCCGGGAGCACCTCGAGGTCAAGGCCATCCACGGCCGTCACCCTGCCGGTGCGGCCGGAGAAGCTCTTGTAGAGTTGCTGCGCCTCGATGGCCGGCAAGGGCCTTTCCGACACGTCCGACCTCCACGCCCCAAGAGCGGTGCCTGGAAATCCCTCTGTCAAGGGAGCTCACTCCAGCCGCCGGCCAAAGCTGACCACACTCAGGGCAAATACCGATACCGAGAAGATGGCCAGTGGCACAGCGTGCTGCCACAGGTAGGCAAGGCCCACCCCCTTCAGGATGATCCCCCGGATGATCTGCAGGAAGTAGGTCAGCGGGATGAGGGCGCCGACGTCGCGGATCAGCGGGGGCATGCTCTCCCGCGGAAAGATATAGCCCGAGAGAAGCAGCGAGGGCAGCGTGATCAGCGCTGCCAGCTGCTGCGCCTGCTGCTGATTGGCAGCCACGGTCGAGATGGCCAGCCCCAGCCCCAGCGACGAGAACAGAAAGAGCAGGGACAGCCAGAAGAAGAGGAACAGGCTCCCCTTGAACGGCACCCCGAACCAGAAGCAACCGATCACGAGGACCATGGCGGTATTCAGCAGGCCAAACACGATGTAGGGCGTGATCTTGCCCAAGAGCAGCTCCCACGGCCGGATGGGGGTGACGAGCAACTGCTCGATCGTGCCCCGCTCGCGCTCGCGCACCACAGAGAAGGCGGTCAGGAGCAGCGTCTGCAGCTGCATGATCAGGCCCACGATGCCGGGCAGCATAAAGTCCAGGCTGCGCAGGTTCGGGTTGTAAAGCACACGCGTGCGCAGATCGACCGGGGTCTGCATCGTGGCGCCGCGGCGGCTCACCCGCTCGGTCAAGAGCTCGATGGCGAACTCTTGCGAGGTCGTCGTCGCCGCCGTGAGCGCGGAGCGGGCGACACCCGGGTCCGAGCCGTCGATGACCACGAGAACCTGCGCGGCCCGCCGATCGAGGTCGGCGGCAAAGCGGGCCGGGATGACGATTCCGACCCTCGCCCGGCCGCCATCGATGGCGGCTACCATCTCTCCCTGGCTTGAGGCGTAGCCGCAAAAGTCAAAGTACGTGGTGTTGAAGAGCTTTTCCAGGAACTGCCAGCTGGCCTGGCTCCGGTCATGGTCCACCACCAGCGTCGGCAGGTGCCGCACCTCCGTCTCGACGGCGTAGCCGAAGACGAGGAGCTGCGCGACCGGGAGCAGGATCATCACAAAGAGAGTCCGCCGGTCACGCAGGATGTGCAGGATCTCCTTGCGAATGACCGACCAGATGCGCCTGAGCATCTCAGCCTCCCGCCGAGGCCGCAACACCTCTGAGGAAGAGATCGACTACGCTGGCAGCCAGTCGCCGGCGCTCGGCGACCCCCGGCGGCTCCTGCGTGCCGCGGACGATGGGCAGCATCAGCGCCGCGACCATGCCCATGAGGAGCCTGGCCCCCAGATCACAGTCAAAGGGGCGCAGATGCCCGGCAGAAATCCTCGCCCGGAGGAACTCGGAGAGAGCACCGGCCACCCGCTGTAGCCGCGGCAGAACGTAGGTCTCGAGGAGCTGGGGGTCGGTCCACGCCTCGGCGGCGATGGCGCGGATATAGACGCGGTTTCGCGCATAGAAGCCGAGGACGGTCGCGAGCCGGTCAGTGAGGGCCTCGGCGACGGGCAGGGCGTCATCGTACTGCAGGGCCACCGCCAGCATGCGATCGGCGCCCCGCTCAAAGAGGGCCACAAGCAGGTCCCGCTTGGTCGGGAAGTAGTTGAAGATCGTGCCTTCAGCCACATCGGCCGCCTCGGCGATCTCGCGGGTTGTGGCGCCGTGATAGCCCTTGGCGGCAAAGACTCGTGCGGCCGCGCTGAGGATCTCCTCGCGGCGGCGCTCGCCGCGACGCTCTCGTCGTGCCCTGCCCGACTCTCCGACCATGGCCACTCCTTGAAATGAGTCACCACTCAGCAACTGAGCGAATACTCATATTGTACAGGGACAAAGGTCGAGCGTCAACAGCAACCCACAGCTTGGCCTGCAGAGCATCATGCGGGATGCGATAGGGCATCGGAACCTCTCGAGCAGCGGCCGTGATGCACTGCAACCACGGAGTTCCCCCACCCCTGCCCCTACCCTTCAGGGGCGGACAGGCTGCTTTAGCCGCCGTCCCGCGACCCTTGCCAGAGGGTACCCCATCCCCCCGGCCCTCGCTTCCTGCGCCGCTTGCGCGGCGGGGAAGGGG
>DYEI01000204.1 GCA_020725765.1 Anaerolinea sp. | reverse complement strand
CGCCATGGCTGGAGGTCATCTCGGCGAGTTCTGGACGGCACCGCGAGTTGCGCTCCGATAGGCCAAAGTCGAGGCCCAAGAAAGAGAGTTCCCCTCCCCCTGTCGGACGCGACGCGTCCGACAGGGGGAGGGGCAGGGGAGGAGGCAGCTTTCTCCACGTGGTCCTGCGCCTGCAAGTTGACAATATCTTATGTCCGCATTAGAATCGCCCCACTACCAGGAGGGTTCACCATGGCCGCTATTCCTTCTTCACGCCGTGCAGCCGGGCTGGCCGTCGGGCGGGCCTTGCTGGGCGGTCTCCGCAAGAGATCCCTGCAGAACACGGCGCTGATCGCTGTCACAGCCCTATTGCTGCTCAGCCTCGCCGGATGTGCCTTCCGCTCAGAAAGCCTCGAGCCGGGAGCTCTGTCTTTCCAGGGCCCGCAGGCGTACACGTTGGAGCCGGGAGAGTACCTTCCGGGCACCGACGTGCGCTATATCGGCAAGAGCGACGATGGCGCCGAGTTCACCATCGCCGGGCAGCGTGCCGTCAAGCAGAAGGCCGACTCGCTCAACTGGTCGGGCTCTCCCGCTGAGGGGGTCAGGCTGGAGCTCCGACTGCGCGTGGTCTGGTACACCGAGAGCGCGCTCTACGCGGCCGGGACGGCTAGGCTGGTTGTCAGGGATGTGTCCGCGCAGGCCGGACAGGTACCGGGGAGCGGAGCACTCACCTATCAGATGCCGGTGGCCTACACGCTTCCGCTGAATGAGGCCGTGGCCGGAACAGGACTGCGCTACGAGGGCAAGAGCGCCGACGGAGCGCGGTTTGCCGGCGTCGAGGACTATCCCTATCGCCAGACGGGCGACTCGGTGCGGTGGGAGGGGTATCTGCGCCCCAATGTGGCCGTGCGTCAGGACCTTCGCCTACTGCAGTACGACGAGCAGTCGGCGCGTGTCGGCGGCGTGGCGCATCTGTGGATCACGCCGTAGCCTGGGACGGGGGTCTACGGGGTGCCGACCGGCACCTTCTGTAAAGCAGCGTCCCGGCGGACGTTTGCGTTTTGCCTGCACATAAGCTATAATAGTCTTAGGCAAGAGGCTACGACACTAGCCGCGAGGAGAGGGCATGGAGGACAATCGAATAGCACAGGACGTCCACGAAGGAGGAGGTGCGCTTCAACAGGACACGATCGGCAACACGCTGGCCCTGGCACAGAACGCCCCCCTGCCCACGACACACCCAATGGCATCCCTTCTTGACAGCCAGTACGACTACAAGACCGCGCAACATGGGGACATCCTCCAGGGAGTCATCATGCAGATCACGCCCACCGAGATTCTCGTCGACGTGGGCTCCAAGTCCGAAGGTATTATCTCCGGGCGAGAGCTGGAGCGGATGGACCCCGAGTTGCGCAGGAGCCTGAGGATTGGGCAGCAGGTGCTGGCCTACGTCATCCGACCGGAAGACCAGGACGGGAACATCGTGCTCTCGTTGACCCGGGCGCAGATGGAGGCCGACTGGCGCAGGGCCGAGGAGCTCTACGCCGCCGAGGAGATCTTTGAGGCGCAGGTAGCAGGCCACAACAAGGGCGGGCTGATCGTGCGGATCGGCCGGGTCCGTGGCTTTGTTCCCTCTTCGCAGCTTGTAAGCGTGCGGCGTCGGCGGGGGGATTCCGCCGAGGAAGAAGAGGCCGAGGACAACGAGTTGGCCAAGCTCGTCGGGAAGACGCTGCGCTTCAAGATCATCGAGTTGGATCGACGGCGCAACCGCCTCATCCTCTCGGAGCGAGCAGCCGCCCGCGAGTGGCGGCGTGAGCAGAAGGAAAAGCTGCTCAACGAGCTCCAGGAGAACGAGGTGCGCACCGGTGTGGTCAGCAGCCTGTGCGACTTTGGCGCCTTTGTCGACCTTGGGGGTGCGGACGGGCTCATCCACCTTTCCGAGCTATCGTGGGGGCGGGTCACCCATCCACGCGAGGTGCTCAAGGTGGGCGAAGAGGTCCAGGTCTACATCCTGCACATCGACCGCGAGCGGCGGCGAATCGCCCTGAGCCTGAAGCGCCTGCAGCCGGAGCCCTGGAGCCAGATCGACCAGCGCTTCACCATCGGCCAGATGGTTGAGGGCACGATCACCAAGATCACCAACTTTGGCGCCTTTGCGCGGTTGGAGGGCGATGTCGAGGGGTTGATCCACATCTCGGAGCTTTCCGATGAGCGGATCTCACACCCTCGCGAGGTGGTGCAGGAGGGCCAGACCCTCGCCCTGCGCGTCATTCGCATCGACAGTGCCCGCAAGCGGATCGGGCTCAGCCTGCGGCGAGTCAACGACGAGGAGATCGGTGACTATACCTGGGAGCCTGAGGACGACATAACAGACGACGCAGCCTACGAAGACAGCGCGCCTGCTCCGGAGCAGGAGCAGTAGGCGCTCTGCAAACAGGTTCACCCCAGCTTTGGGGAAGCTGGGGGAAGGCACAGGTGGCTCCCAGGGCCAGCAGCATGACGAGCGTGCACAAGGGCGACGCTGTTGCGGCCGAAAGGGAGTGACCTGATATCAAGCTGGTCCCATCGAGGCCCCCCTTGTCTCGCTCGCTCGGGGGCCTCGATTCATATCCCGGAGGCGCGGCCGGAATGCGGGCTCCGGGGCACCGTCGGCCTGGCCGACGATCACAATAGCAATCTTTTCGGGAGACTTGAGGAAGCATGCGGTTCACATGGGCCGGCCTTCTGTTCAGAGCCCAAGCATCTCTCGCTCGGCATCCGGATGCAAGAGGCGTGATGGCGAGCCTAGTGAGGAATTCGGAAGATGGCCAACAAGTTTGATCGCTTCACCAAGCGAGCCCGCGAGACCCTGAGCTATGCTCAGGAGGAAGCCTTGCGGCTTGGGCACACGTACATCGGCACTGAGCACCTGCTCCTTGGCCTGCTGAGGGAAGGCGAGGGAGTCGCGGCGCGAGTCCTCGCGGATCTGGGGCTCAGCCTGTCGCGCGCCCGCGATGCGGTGGAGCGTTACACGGGACGTGGCACCCGCAACCCGGCAGGTCGGGTCGAGCTGGCGCCATCGACCAAGCACGTCATCGAGTTGGCCGTTGACGAGGCACGCCGCCTCGGACATCACTACATCGGCACCGAGCACCTGCTGCTGGGCCTGAGCCGCGAGGCGGAAGGAATGGCGGTCGGCATCCTGGAGTCGCTTGGGGTAACCCTGGACCAGGTGCGCGAGCGGACCATGCAGGCGCTGCGTGAAGGCGCAACGCCCGGAACGCAGGCCGAGAGAGGCTCGGTCGGCGGCTCGGGCAGCCCGGCCAAGGGCCAGACCCTGCTCGATCAGCTCGGCGTCGACCTGACGGCGGAGGCGCGTTCTGGCAGGCTGGACCCGGTGATCGGGCGGCAACGTGAGATCGAGCGGGTGATTCAGATTCTGTCGCGGCGCACCAAGAACAACCCCGCTCTCATTGGCGAGCCCGGAGTGGGCAAGACGGCGATCGTCGAGGGCATCGCCCAGCGCATCGTCAACGGCGAGACGCCGGACTCGCTTCTGAACAAGCGGGTGGTGCGGCTGGACGTCGGCTCTCTGGTGGCTGGAACGATGTATCGCGGCCAGTTCGAGGAGCGCCTCAAGCGAGTCATCGACGAGATCAAGAACTCGGACACGATCATATTCATCGATGAGCTGCACATGCTGGTCGGCGCCGGAGCCGCCGGAAGCTCGGTCGACGCGGCCAACATCCTCAAGCCGGCGCTCTCGCGGGGCGAGCTGCAGTGTATCGGCGCGACGACGCTGAACGAGTATCGCAAGCACATCGAGAGTGACGCGGCGCTCGAGCGACGTTTCCAGCCCGTGATGGTTGACGAGCCGAGTGTCGAGGAGACGATCGAGATCCTGCGGGGTGTTCGCTCCAGATACGAGGAGCACCACCGGCTGGAGATCACCGACGAGGCGCTGGTCGCAGCGGCGCATCTGGCCGCGCGGTACGTGCCAGACCGGTTCCTGCCCGACAAAGCTATCGACCTGATCGACGAGGCAGCGTCGCGGGTACGCGTCTACAAGGCGTTCCGGACGATGGGCGTGCGCGAGACCTTCCGCCAGCTCCGCGCGATCCAGCAGCAGAAGCAGGAGGCTTTCTCGGCTGAGCGCTTTGACGAGGCGCTGGCTCTGCGGCAGGAGGAAGAGGCCCTGCGCTCCAAGCTGGAGCAGCTCCGCCTCGGCTGGCGCGACTCGTCGGAGGGCTCTGGCCTGCGCGTGACCGAGGAGGACGTCGCCGAGATCGTCTCCATGTGGACGGGCGTGCCGGTTACCCGCATCGTCGGGGAGGAGTCCGAGCGGCTCCTGAAGATGGAGGAGGCGCTGCACGGCCGTATCGTCGGCCAGGACGAGGCCGTGTCGACGGTGGCCAAGGCCGTGCGTCGCGCCCGGGCGGGTCTGAAGGACCCCAAGCGCCCTATCGGCTCGTTCATCTTCCTCGGCCCAACCGGCGTTGGCAAGACCGAGCTGGCCAAGGCGCTGGCCGAGTTCATGTTCGGCAGCGACGATGCACTGATCCAGCTCGACATGTCCGAGTTCATGGAGCGGCACACCGTGTCGCGCCTTGTGGGCGCGCCGCCGGGCTATGTGGGGTACGAGGAGGCGGGCCAGCTCACGGAGGCCATCCGTCGGCGCCCGTACTCGGTCGTCTGTTTCGACGAGGTCGAGAAGGCGCACCCTGAAGCCTTCAACATGCTGCTCCAGATCATGGAGGATGGGCACCTTTCGGACGCGAAGGGGCACAAGGTCGACTTTCGCAACTGCATCATCATCATGACGTCCAACGTCGGTGCCGAGTATCTGTCCCGCGACGTGCCCCTCGGCTTCACCCTGGCCAGGAATGAGGACCAGTCGGAGGAGGAAGCCTACCAGCGCATGCGGGACAAGATCCTCGGCGAGCTGAAGCGGACGTTCCGGCCCGAGTTCCTGAACCGTCTCGACGCGGTGGTCGTGTTCCATCGCCTGACGCGAGAGCAGATTCGGAAGATCGTGGACCTCAACCTTGCCCGTGTCGCGCAGCGGGTTGAGGAGCACCACGTTGCGCTCGAGTTCACGGACGAGGCCAAGGAGCTGCTGGCCGAGCGGGGCTACGATCCTCAGTTCGGAGCACGGCCGCTCCGCAGGGTCATCCAGCAGATGGTTGAGGACCCGCTGTCGGAAATCATCCTCAACACCGACCTGCGCGTGCCGATGACGATCCGTGTCGAGCGCAACGGCGACGAGCTGACGATGACCACGCGGCCGATGGCCGAGGCCGAAGAGCCGACTGCCGTCGCCAAGTAGGCAACAGACTTGATCGAGCAGAAGGCAGAGGCGGCCTCACAGCCGCCTCTGCCTCTTGTTTTTTGGGCGCGGGTTCCACGAGAGCATGTCCGATGCCGTCGCTCCCTCGCGTCTGCCCTGGCTGTGACTGTACTCAGACGAACAGGGTGCAGTTCAACATTGGGCATTTCGCACTCTGCCAGCCGCCATGACCCCCTCCCCAGGCGGGCACGTCGTGCCCGCCTGGGGAGGGGTCGGGGGCATAGGCGCGAACTTTAGGAGCCGCGCTCCCGTCGACTT
>DYEI01000203.1 GCA_020725765.1 Anaerolinea sp. | reverse complement strand
CGCGCGCTAGAGGCGCCTTCGGCGCCAACCGCCCGCCTGCGCGGGCGGGGCCCGTTCCCCGTCGGCGACGGCCGACGGTTGGCCTTCCGGGGACCCCACGGGCTGTCGGCTTCGCCGCAGCCCGTGGGGTCCCCGGAAGGCCCCCCAGCCCCGAATTCATTCGGTGGGCTGCCCGCCAACAGAAGGTGGAACCGAATCCGGCGGCCCGCCGCTTTGCTCCGCGGGAGAGCCTGGCGTATAATCGTCAGGCAAGAGCTCGCCGGCCCGGGCACTGAACGGTTGCACACAGGTCAGCACGTAGCCCTTCGCCTCACAAGGAGGTCAGAGTGACCGGTATCCATCACCGCCGCGCGTGAATCCTTCTCGGGCGCCGGTTGGCGCCCTCGGGGTCGTCGGCTTACGTCAGGGCGGTGATGTGATGGCGCCCTGAGACGGGCGCCTCATCCCTCCTGGGGACAGGCCGCCGCTGGCGTAGGCCGACGGCGGCTCTTTCATCGGCCACGCCGGGGTCATCGGACCGCGTGGACGCCATACACCACAGGAGGGATGTGAAATGCTCGGTCGTCTCAACCGCTTCACGGCCTCGCGCTGGGGCATCATCCTCGCCGGGGCGACCATCGGCGTGCTGGCCGCGCTCCTGCCGAGGCTCGGCAACCCGCCGAACATGGGCGTCTGTGTCGCCTGCTTTGAGCGCGACATTGCCGGCGCCCTCGGGCTGCATCGCGCAGCGCCAGTCCAGTACATCCGCCCCGAGATCATCGGCTTTGTGCTCGGCGCGCTCGTGGCAGCCCTGGTCTTCCGCGAGTTCAGGGCGCGGGCGGGGTCGGCGCCTGTCGTCCGCTTCCTGCTCGGCGCCTTCGCCATGATCGGCGCGCTTGCCTTCCTCGGCTGCCCGTGGCGGGCACTGCTTCGCCTGGCGGGCGGTGACCTGAACGCCCTCGCGGGCCTCGCCGGTCTGATCGCGGGCATCGCCCTGGGGGTCGGCTTCCTCCGGGCAGGCTACAGCCTCGGCCGCGCTCAGCGCACCTACACGGCGGTCGGATGGGTCATGCCACTCCTCATGATCGGGCTCCTGCTGCTCCTTCTCTTCCGGCCACAGTTCACCAGGGATGGACCCATCTTCTTCAGCCAGAGCGGGCCCGGCTCGCTCCATGCTCCGGTTGTCATCTCCCTGGCGGCGGGGCTGCTGATCGGTTTCCTGGCGCAGCGAACCCGCTTCTGCACCATGGGCGCGGTGCGCGATGTCGTTCTCATGGGCGATACGCACCTCGCGAGTGGCGTCGGAGCACTCGTGGTCGCGGCCTTCCTCACCAACCTGGCACTCGGGCAGGTTCACTTCGGCTTCCTCGGGCAGCCGGTCGCGCACTCCAGCCACCTCTGGAACTTTTTGGGGATGGCCCTCGCGGGGCTCGCCTTCGCCCTCGCGGGCGGTTGCCCGGGGCGTCAGCTCTTCCTCTCCGGCGAAGGAGATGGCGACGCGGCGATCTTTGTTCTCGGGATGATCACGGGTGCAGCCTTTGCCCACAACTGGGGCCTCGCCGGCAGCCCGGACAAGGTCGTCGAGGGAGCTGTACAGGTCGGGGGGCTATCTGCCGCCGGCATGGTGGCCGTCGTGCTCGGTCTGGTTATCTGCTCGCTCATTGGCCTGACGATGCGCCAGGCCTTTGCCAAAGCGGAGATCTAGTGGCCATGGCATCTACAGTCGACGCCCGGGGTCTTTCCTGCCCGCAGCCGGTGATCCTGGCCCGGCGCGCGCTGGAGGCCGGCGACCTGCCGGTCGTGGTGCTGGTGGACACGGTTACGGCACGTGAGAACGTCACGCGCATGGCGCAGAAGGCCGGCTTCCAGGTGCAGGTGGAGGCCGAGGCCGAAGAGTTCAGGCTGACCATCACCAAGTAGCGCCAGCAGCGCACCGAACCATGGGTGGTAGCTTCCCGATCGACACCGTCCGTCTCGGCGTCGGGGCGCTCAACACCACCGACGAGGCCGACGCGACGCTCGCAGCCGTCCAGTGCCTGGCAAGGGAGGGGCAATGACTGGCATGGCCTATGCGGTAATCTTGCTGCCGTCGACCAGTCATGCCATGCGTGCCGAAGCCGCGCTCAAGCAGGCGGGCATTTGCAGCAAGATGATCCCCGTCCCCCGGCACATCAGCTCCGACTGTGGCGTCTGCGTACGCATCGACCGGGAGGACCGTGAGGCTGCACGCGCAGCCCTCGCCGCCGCCGGCATCGCCTGGGAAGGCATGCACGACTGCTGAGGCGCGGCACCGGGCAACCGGCCGCGCGCCGGCTAATGTGACGCATGGATATTCTGCGGACGCGGCGAGACGATCG
>DYEI01000202.1 GCA_020725765.1 Anaerolinea sp. | reverse complement strand
GCCCTCGCCCTACGACCGAAGAAGGCTGTCCGCCCTCGAACCCGGGGGAGGCGCGGGGTGGGGGCAGGACCGCAGTGGGAGCCCAAGCTGCCACTGCGGTCTGAACAGTCAGAGATTGCGGCGCTTGCTCCTGTGCGTATAATGCAGGGTGCGGCCGATGCCGCGGGCCGGACCGAGCCAGGCGCCTGCACGGCATATGACGGCCCATAGGTCCCTGGCTGACGCGCAACGCAGGTGACATCAATGCCGATACGCCTCTTCATCGCCCCCGCCGGTGCCGGGAAGACCAGGTTCTGTCTGGACAGGGCACGGCAGGTCAGCCGCGGGCAGCCTCTGTGCCCTGTGTGGATCTGCGTGGCGAACCGCGCGCAGGTCATCTCCTTCCGTCAGCGCCTGGCCGCGGCGGGCGGTGCGCTCGGCGTTGAGATAGGCACCTTCTACGATCTGTGCTCGGACCTCCTGCTCCGAGCCGGCCGGGCGCCCGCCTCCCTGGAAGAGCCGTTGCAGCATCGTCTGCTCCGCGCCGTGATCGACAAGGCAGCGCGCTCGGGCGAACTGTCGCACTATGCCTCGCTGGCCGACAAGCCCGGCTTTGTGGCGGTGCTGCGGGAGCTGATTCAGGAGCTGAAGCAGGCACTGGTCGAGCCATCGGTCCTGGCAGAGGCTGTGCGGGGTACCGGGCCGCGGCTGGAGGAGCTCGCCGGACTCTATGCGGCCTATCAGCGGCAGCTCTCGAGCCAGAGCTGGCTGGATGAAGAAGAGTTGGGATGGCAGGCGATGCGGGCCCTCGCTGGCAACCCGACGGTTGCTTCCGACTGGTCGCTCCTGGCCGTCGATGGCTTTGATCACCTGAACCCCACCCAGGTCGCACTCCTCAGGGCCCTCGCCCCCCGCGTCGGCGAGCTGATCGTGACCCTCACCTGTACTCCCGGGAGCCAGAGGCTGGCCCAGCGGCGCTTTGCGTGGACTCTGTCACGGCTGCAGGTTGAGCTGGAGGTCGAGCCGGAGCCACTTCCCGGCGCACGCCCGGCGGCGGTCTCGGCCCTGGCGCATCTGGAGGCAGGGCTCTTTGAGCCGGCGGTAGCGACGATCGAGCCGGGGGGTGCCATCTACTGGCTGGAGGCACCCAGCCCGGCCATGGAGGCCCGCGCTGCGCTGCGATGGGTGAAGCGACGCCTGGTGACGGGCGGGCTTGCGCCCCGCGACGTGGCCATCCTGAGCTGCGACCTTGGCGAGTATGCAGCCTTCCTCGAAGAGGCTGCCGGAGAGTTCGGCGTACCGCTGAATCTGGTGGAGCCAAGGCCCCTCGCCAGCAACCCCGCGGTGGCGGCCCTCCTGGGGCTGTTGGCGCTCGCGCGCCGCGACCGGGGCACCGCCTCGGTCGCGGATGGTCGCTTCCCCGTCCGTGAGACGCTCGAGGCCCTGCGCAGCCCTTACTTTGACTGGCCGAGCTGCGAGATCGGGGGAGTGCCCCTGGGCCTGACGGCGGAGGACGCCGAGCTGCTCGAGCAGCTCGCCCTGGCGTACCAGGTGCTGGCAGGTGTTGACCAGTGGCGGGAGGCCTTCGCGCTGCGCCTGACACAGGCCGCAGAGGGCGGGCGCGCGGAGCGCAACGACGAGGAAGAAGAGGTCACAACGGCGGGACGGCCGGCGGAGGTCTGGGCCAGGCTGAGCGAGCGCTTTGAGCGCCTGATTGCGCGGCTCACCCCGCCGCCGATGGACACTGTGTCCGGCTACACAGCCTTTGTAGAGGACCTGATTGGGGATGAGCCTGAGGCTGCCAGGCCGGCCTCAGGCAGCGATGCCTCGAGCCTCCGCATGCTCCTCCGCGTGCTCTCGGGGCCGGCGGAGCTGGCAGCGCGGGACCTCAGTGCCCTTCGGGCGCTGAAGAGGGTCCTGCGAGGCCTGGTGTGGGCCGATGCCATGCTCGGACCCGGCGAGC
The DNA here is from genome assembly GCA_020725765.1 of Anaerolinea sp. GTDB lineage: Bacteria > Chloroflexota > Anaerolineae > SpSt-313 > SpSt-313 > SpSt-313. The sequence goes on along the minus strand of DYEI01000202.1, from coordinate 5,715 downwards.
CGGTGAGCTACGAGCGCTTTGTCGACGAGCTGGAGGGTGCAGCACTGGCCGGCACCTACGCCTGCGCGCCGGCCTCGGGGAATGGCGTCTGGGCCTCCTCCGTGCACGCGGCGAGAGGGCTCTCCTTTCGTGCTGTGGCGATTCTGGGCCTGAGAGAGGGCCAGTTTCCGCGCCCGCGGCCGGTTTGGGGCCTGTTGCGCGAGGAGGACCGGGAGCGCCTCGCCGCACAGGGCCTTCCTCTGGAGCCCGAGCCCCCGGGCGGCGAGTTTACGCTCTTCTACGAAGCGGTGACCCGGGCTCGGGGCGAGCTGCTCCTGACCCGCCCCTACCTCGGGGATAACGGGCAGCCTCGGGCGCCCTCACCCTTCTGGGAGGAGACGCTGCGGCTCTTCGCGGGCCCTGATGGGCTGGCGAGGGAGCACCTCGTGCAGCGCCTGCGCTCGGCGGACCCGCTGCCGGCAGAGCTCGCAGCCTCCTGGCCCGAGCTGGTCATGGCGGCCAGCCATCGTTGGCCACAGGGAGAGCCCGAGACCTTGCCCGCGAATCTGCGGCAGCAGCTGGCAAGGGTCAGGCGCGGCGCTGAGATGCTCGCGGCCCGTCTTCAGGGCTGCCAGGGGAGCCCCTTCGACGGCGAGTGCTCCCCTCTCGCGCCCCTGCTCGCCGCCCGGTACGGACCGAACTATGCCTGGAGTGCCAGTCGCCTCGAAGCGTACCAGCGGTGCCCCTTTGCCTTCTACCTTGGAGCCTGCCTCGGCCTTGAGCCTCGCCGTGTACCGCAGGCAGGTTTCGATGCCGCTCAGCTGGGGGGCATGTACCACCGGCTACTGGAGGAGGTCTGCCGCCGGGCTGGCAGTGGTTCTCTTGAGGAGGTTCTGGAGTGCCTCCGGTCGGTTGCGTGCGAGGTCCTCGATCGGGCCCCGCGGTCCTATGGATTTCGCCCTGGACCTCTGTGGGAGCAGGAGAAGGCGCGGATACAGCAGGACCTGGCCAATACCTTGCGCGCGCTGGCAGAGGTGAGCGTCGGATGGCAGCCGGTGGCGCTGGAGATGAGCTTTGGCCTCCCGTCAGACCCCTGGCCGCCGCTGCGTATTGCGGTTGAGGGCAGAGGCGAGATTCTCCTCCTCGGGATCGTCGACCGCGTCGATGCCGACGATATGGGTCGCCTGCGCGTGATCGACTATAAGAGCGGAAGCCAGCTGATTGGCGCGGGCGACCTCCTCGAAGGCCGCCGCATTCAGCTTGCGCTCTATGCGCTGGCGGTGGAGCAGTTCCTCCAGGGCAGGCAGGTCGTGGATGGGTTCTACTGGCATGTGCGCGCTGCCAGGAGGAGCAGCCTCGCGCTCGGGCGCTTCGAAGGAGGGGTACGGGCCGCGGTCGATCGGGCGGTGGAGTGGGCCCTCGAGGCGAGCGCGCACGTGAGGGCAGGCGACTTTGCTCCCCGGCCTCCAAAGGAGGGATGCGGGAGCTATTGCGCCGGCGTGGATGTGTGCTGGCAGTATACGCGGGGAAGGTGGCCCTGATCGGAGCGGTGACGTCCGGCCTGCGAGAGGCCGCGTGGCACAGCCAGGGAGGGGCCGCCATCCGCCTGCGCCTTGGTCGAGGGGTACGAAGCTGTGGACGAAGCCTTCCTCTCTGGGCTCGGGCTCTCGGCGGAGCAGCGCGCCGCCGCGTGGTGCCGTGGCAGCGACACCGCAGTCCTTGCCGGTGCCGGCTCCGGCAAGACGTCTACTCTGGTGGGACACTTTCTCTACCTGCTGACAGAGGGTGTCGACCCGAGGCAGATCGTCGCCATCACGTTCACGGAGCGCGCTGGCGAGGAGATGCGGGCCCGCATCCGGCGGGAGCTGCTCCGTGGCCTCGAGCGGGCGCCAGACCCTCAGACGCGCTCGGAGTGGCTGGAGCGCTATGTCGCCATCGATGAGGCGCCGATCGGCACGATCCACAGCCTCTGTGCCCGGCTGCTCCGCTTGCACCCTGCGGAGGCGGGCATCGATCCCCGGTTTAAAGTGCTGGAGGAGGGGCTGGCGGCTGCGCTGCGGGCTGAGGCGGTACAACGGGCCCTGGCCTGGGCCGTCCAGGAGCCCTCGGCGGCCGTCTGCTTCCCGCTGCTGGGCGGCCCGGAGGGGCTGCGCGACCTTCTCGAGAGCCTGCTGGCCAAGCGGCTCGAGGTGGAGGAGGCGCTGGCGCGCTCGCCGGGCGACGTGCTTACGCTGTGGACCAGCGCGCGCTGCGAGTGGCTCTCGGAGATCCTCTTCAGCGCCGAGTGGGAGGCGCACCTGCAGGCTCTGGAGGCACTGGAGCCCCTCGTTGCCGGGGACTCGCTCGATGTGCGCCGATGTGCGGCCGTCCTGGCCGTACGAGAGGCGCGGGCGCACGCCCGCGCGGGGGCCTGGAGCCAGGCGCTTGATTGTCTGAGCGCTGGGCTGAGCGCGCCGGGGAACGCGGGCACCCGCCAGGCCTGGGGCGACAGGGCTCCCGAGGTTCGCCAGCACCTGAAAAAGCTGCACGAGCTGTATGGCCGCGAGATCCGCCGCACGGTGGAATCGGCGGACCCGGCACTCGATGAAGCGCTCGCTGATGCCTGGCCGGCCTTTGTCGCCCTCTTCCGGCAGGTTGTTGAGCAATATCGGGCGCTGAAGGCCGCGCGGCAGGCCCTCGATTTCGATGACCTGGAGGCCGGCGCTCTGCGGCTGCTGCAGGAGTGCCCGGAGGTGGCGGCCTATCACCAGGGCCGGATCGAGGCGGTCCTGGTGGACGAGTTCCAGGATACGAACGACCGTCAGCGCCGTCTTATTGAGGCCCTCCTCGGCGCCCCGGCAGGGCGCTCCGGTCGCCTCTTCATTGTGGGCGATGCCAAGCAGTCCATCTACCGCTTCCGCGGTGCCGATGTGACCGTGTTCCGGGGCGTTGAAGGTCAGATCCGCGCTGCCGGAGGAGAGGTACACAGCCTGGCGCGGAGCTACCGGGCCCATGCTGGCCTCGTTGACCTCCTCAACCGGCTGTTGGAGCGCATCCTTGGCACTGAGGATGATCTCAGGCGGGCGTACCGCGTCCCCTTTGCGCCGCTCGTGGCCGATCGGGGCGATGCTGAGGTGCAGCCTCCCTTCTTCGAGTTGCACCTTGGAGTGGGGCCAACGGCCGAGGAGGGTCGGCGGGTGGCGGCAGCAGCCCTTGCCCGGCGCCTGCTGCGCCTGCGCGAGGAGGAGGGCGTCGGCTGGGGGAAGATCGCCTGCCTGTTTCGCGCCACGACCTACTTTGCGGTGTACGAGGCGGCCTTTGAGGAGGCGACCATACCCTACGTGACCGTTGCAGGCACCGGCTTTCTGGACAGGCCGGAGGTGCGCGACCTGCTCAACGCCCTGCAGGCGCTGGCTGCACCCGAGGACGACCTGGCCCTCGCCGGGTTCCTGCGCTCGCCGGCCATCGGCCTGGCCGATGCCAGCCTGTACCTCCTGCGCTGGGCAACGGGGACCGGTCCGCGTCGCCTGGCGGCCGCGCTGCGCGAGGGCCTCAGTGTGCTCGATCCGGAGGAGCAGGCGCGAGCGGCCCGTGCGGCTGACATCCTCAGCGAGCTCGCGCCTCTTGTCGGCCGACAGCCAGTGGCGGCGGTGCTCAAGCGGTTTCTGGATGCGACTGGCTACCTGGCCATGCTGCGCCTCTGCCCGGAAGGTGAGCGCGCGCGGAGGAACGTGGAAAAGCTCCTCGCGGATGCGCATCGGAGTGGGGCGGTCAGCGTTGGCGAGTTCCTGACCTATCTGCAGACGCTCCGCGATGTGGCGGCGCGCGAGGGCGAGGCGCCGCCCGAGGCTGGCGAGGCGGTCCGCCTCATGAGCGTGCACCAGGCCAAGGGGCTCGAGTTCCCGGTCGTGGTCATCGCCGACGCCGGCCACGAGGGGAGGCACGCTGTGCCCCGAGCGCTGGTGCACCCGCGGTGGGGGTTGCTCGTCTCCGTGAGCCGGGTCGATGGCTCTGAAAAGCGCGACGGGCTCGCCCATCGCCTCGCGCATCGCAGTGAGCAGGAGATGGAGGACGCCGAGGACCGGCGCGTGCTCTACGTGGCGGCGACGCGGGCCAGTGAGAAGCTGCTCGTGAGCGGGCACGCCCGATACAGCAAAGCCGGGGTGGAGCTGGCGGGCTGGGTTGCGCGGATCGTGGCCGCTGTCGACGAGGAGGCCGTGTTGTCTGCGGCGCCGCCCGAAGATGGGGCGGTCACACTGGCGTTGTGGAAGGGGGAAGTCGTCTGCACGCTGTACGGGCCGATGGCGGGCGTCTCCGCGGCGATGCCTCCGCAGCCTGCCCTCGCGGCGCCGGTGGGTGTGGGAGGGGAGGAGCTGCAGGCGCCACTCGCCGCACCGTGCGTGGTGGCGGGGGAGGCGGAGTTGCCCCCGCCACCGAGGGGAGTGTGGCGGGTCGTGCCGAGACGTCCGACGGCGCGGCCTCCGGGCTGGGTGGTCGGCACCCTGGTGCACCTTGGCCTGCGCCTCTGGCAGCGATGGGATGATCCCCGGCTGGTGGCGGCGATGCGGGTGAGGGCGCGTCAGGCAGGGCTGACGGATGCGCAGCAGATCGCCCGTGCCGTTCGGACGGCGCGGCGCCTGATACGGCGCTTTCAAGAGAGCGAGCTGTACGGCCAGCTACAGGCGGGAGAGCGCTGGCACGAGGTACGCTACTCCAGGCGCCCGAGCATCGACGCCGCGGGGCGGATCGACCTCCTCTGCCACCTCCCCGACGGTGAGTGGTGGGTCGTGGATTTCAAGGTGAACCGGCTGACGAGCGAGGCGAGCCTCGAGCTGGCGATGCAGGAGTATTCCGACCAACTGGAGCGCTATCGGGGCGCCGTCCGCGAGCTGCTGGGAGCACAGGCCCGCACTTTTCTCTGTTTCATGAACTACTGTGGGCGCACGCTTGTGCGCGAGGTTGCGATGTAAGCGGGGCAGGGTACCCTGCTGAGGGTTGTGGCCAGCGCTCGAAGAGGTCGGGCACTCTGCTCTCGATGGAGAACTGCATGGCATATCTGACCCCGAGGTAGGGCCGTGATGAGTCCTCCCTGCTTGCGCCCAGTGTGACCGACACGTTCCGTCGACTGCCCTCGCGCTCGACCGTCAGCACGACAGTATCGCCCGGCCGGTGCGTGCCGATGGCGCGGGCGAGGTCTTGCGTAGGGGTGAGCGGCCTGTCATCGACGGCCACGATCAGGTCGCCTGCCCGCAGCCCGGCACGCTCGGCGGGAGAGCCGGCCGTGACCTCCACGATGCGCGCGGCAACCCGGACCTGCGGTCTCGGCGTTGTGCTCGGCCAGGGGAACGTCTCGGGTGGGAGGGTCTTTCGCAGGTCAGGAAGGGGCACGGTGAGCGGCGGCAAGGGCGAGAGCCTGACGGTCGCCTGACCGGCATGCCGTCCCAGGTAGTAGCCGACCCCGCCGCCGAGCACGGCCCCGCCGAGCGAGCACAGCGCCAGGCCGGCCAGCACAAGGATGGCGAGAAGGGCGTGTTGTCCACTCCTGTTACCGGTTGTCATAGGGACCTCCTGTGGCACTTCTCTACTATATAGTGGCCTTGTACTGGGGCGCGTGTCAAGTTGCCGTCAGGGCGTGGGTGCGGTTCAATACTGTGGCATTTCGCACTCTGCCAGTCGTCATGAGCCCCTCCTCCCAGGCGGGCGCCGCGGTGCCCGCCTGGGGTTCAAGGGCGGACAGCCTTCTTCGCTCGCAGAGAT
>DYEI01000201.1 GCA_020725765.1 Anaerolinea sp. | reverse complement strand
TCAGTTGCAGCACATCGCGGCTGCCGCTCGGTGTGTCCCGAGCAGCGGTATGCACGGCGGGTGGTCCGCTGGGATCGGCACCGTGCCGGGACCCGGCGCCCGGCAGGTCACGTGGCATGCGCGGCCCCGCCGCTGAGGCGCGCGCTGCGGGCACACCGCCGATTGGGGCAACAACGTACTTGGGGTATAATCCCCCTCGCTGCAACACGCTGGAGGACCGATGGACCTGCGACCTACTGCCCTCATCTCCCTTGGCATGGCGGCCTTTTGCTGGGCAGGCCTGGGCTATCTCGTGACGTCGTATCCGCCCGATGCGGCGGCTCGCGGGCTCTTTCTGTGCCTACTCTTCCTGGCGATAACCTTCAGCAGCGCGCCGCTCTTCGCTGCGATACACCGGCGTGCGTACGGGTCCGAGGAAGAGGCGCTGGATGGACAGGGCGCGGTGTGGCGTGAGGCAGCGCTCTTGGGGCTTTTCTGTGCGGTCTGCGTGTGGCTCCGCTTTATCCGGGTGCTGCACTGGGCGAACGCTCTGCTGCTTGGCATTGTGCTCGTACTCACGGAGGTCCTGCTCCTGGCGCGAAGCTAGGGGCCTGGGCGGGGCCGGGTTCGCACAGCGTGCGGGGCGCTGGCCTGGAAAAGGTTGATATCACTTGTCCACTCTGACGTCGGCGTCTGCGGCCACAAGGGGTCGTGGCCTCGAGCTCAGCTATGAGCGTCTGAACCGTAACATCGTCGAGCTGGCCCTGCCGGCGGTAGCGGAGAATCTGCTCGTCAGCCTGGTCTTCTTCGCCGATGGCTTCCTGATCGGGTGGCTGCGCAATGAGCATGCGCTGGCCGCTGTCGGCCTTGGTGGCACCCTGCTGCACGTTCTGCAGGGCCTCTTCCAGGCCCTGTCGGTCAGTGCGACATCCATGGTTGCTCAGCTCTGTGGCGCCCGCCAGCAGGATCGCGCGGCGCGGGTGGCGGGGCAGGCGACCGGCCTGTCGCTTGCCGCAGCACTGGCCGTGAGCGTGCTGGGTTGGGGCCTCGCTCCCCAGTACTTCGCTCTGATGGGCGCCTCCCCGGAGACTGCGCGGCTGGGGACGCTATACATCCGCCTCATCCTGCTGACCTCGTTTGCCGGCTATCCCATGTCGGTCATCGGTGGGGTGATGCGCGGCGCGGGCGATACGCGCACCCCGATGTATATCACAGGCCTGATGAATATCTGGAACGTTATCGCGGCCGCAGGGCTCATCTTCGGAGTCGGTCCTCTGCCGGCGCTTGGCGTCGCGGGCGCTGGCATAGCGACGGCCAGCGCCCGGTTGCTCGGAGGGGCCCTGAGCTTCGCGGTGCTCGTGCAGGGGCGGAGCCTGATACGCGTGTCGCCGGGCCACCTGGTCCGGTGGGACGGGAATGTGGTGCGCCGGATTGTGCGCCTGAGCCTGCCTACGGCGGGTGAGGCGGCTATCCGTCAGACCGGCTCGCTTCTCTTCATGCGCATTGTGGCGGCGTTGGGCGACGTGGCCCTCGCGGCGCACCAGATCGCCGTGAACATGGAGTCGCTCTCGTTCATGCCCGGCTTTGGGATGTCGGTTGCCGGGACCACACTCGTGGGCCAGAGCCTCGGCGCCGACAAGCCCGAACTCGCACGCAAGAGCGTGGGCAGGACCATCGCCTTCGGCGCCGCGATCATGGGGGCGATTGGCGTGTTGTTTGCCCTCTTTGGCCCGGGCGTGGCCGCGCTCTTTGGCGCCACGCCCGCCGTCGTCGCGGCGGCGGGAAGCGCCATTCGCATCGGCGCCCTCGAGCAGATCCCGCTGGCGGTCATGATGACGCTCAGCGGCTGCCTGCGGGGAGCCGGAGATATGAAGAGCCCCATGTATGCCACGCTGGCCGGAGTGGTCCTCTTCCGGGTGCCTGTTGTCTACCTCTTCAGCATCGTCTTTGGGTGGGGGCTCAACGGCGTGTGGCTGGGGACGGCCCTGGACTTTACCGGCAGGGCACTGCTTCTGTACGCCCTGTACCGCCGCGGCGCGTGGGCAAAGCTGCGGCTGGCGTAAGCGTGTGGCGGCTGCGCGGGCTGACACCGGCGGCCCAAGCGGCGTCGGACGGGACGCAAGCGGAAAAGAGAGGGGGGACGCTCGTTCGCGTCCCCCCTCTCTTCTGCTATGTTCCGACGCCGGCGCTAGCGGATGGCCCGCTCCGTCTGCCGGTCGAAGACATGGATGTTGTCCATGTTGAAGTGGACGGTGACGTCGTTGCCGACCTTGGCCGAGGTGCGCGGGTCGACACGGGCGATGAAGGTCTTGTTGCCGGTCACCAGGTAGAGGAAGACCTCGTTGCCCATCAGCTCGGTAACGTCGACGCGGGCCTCGACGGGGGCGGCGGTGATGCCCGGCGGCGAGTACTGCGGGTCGTGGATGTCCTCAGGCCGGATGCCAAAGATGACCTCTTTGCCCAGGTGGGGAGCCAGGACCTTGGCCCGCTCGGGCGGGACCTTGACACGGAAGGTGCCGCCGTCGATGTACATCTCGTCGTGGGTGCCGACCAGCGTGGCATCGAAAAAGTTCATGGCCGGGCTGCCGATGAACCCAGCGACAAAGACGTTATCGGGCCGCTGGTACAGGTTCTGCGGCGTATCGACCTGCTGGAGGATGCCATCCCGGAGCACGGCGATCCGCGTGCCCATGGTCATGGCCTCCATCTGGTCGTGGGTAACGTAGATGAAGGTGGTCTCGAGCCGCTGATGCAGCTTGGACAGCTCGGCGCGGGTCTGCACGCGCAGCTTGGCGTCGAGGTTGGAGAGCGGCTCGTCCATGAGGAACACTGCCGGCTCGCGGACGATGGCGCGGCCGAGGGCGACGCGCTGGCGCTGACCGCCAGAGAGCTGCTTCGGCTTGCGGTCCAGCAGGTTCTCGATGCCGAGCATGGCCGCGGCCTCGCGCACCCGCCGCTCGATCTCCGCCTTGGGGGTCTTGCGGAGCTTGAGGCCGAAGGCCATGTTATCGTAGACGCTCATGTGCGGGTAGAGGGCGTAGCTCTGGAACACCATGGCGATGTCCCGGTCTTTGGGCGCGACGTCGTTGACCAGGCGGTCGCCGATGTAGATGTTGCCCTCGGTGACCTCCTCGAGGCCGGCCAGCAGGCGGAGCGAGGTCGTCTTGCCGCAGCCGGAGGGGCCGACGAAGACGAGGAACTCTTTGTCGGCGATCTCGATGTTCAGATCGTTAACGGCGACGACATCGCCGAAACGCTTGGTGACGTGCTCGTAGGTGACGCTCGCCATCTGAGGTTCTCCTTGCTCTCCAGAGAAGGAAGGGGTGGCCGGTCTTGCCGGCCATGGCGCAGGAGTGGTCTCCACTCCTTCCGATCCCGCATAGCGCGGGTTCGCGGCCGGAGGGCGAACCGAACTCTTCGATCACCGGGTCAGCCCGGCGGGCACAGGGCCGAAATCGCTCCGCCCTCGCCGCATGACAGGGTCTTGCGGACGCGCGTGTGCGCTCGTGAGCTCGTTCCCTACTGCCTCCTTGCCGGCAAGGGGTGCGGGGCCTGGAGGGTGCGGGTGCCCTCCCCTCGCAGGGCGCGAGGGTACGCATCGTCGTGCCGGGCGACCGACTCCATTATAGCCGAGATGGCGAAAGTTGTCCAATTCGCGAGCCGGCGTAGCTCGGCCGCCGGGCAAAGCCATCGCCGATGGAGGGCCCCGATGAGGAGGATGCACTCCCCCCGATTCCCTGGCCGCCCGACCGGTGCAGGCGAGGACGTGCGCCTTCAGACGCGGACAGCCTTCTTCGGTCGTAGGGCGAGGGCATGGCACATCGAGG
>DYEI01000200.1 GCA_020725765.1 Anaerolinea sp. | reverse complement strand
TCCGCAAGATGCTGCGCAGGCCACGGGCGCCTACGCTCCCCGGGTCATTTCTGGGTAATGGATAGGCGGCGCGGGGCGGGGTTAGAGGTGGGGGCAACACGTAGCAGCCGGCGCTGCCCGGAGGCGAGATTGAACAGTTACGTGTGGGGTACAGAGCGACGGAGCGCAGGCTCAGGGAAGCCTGCGCCGCCGGCTCCCGGGCCATCCGCGGCCCTGCAGTGCAAAGCTGGCGACCGCCCGTCCGCCATGGCACGCTGCAGGGCGAGACGTCCCGCCCAGCCGCCGCCCGCAGGCGCCGGGGAGGGCGTTCCGATCCGGCCAACCCCACGGCGCTGCCCCGGCCACCGCGCCCCGATGCCTCACCCCGTCTCCTGCGCCAGATCGACGACCTTCCCGCCGGTGATGCGAACGAGGTCCGCCGGCGTGACGGGAAACACGGCGTAGGGCGAGCCGGCCGCAGCCCAAAGCTGCGCGTGCTGGAGCAGGTCGCGGTCGATGTAGGTCTCGAGGGGGCGGCTGTGGCCGACCGGGGGCACCCCGCCGATGACAAAGCCGGTCTCCGCCTTGACGCGATCGGCATCGGCCTTGCGGACCTTGCCCCCTGCCGCCCGGCCGAGCTTGGAGGTGTCCACCCGGTTCGCCCCCGAGGCGAGGACGAGCACGATGCGGTCGTCCACGAGGAAGACGAGCGACTTGACGATGGTGGCCACCGGCACGCCGAGGGCGTCTGCCGCCTGCTGTGAGGTGGCAGTGGACTGGTCGAACTCGGTGATCTCAACCTGCAGGCCGTGCGCACCCAGCGCCCGGCGCACACGCTCAACCGGCGATGACATGGTAGTCCTCTCCAATGTGACGCAGAACACCTCTGCAACGCACCGGCAGATAGTCACTGTTCGGTCTCGCCTCCAGGCGGCGCCGGCTGGTAGGCGTTGCCTCCACCCCGCTGCCCAATAGGCGCTGACTTTAGGGGCCGGCACTCCGTCGATTGGGCGCGACCAAGCCCGGTAGCGGGCGCTGTGCATCGCTCACTCTCTTGTGCCGTCGCCCCATCCCCCTGCCCCCTTCTCCGCTGCCGCGGGGAAGGGGGAGACTTGCTGAGAGTGGAGTTTGGCCTTTTTGAGGGCCTCGCCCCTCACTATTACGTCCGTCGCCCGTCAGCAGTCGTGTGGCGCGGCTCCTGCCGTAATGCCCCTTCCCCTCGCCCCCTCCAGGGGCGGACAGGCTGCCTTAGCCGCCGTCCCTCGGCCCTTGCCGCAGGGCACC
>DYEI01000199.1 GCA_020725765.1 Anaerolinea sp. | reverse complement strand
GGCTTGGCAGGCCTATCTGTGCTGCCGGCTTCACCCTGGCGGACGCCGCGGCGTCCGCCAGGGTGGGGGACGGGGCAGGGTGGCCGTGCGCCGACGCCCCCGAGACGAGACCACACCCGCGGGCAAGCTCTTCCTTGCCACTACGCGAATCCTGCAATATAATGACCTGTGGGCACCATCCTGACCCTCTCCAGCCCGCCCCAGCGGCCGAACCGGCGCCGCTGCCCTGCGCCTTGCGGCCCGACACAAGGAGGTGGCGGTGGAAATCCTCGCTGAAGGTCAGGGCGAGCTGATCGGCTGGCACGACCCCGATGAGAACCGCCAGTGGATCCTCGAGCACAAATCCCGCGAGCTCCGGGACAAGCGCATGACCGTCCGTGAGGCCGTCGAGCAGTTCGTCCACGACGGCGACTATATCGCCACCGGTGGCTTTGGCCACGTCCGCGTGCCGATGGCCCTCATCTACGAGATCGTGCGACAGGGCAAACGCGACCTCGCCATGGCGGGCAAGACGGCCGTGCACGACATCGACATCCTCATCGGTGCCGGCTGTGTGACGCGCGTCGAGGTCGCCTATGCCTTCGGCCACGAGCTGCGGGGGCTCTCGCCCGCCGGCCGACGCGCCGTCGAGAGCGGGCAGTGCCGGGTGGTCGCCGAGATCTCCAACGGCGGCTACCAGTGGCGCTTTCTCGCCGGGATGATGGGGATTCCGTTCATCCCCTCCCGCAACATGCTGGGGACCGACACCTTTGCCCGCAGCGCCTGCAAGATAGCCCGCGACCCCTGGAGCGGCAAGCCGATCTGTCTGATCCCCGCCGCCTATCCGGATGTGGCCATGTTCCACGTGCCCCGCTGCGACCGGTACGGCAACGCCCAGATCGATGGCATCATCGTCGAGGACTTTGAACTTGCGCGGGCCGCCCGCAGGGTGCTCGTCACAGCGGAAGAGATTGTGGACGAGGAGCTGGTCCGCGCCGAGCCATGGCGCACGGTGATCCCCTTCTACCTGGTCGACGCCGTCTGCGAGGTGCCCTACGGCGCCCATCCCACGCAGATGCCCTATCTGTACTTCTTTGACGAGGAGCACATCGGCCGCTGGCTCAGGCTCTCGCGGACGCCAGAGGGCACCGGCGAGTACTTTCGCGAGTTCGTCTTTGAGACGCGCGACTTCTCGGAGTATCTCGAGCGCGTCGGCGGGGTGCGCAAGCTGACCAGCCTCAGGCGCATCGAGCGCCTGCAAGAGTCGATGCAGGCGCCATGGCTCGAAGGATAGGCTGCCCAGGCTAACAGGAGGAACGCCGATGTCTCAGGTCGCTCCCGGCTACAACCTCCGCAAGCTCCAGGCCTGCGCCGCTGCCCGCCTCCTTGAGGACAAGCGATCCGTGTTCGTGGGGACGGGGCTTCCCATGGTCGCCGCCATGCTCGCCCAGCGGACCCACGCGCCGGGGCTCCTGATCGTCTTCGAGGCGGGTGGTATCGGCCCACGTCCGCCGGTCTTGCCGATCTCGGTCGGCGACTCGCGTACCTTTTTCCGCGCCGTCGCCGCCTCCAGCATGCACGACACCATGTCGGCCGCGCAGGCGGGGTACCTGGACTATGGCTTCCTCGGCGCTGCGCAACTGGACATGTACGGCAACATCAACACCACCGTCATCGGCGACTGGCGCCTCCCCCGCGCCCGCCTCCCCGGCTCCGGCGGCGCCAACGACCTCGGCTCCTTCTGCCACCGCACCATCATCATCATGGCGCAGGACAGGCGCCGCTTTGCCCGCAAGCTGGACTTCTTGACGACCCCCGGCTACCTCGATGGGCCAGGCGCCCGTGAGCGCGCGGGGCTGCCCGCGGGCAGCGGGCCGTACCGGGTGATCACCCAGCTCGGCATCTACGGCTTCCACCCCGAGTCAAAGCGGCTGCAGCTCCTCTCCCTGCACCCGGGCGTCACCGTCGACCAGGTGCGCGACAACAGCGACTTTGAGATTCTGATCCCCGATCGCATGGAGGTCACCGAGCCCCCCACTTCCGAGGAGCTCAAGCTGCTGGCCGAGATCGATCCGCTCGGCATCTCGGTCGGGAAGTAGACTGTCGCGGCAGGCCCTTCCTCAGAGCTGCAGGACCTGCCGCGCAATCACCCAGCGCAAGATCTCGCTGGTGCCTTCGCCGATGGTGCACAGCCGCTGGTCGCGGTAGATGCGCTCGACGTCATAGTCCCGGGTGTAGCCGTAACCTCCGTGGATCTGCAGGGCCTTGAAGGCCGCGCGCTCGGCCGTCTCGGAGGCGAAGAGCTTGGCCATGGCGGCCTCCCGGGTGTAGCGCACGCCCCTGTCCTTCAGCCAGGCCGCGCGATAGACGAGGAGCCGTGCCGCCTCGATCTCCGTAGCCATGTCAGCGATCATCCACTGGATGGCCTGGAAGCGCGCGATCGGCTGGCCGAACTGAACGCGCTGGCTCGCGTACCGCGTCGCGCTCTCCAGTGCGGCCTGTGCGAGGCCGACCGCCATCGCTCCGATGGAGATGCGACCCCCGTCCAGCGTGATCAGGAACTGCCTCAGCCCCTCGCCCGGCCTGCCCAGCAGGTTCTCCTTCGGCACCCGGCAGTCCTCGAAAAAGAGCTGCGAGGTCACCGACCCTCTCAGGCCCATCTTGTCTTCATCCCGGCCGGCCCGGAAGCCGGGCGCCCCCTTCTCCACGATAATATTAGAGATTCCCTTGTTGCCGGCAGAAGGGTCGGTGCGGGCGGCGATGGTGATCACATCGGCGATCGAACCCGACGTGATGAACACCTTCTGGCCGTTGATCACCCATTCGTCGCCCTTGAGTGTGGCCGTCGTCTGGATGGCCGAGGCGTCGGACCCCGCGCCCGGCTCCGTCAGGCCGAAGGCGGCCAGCTTTTCGCCGCGTGCCAGGGCCGGCAGATACCTCCGCTTCTGCTCCTCAGTACCAAAGTACACCAGGGGCATGCAGCCCAATGAGGTGTGTGCCGCCAACGTGATCCCCGTCGAGCCACAGGCGCGCGAGAGCTCCTCTACTGCAAGGGCATAGCTCAGATAGTCGGCTCCCGCGCCGCCGTACGCCTCGGGGATGGGCAGGCCCATCAGGCCCATCTCGCCCATCCGCCGGATGACGCTCCAGGGGAATTGCCCCGTCGCGTCCGTCTCCTGCGCCAGCGGACGGACCTCCTTCTCCGCAAACTCGCGCACTGACTTCTGGAAGAGCTCTTGCTCCTCGCTCAGAGCAAACTCCATGGCCCTGACCTCCCCGCCCCCTCTTCGCGTCCTTCGCGCTCTCCTTCGCGTCTTTCGCGCTCTCCTTCGCGTCCTTCGCGCTCTCCTTCGCGTCCTTCGTGCTTTCCTTCGCGCTCCCCCCTACGCCGGCTCGAACCACACGTCGTTCGGCGTCCAATCGACCAGGCGCCGGAACCGGGCCCGCACCGGCATCCCGATGTACACCTCCTCCGGCTTGCAGCCCCTGATGCGCGTCAGAAAGACGGTGTCGATGCCGGGGAGCTCGACGTAGGCCAGCACGAACGGCAGGTCGGCCAGGAACGCCTCGGCGGCAAAGTGGAGGACTGAGAACGTATGAACCCGCCCCTCCTGCGGCGCCTCGAACCAGGCCGCCTTGCCGCCGCAGCGGCCGCAGTCCCGCCTTGGGGGGAGCCAGGTTGCGCCGCACCGCTCGCAGCGGGTCGCCATGAGCTTGCGCTCCTTGAGCCCGAGGAAAAAGTCGCTCACCTCGCCATAGCTGTGGATATAGTCTATCTCATAGTGCCGGCCGACCTGCAGCGGCCTGACCCCGTAGACGTGCGTCACGCTGCACCTCCTCTGAGTGGGAGCCCATGCCGGGCTGCCCTCGCGATGCCTCTACCGTGGCCTCTCAAAGATGTTCACGGTGATGTAGGTGCCCGTTCCGGCGTGGCTGTGGCACAGGCCCCGTCTCGCGCCAGAGACCTGGATCTTGCTGCCGTCAATGCCCTGAGCGGGGTCGCTGCAGTGGCGGGCCATCGCCTCCTGGAGCTGCCAGAGGGTGAACACCCCTTGCATGATCCCCGTCGCCCCCACCGGATGCCCGCAGGCGATGAGGCCCCCCGAGGGGTTCACCGGCAACTCCCCGCCCAGGTACGGGCCACCGCGCTCCACCCATCTTCCGCCCTCGCCGTAGAGACAGAAGCCGAGGTCCTCATACGTCTGCAGCTCGCTCGAAGCATAGGCGTCGTGGACCTCCGCAAAGTCGATCTCGTGCAGCGGGTCACGAATGCCCGCCATCTGGTAGGCCTGTCGGGCTGCCTCGCGGGCGCCGCGGAAGGAGTGGAGGCCCGGCCACCGGCCTTTGAGGTAGCTATACCTGGCGGGGTCCTCGCCGGGAAGGGGGATGACGTCGCCATGCGGGCGGTCGCCGAGGCGCATGGTGTCGGTGCCGCACCCGACGCCCGTGATCACGGCAAAGTCTCCTTGGGGCCGCAGCTTTTTCGCCCACTCCTCGGTGCACAGGATGAGGCAGGCGGCGCCGTCGCTCATCACGCACACCATCGGCCGGGTCAGTGGCGTGGCGATCATCGGCGCAGTAAGGACTCCCTCCAGCGTCCAGCGCTCATGCTTCTGGGCCCAGCGGTTGTGGAAGGCGTTGTCATAGTTCTTGACGGCAATCAGGGCAAATTGTTCGGCCGTCGTGCCGAACTCGTGCATGTGCCGCATGGCCATCGTGGCATAGTAGCCCGAGTAAAAGCCACCGACGGGGTAGTCAAAGTCCGTATCGGAGGCGAGAGCAATGAACTCGTTCCCCTTCGCCGTGCTGACCTCCGACATCTTCTCAAAGCCGTACACAAGGCAAAGGTCGGAGAGCCCGGAGGCGACGTCCATGTACCCCGCACGGATGCCAAGGCCCCCAGTCGCGCCGCCGCCCTCGATGCGCATGCTGGGGCGCGGGCACATGGCAAGATAGTCTTGGGTCAGGGAGTCGAAGAGGAGCTGGGAGTTAAAGTGGTCGGAGAAGTAGGTACAGATGGTGCTCTGGATGTCCTTGTAGTCGAGGCGCCCATCCAGGTCGGTCAGGGCATAGTCCACGGCATCCTTGACCATGGCCTCCTGGGTGAGCAGGTTCGCCTTGGCGAACTTGGTGATGCCCCCAGAGACGACGCAGACCTTGCGCATGGCTGCCTCCTTGCAGAACCGGCGATAGACCGATGAGGAACGAAACGGGCCAGCGGCATCACCTCCTTCCCCAAGACGGGCAGCAGGCCTGTGACGCGGACGCGCCCATGTCCTGCCCGACGATCAAGGCGGCATCATCATCATACCATTTGTCTGTATGTTGGGTCAAGCCCGTACGGCGGCAGGGTGTAGTTTGCCCTGGGGCAGGCTCTTCCGCGCGGCAAGGCCCCACCCCCAGCGCCCGATAGGCGCCAACTTGAGGAGCTGGCGCTCCCATCGATTGGGCGCGACCAAGCCCCGTAGCGGGCGCTGTGCACGGCTCACTCCCTTGAGCCGTCGCCCCATCCCCTGCCCTCGCCCCTCACTATTACCTCCATTGCCCGTCAGCAGTCGCGTAGCGCGGGTCGTGCTGTAATGCCCCCACCCCCGACCCCTCCCCCAG
>DYEI01000198.1 GCA_020725765.1 Anaerolinea sp. | reverse complement strand
TGGTTAACCCTGGGGGCAGGCTCATCTGCGCTGTTGGCAGGGCCCCCCACCCCCAGCGCCCCCTCCCCCGAGTCGGCCCGCAGGCCGACTCGGGGGAGGGGGTTCTTTCTCTACGGGTTGTTTGGCGGCAGGGCGCGCGATGCGCGCCCTGCCGCCAAACAACCCGCTTCACCTATCTCCTCTCCCCAGGCGGACGCGGCGGCGTCCGCCTGGGGAGGGGACGTGGGAGGGACCGGTGACGGTTGGCAGAGTGCGAACTGCCCTAATGGCGACAACACTCCCTACCTCACGACGTCGTCGTGTCCGTCGTGGAGTCCCTTTGTTGTGCGCAGCCCGCTGCCGCTCGTGCCGTCCACGCGCCGATGTGCAAGAGTGGCTGCCGGGCGCCGTCATCAATGGGATCGGGCGAAGTAGACCTTGCCGTCGGTGGCCGAGATGCGAAAGTCGATCGTGTCCGTGCCCTCGTGGGCAGTGATGCGCCAGTAGGCCCCTTCTTCAGCGCTGGCACGCAGCTCCAACACCGTATCGGCTGCAACGTAGGCGGGGTGCTCGGCCAGCCACTCCTTCAGACCGTTGCCCTGGGCGATCTCCAGGGCCTGGGAGCTATCGACCTTCCAGGAGGCCGGATCCACCAGAGCGTCGACAGCCGGGCGGCGGACGTTGGTCTTCGCCACACGAACCTGCGACTTGGCCTCCTTGGTCGTATCGATCTCAAAGAGGGCGTACGCCTGCTCATCCGGCGAGGCGCAGACAAAGCGCCAGGCCGCAGAGCGGCCGTCTAGACCGAGCCCTCCTTCCCCGCTGCTGGGCTCGTCCGGCTCGCCGAGGGCGATGGTGGCCTTGGCCTGCCACTCCTTGATCTTAGGCAGCAGCAACTGGTAGGCTTCGTGGGCGGTGAGGCGGTCCCCTTGCTGCACAGTGGCCGCCTGACCCGCGGGAGGCTGGGCCTGGCCAGTGGGCGCTCCCGTGGCGCGGGACCCGCTACATGCGACGAGCGCGAGCCCCAGCCCGAAGGCTACGACCGTAGAAACAGAGATGCGCATGTTGTGCTCCCTTTGTGGCAGATGCAGCGACCAGTGGACCTGTGGTGATTCTACACTGATGGCGCGGAGAGCGCAAGGCACGTACTGCCCGCCCCTACGGCGCTTCGAGGAGCCGGTGCCTCAGACCAATCCACTCGGTGAGGCCGTCTCTCGCCGGCCCCAGTACATTGTATCGTGGCTGCGCCTGCCGGGAGGTCCCGTCGCTACAGAGCGTGCAGCAGGTTCTGGAGCCTGGCAGTGGCAGGGGCAATGCGCATGCCGGCCGCGCCGCAGTAGCCGTACACCTCGTCTCCCACCACGACCGAGCTTTGTGCGAGTGGGCGGGCTGCCCGCGCCTATCCGCCTCTCATCCCACATGCCGGGGCGTGGGCGCTTGATGACCTGATCGTCGCTCCAGTGCAAGAGGTCGTCGGACCAGGCCAGCCAGATGTCGGTCGGGCGGCGATGCAGCATGGCATAGCGGCCGCCCATCTTGTTGGGATTGAGAGCAGCGTCCTTGTTGTCCTCGTCTGGCTGCACGACCCTCTCAGGCCCGGCTTCGGACCGTCTTCCTGCTTTCCCTTGCCGCCGAGCGGAGAGCGGAGGCCAGTTGCTCGGCTTGGTCAGCCGTCAGCAGAAACGGTATCTCGTCCGATGGGAACAGCCACATCTGTCGCGGGCCGGACTGGATGAGCGCGAAGCGTATGTACGCCCAGCCCTCGTCGGGCAGGCGCTCGACCATCGCCCCGTACGCAGCTTCGGCTGCCTCGCGCTGTCCCAAGGCCCATAGCGACTCACCCTCACCACGCCTGAGATTCAGGATGATGTCTGGCTTCGGGTCAGGAAACAGGGCCAGGAGTTCGCGAGCTATCCGCGCGTTTGGCCTCCGCCTGCTCAAAGAAATCGGTCGCCCGCAGGGCAGCAGCGCCCTGCTCTTCGCCCACCTGGTGGGGGATAGCCGCCCCCAGTGCGTCCAGCAAGAGTTCGCTCACTTCCGAGCTATCGCCTCCGCCCCCGACCTGCATGAATGAGAGCACTGAGGATGCCGTTCAGCGGGAGCTAACCAAAGGGAGGCCGAGGCGCTCGAATGTTGCGCCCGCGCATGCTCCGCTAGAGCCCAAGACATGACTCCGGCCAGCACCGTGGTGCGCATGCATCGCCGAGAGGATCGCGCTTTAGGGACGGACGGGGAACCGCTCACTGCGCCAAGCCGTAAGAAAAAAAGGCCCGTAGCCATAGCGCCACGAGCCTTCTCACAGGCGGAAGCGACGGGATTCGAACCCGCGATCTCCTCCTTGACAGGGAGGTATGCTAGGCCGCTGCACCACGCCTCCGCTACGGCCCATAATATACCACGGCCGCTCTGTTGTGTCAAGTGCCCTGCCGGCGCTGGGTGCATCCAAGATCAGTCAGCAGATTCGCGGTCAGGCAGCCTGCCGG
>DYEI01000197.1 GCA_020725765.1 Anaerolinea sp. | reverse complement strand
GGGCGGCGAAGCCGCCCGCGAACACCCCCTCCCATTTTGGATTCCCCGCCCCCGCCGCGGCCTATCCATTAGAAATGGCCCCTCCCCACGCGGGCACGGTGCCTGCGTGGGGAGGGGCGCGGGGTGGGGGCACCAACGGTGGGACGCATGCCACGCGACCCTTCAGCAGTGCTGGACCGAGCGATGGACGGATGAGGGCCTGAGAAGCCAAGTCCGGTGCATGCTGCGCGCCGCAATGCAGCTGACGTCTGGCACGAAATGTGCTCGTGCGGGATAGAGTACGTACAGGCGGACGAAGGAGCACAAGATGGCTGCAACCAGGGAAGCAGCGCGGACGGCAGAGAAGCGGCCCAAATCACGCTATCTGACCGGTGATCCCGAGCAGGAGCGGCGGCTCCGCGAGGGCTATATCGTGGCCACCAAGGAGGGCGTCGAGAAGCCGGGAGTCACTTTGCTGACGCGCAATCACGATATCATCCGTCGCTGGGCAGAGGCGCGAGGCGCCGTCCCGGCGACCGTGCCGGGGACGGAGCACGATGGACATCTCGGGGTGCTGCGCTTTGACTTTCCGGGCTTTGGCGGGCGGGAGCTGAAGCACGTCTCCTGGGAGGAGTGGTTCCGGGCCTTTGACGAGCGGAACCTGGTTTTTGTGTACCAGGAGACGACTAAAGACGGCACCCAGAGCAACTTTTTCCGCTTCGACAGCCCCTATCGTGAGGAGGCTTAGCACACCTCTGCCGCGGCACTAGGACACGAGGCGCCGACAGGCGTACTCCCAGATGTGGTCGAGCTCGCGGCGCTGGTCGCCATCCTGGAGCTCGTAGGTGGCGGCCGCGAGTTGGGCACGATATAGCTCTCGCACCCGATCGAGCAGCCGGGGCGAGCCGGCCCGCAGCCACGCACCGAGGGCGCAGCGGTCGAATACCCGTGGGTACCAGAGCAGCCGGCGATGGTTATCCAGGGTGCTATCCTGGGCGATAAAGCCCCGCGTAACCCCTTCCCGGACAAGGGCGACCCAGTCGGTATCCCCCTCCTCAACCGGCAGGCCGAGGATCAAGCGCTGCACGTGGTCCCGGACCTCGCAGTCGATCAAAAGCTGCAGCGGGCTAAAGATGTCGTCCATGCTCAGGGATCCCGCCCCGCTGAAAGAGCGCTGCCCCATCAGCGCAGCCGCGGTCATCAGGCTGGCCTTCTCCGCCGCAGCCTGGATCCCCGCTTCCTTGGCCATGACATAGATGTCGCCGAGGCCCTGGTCGGTCGTGAGCCGATGTCCATAGAAGCGGTTGAGGTCCCGGGCCAGAGCGCGCAGGAGCAGGTTCTCTGGCGAGCCAAAGACCATGGTCGTGGCCCTGAGATCGAAGGGAAAGACCCACACGGAAAAGCTGACCTCAAGGCCTGTGCCCATCGCGAGCGCCACATAGCTGCCGATGGCCTCCGCGGCGGCGAGGGCGAGGGCGCCGAAGGGCTCGATGGGAGCCGTCGCACCGGCCGCGGGCATGCCGCTGACGTGGAGATGGCGGATGCGGTCCCGGAAGTGCAGGGCGATGGCGAGCGAGTCGCCGCCGAGGTGCAGTGGGCTGACCAGATAGACCGGCAGCCCCCGCACCGGACTCCCCATAGCCTCGGCCATGGCCATGACGCACTCCATGACCCAGGGCGATGAGATGTCCCCGAAGGACCCGCCCCGCCGGGAGTACACGGCACCGATGCGGTACTGGCTGAGGGGCTGCAGCTCGGGTGGAACGTCGCCCGGGTAGCCCGGCGTCGATCCGACCACGCCGCGGTCGGCGAGGGAGTCGACAAAGCGCGTCATCTCGATCAGGCGTGCAGTTGTGAAGGGGGCAATCGAGCCGTGCTCGGGGTCCTCAAGGTCGTGGTTGTATCCGCTCACAGAGAGCGTCAGCCCGGGATCACTCTCGGGGGGCGACGCCGGTGCCGAGAGCAGGCGTCGACGATGCTCCTCTATGTACCGACCAACGAGGCGCGGCTCAAAGTAGACCCGTTCCTGCCGCACATCGAGGCCCTGTCGCGCGAGGCTCTCCCTCAGTGGCTCGTGCGACACACGCAGCCCGACCTCTGCGAGGATACGGAGGGCAATCTCGTGGACGCGCTCTGCCTCGTTGGGCGTCAGCATCCCGTCAGCGGGCAACCGCAGGGTGCGCCACATGGCTACTTCTCCGGCCCCTTCAGGTTGCGGCTGTACTCGGCGGCGTGTCGGTACATCTCCACCACGTTCTCGACCGGGCAATCGGGCAGGACGTTGTTCCCCGGGAGGATAAAGAGCGCACACTCGCCGGAGAGGGTGTCCATGATGCGCTCGATGCCCCGGCGCACCTCCTCGACCCTGCCCTGAGAGAGGGTGTCCGCCGAGGAAAGGCCTGCGAACAGGGTGAGCCTCTGCCCGTCTACGGTCCGGCGCCTGGCGATTTCCGCGATGTTGACCCCGTACTCTTCCTGGAAGCCCTGGAAGCCGGAGACCCCGCAGGCGAGGATGTCGTCCACGAGGGGGTGGATGTAGCCGTCCGAGTGCCAGACGGTGCGCACCCCCGCCTCGACCAGCGGCTCGAGCGCGCGGCGGACATGGGGGAAGTAGTACTCACGCAGAAACGCCGGTGAGACGACCGGGCCCCCTTTGCCGGTGATGTCCGCCCCGATGAGGGTCAGCGGGACCATGTCCAGCTCCCGGTAGACCTCGAGGACAGCAAGCGCCTTCTTGCGGTTGACCTCGACCTCGGAGGCGTATAGCCGACCGGCCTCCTCCGGGTAGAGCTTGAGGAACAGCAAATAGTTTTCGTAGCCGAACTCGGGGTACCACTCAAAGCGTGGGTGCACGACCTCCCACAGCGTTGGGAGGTAGACGATATCGCCCATGAGCGCCTGCCTGGCGAGCACCTCGGCGCGAAAGCTCTCGCGCCAGCGTGCCGCGTCGAAGGCGCGCCCGGCTTCCTCGGCGGAGGGCTGCGACCGGGCGAAGGCGAGCACGTCCTCCGGGGTTCGGTAGCGCTCTCGGTAGCTCTCAAAGCGTTCTCTGGTCAGGCCGAGGCGATAGTCGCCCGGTTTGGGTGGAGTGATCAGGTCGATCATGCCGTCGACGCCCAGAGCTCGCTCGGCCTCGACCGCCCACCGCTGAGGGTTCTGCCAGTACTCGGACTCGCTGCAGCCGGCCAGCGTCTGCTGCAGGCGGTCATCGATCACCCAGCCTCCGAGCAGGGCCACCCTGTCCGGTTGCTCAAAGGCGAGAGTCTTGAGGATTCGCTCCCGATGCGTTGTCAACGCCTCTATCCCTTGATTCCTGTTACGACGATCCCCTGGATGTACGAGCGCTGGGCGATGAAGAAGAGCGCCACCGGCGGCAGCATGGCGATAAAGGAGACGACCATCAGCTCCGACCATAGCACCCGGTAAGTGCCCCGCAGGAACGAAAGCGCCACCGACAGGGGATACATCTTCATCTCGCTGACATAGATCAGCGGACCCATAAAGTCGTTCCACGCCCCGGTAAAGGTAAAGATGGCCATGATGCCCAGCGCTGGCTTGCTGAGGGGCAGGATGATCCGGAAAAAGATGCCAAGGACCCCGCAGCCATCGATCTTGGCCGCGTCATCGAGCTCGTGCGGGATGGTGCTGAAGAACTGCCTGAGAAGGAAGACAAAGTAGGCATTGCCAAAGAACGAAGGGATGATCAGCGGGTTGTACGTGTTCACCCAGCGCAGGGCACGAAAGAGCAAGAAGAGGGGTATCATCGTGACCTGCCCGGGCAACATCATGGTGGCCAGCACCAGGTAGAAGAGCGTGCGGCTGCCCCGGAAGCGGAGCCGCGCGAAGGCATAGGCGATGATCGGGTTCGAGACGAGAGCGGCGACCACGTTCAGCAGGCTGATGTAGGTGGAGTTGGCCACAAAGACGTAGAAGGGTATCGGGAAAATCGTCACCGCCCGGACATAGTTCGACCAGACGAAGGGCTTCGGTATCCAGATCGGCGGGAAGGCCTTGATCTGGGTGGGCGGCTTGAGCGACGTCGACAGCATCCAGAAGAGCGGGAAAAGGACGAGAATGGCGCCCACTATCAGCAGGCAATGCGTCACCGCATGCTGCAGGCGGATCATCAGGCGCTTGCTGCGGAGGGGCGATAGCAGGTGTGTCCGGCTCCCGATCATGCCCGGCGCCCCCCTATCTCCGTCTCATAGTAGACCCAGGCGTCCGATGATCTGAAGATCAGCACCGTAACCCCCATGATAATGACGAAGAATACCCATGCCAGGGCACTGGCGTACCCCATCTTGAACTGCCGGAAGGCGAGTGTATAGAGATACAGCACATACATGAGAGTCGAGTTCGCCGGCCCCCCCTGCGTCATGACGTAGGTGGTGGCAAAGACCTGGAAAGCATAGATCGTGTCGGTAACCAGCACGAAAAAGAGCGTCGGGCTCATCATCGGCAGCGTGATGTGAGTGAAGCGACGCCAGGCCCCGGCTCCGTCGATCGTCGCAGCCTCGTAGAGCTGTGTGGGGATGCCCTGAAGCCCTGCGAGGAAGATGAGCATGTTCCCGCCTGATCCCCAGAGGCTCATGAGGATGAGCGCGGGCTTGGCGGTGCGCGTGTCGTAGAGCCAGGGGAGACCGGGCAGCCCAAAAAGCGAGAGGACCCAGTTGAGGATCCCAAACCGCACGTCGAAGAGCCACAGCCACAGGAGAGAGACGGCCACGGCCGGCAGAACAGACGGCAGGTAGTAGATGATGCGGTAGGCCGTCTGGCCGCGCACGTTCTGGTTCAGGAGCACAGCGATGAAAAAGCCCAGCGACATGCCGAGCGGGATGCTAAAGATGACATAATAGGCGGTATTGTAGAGCGCCTTCCAAAAGAGCGAGCGCGTCTCATCAAAGGAGAACAGGGTAGTGTAGTTGCTCAACCCCACGAACCGGCTGCGCAGGAGATCGGTGTCGAAAAAGCTAAGGCCGAGCGACACCGCCATGGGCCCGAGGGTGAAGATCAGGAAGCCAACCACCCACAGCGAGACCAGGGCCCAGCCCCAGAGCTCCTCCCGTTGCGCCTGCGTCAGTCTCGGCCGCAGTACGACCGGCCCGGTGCGCGCCGGTCTGCCGATGCCTGGCCCCATACGGCTCCTCTCCGTAACACGAGCGGTGCGGTTGTGGAGCCCGAGGGTCGCCCGGCTCCACAACCGCCGCTCCAAGGCTTACTGCCAGCCTCATGCGCTGGCAAAGTAGTCGTTGATGCGCTTGCAGGCTTCCCTGACGCCCTCCTCCAGCCCCTTGTCGCCGGTGATCCAGACCTGCTCCCAGATGGGCTGGAAAAGCTCCATACCCTTGGCCGGGTCCTTGTACACGATCTCCATACCTGCAACCTCGGCCATGCGCGAGAAGGCGGCCACATCGTAGCCCGCCTGAGCGCCGATGGAGTAGTTGTCCCACTGCTCGGTGACGCTCTTGCGCGCCGGCTGCAGGCCGAGGATGCCATTGCACATCTGCTTCTCGGCCCAGGGGGAGGTGAGGAACCGGATCAGCTGCACCGCCTCCTCCGGATGCTTGGTGCCGGCGTAGGCGATGTAGCCGTTGGCAAAAGTGAGGCTCGCCTTGGTGCCGTCGGGGCCCATCGGCAGGTCGCAAAAGTCCCAGCGGAAGTCGTTCTCGCGGGCATAGTTGGTGACGGTCCAGCTGTGGGACTCCATGAACGCGATCTGGCCGGTGGAGAAGACGTTGTACCAGCCAAAGTCAGGGATGGCGCCAGGCTTGGGCGAGACGGGCTCCGGCCCATAGATCATGTCGTGGCAGACCTTGAGGGCCTCCAGCGACTTGGGCTGGTCCAGCAGGCACTTGGTGCTGAGGACGGGCGTGTCCGTCCACTGCCCCTTGTTCTGCCAGACCCACGGCTGCAGGAAGTCGTGGCTCACGTAGGTGCCCCAGCGCGTGATGTTACCTCTGGAGTCGCGCTTGGTGCAGGCCCTGAGCGCGGAGAGATAGTCGTCCCACTTCCAGGTGTTGTCGGGGTAGGGCACGCCAGCGTCGTCGAGGATGTCCTTGTTATAGGCCAGGCAGATCGTAGAGATGTACTTGGGGATGCCCCACAGGTGGCCGTCGATCTGGTAGGCCACGAGCATGCTGGGGTAAAAGTCCTCGAGATAGCTCTTGTCAAAGTGCTCGTCGAGGAGCAGGGCCTGCCCCTTGATGATCCAGTCGAACGACGATCCACCCCCACCCCAGACGAACATGACATCGGGGGCCTCGCCGGCCACCATCTGGGCGTAGGTCTTTTCGATCCACTCGGCAGCCTCGGCGGACTCATAGTCCACCTTGATGCCGGGGTTCTCCAACTCGAAGCGGGGGATGATCTCGTCGGTCCAGAACCTGATTCCCTCGGGGCCGACCCAGCTTCCCTCGGCAAGGCGGAGGCGCACCGCCTCCTTGGGGGCTGGAGTCACCTCGACGATCTTTTCCTTCTCTATGACCCTGGTGACCTGCTTTTCGACCGTCTCGACGCTTGGGCGGCACGCCGCCAGCAGGGCCGCGCCGGCGGCGAGGCCTGCGGACCTGAGGAACTCCCTGCGGCTTACGGCTCCGGTCTTTCCTGTGGACATGCTTTCCTCCTTCGTTCATCCGGGGTACAGACACACGAGATGGTGCCACGATTGCCCATGCCGGTGGCCACATGAGGCTGTCTGCCGCGCGGACCAGCCGAATCCCGTCGTGGCCACCGAACGCGTGCGATACTCCCTGTGACCATCGTATCAGGTCTTTGGCCCCATGCGTGCCAATGTGGGACAAAGCGTGCCAGCGAGTCCTGATTCGTGCGGGCGACGGGGCAGCCAGGAGGGGTTCCCGTGGGGGCCCGGGGTAGGGCGTAAGTATACGGGGATGGGTGAGTCGGTCAACTGGGCGGGCGCAGGGGCGATGGGCCGGGGCCGCGGGTCGAACGCGTTGCGACGGCTGCCAGCCGCACGGAGGCGGCGCCCGAATCGAGCGCCGGCTCCGTGGATTCGGTTCCACCTTCTGTTGGCGGGCAGCCCCCCGAATGAATTCGGGGCTTGGGGGCCTTCCGGGGACCCCACGGGCTGTCGGCTTCGCCGACAGCCCGTGGGGAGCCCCGTCGGGCTGCCTACTGGCAGCCCGACGGCCAACCGTCGACCGTAGTCGACGGGGAACGGGCCCCGGCCGCGCAGGCGGGCGGTTGGCGCCGAAGGCGCCTCTAGCGCGCGAACCGCGCGCAGCGCGACTTCAGTCGCCGGCTTCGTTGGAGCACAGCCGGCGCCGAACACTCACTCGAGCCCCTATTGGGCCAACAGAGTATAGAACCGAGCCCCTCCGTGTGGCCCCCTATGGCTCTGGGGTCTCTCCTCGCAGGCGGGAGAATTCGGCGCTCAGCTCCTCCACGCGGCGCAGGATATCCTCCGCCTCGCGCTGGAGGGTCCTGGCCTCCTCCCCGCTCGCTGTGGGAAGCGTCTCGTTGATCTCGTCGAGGCGTTGGGACAGCGCCTCCATTTCGTCCAGGATGAGCTGCTCCTTCACCAGGGTCTCCCATGTGATGGAGTGGGGCGGCGCGGTTGGAAGAGTGAACGGCCGCTCCGGCAGCACGCCCGCCTCCACGACGGGAGTGGCGGGCAGCCGCGTGCTGTAGAGGCCCCAGCCGAGCGCAGCGACCAGAAGGGCAAGGAGCGCGGGGCCGAGCAGGTCTGCCCCGAGGTGCGGGAAGGGTGCGTCGAGGCTGGGATCAGAGGGGTCGATCCCGAGGAGGCGATAGACCTTTGGGTCTATTGCCGCGCCGGAGGCCCGGAGCCGACCCAGCATGGGAACGACCCCTCGCAGCCCCTCGCTCGCAAAGGTGAGCGCGCGGCCTTTCCGAAGGTGCAGGCGGAGGGCGTAGCGCGGGACCGAGAGCAGCGCAGCCTGCCCGGCGGCTCGCCAGTTGGCGAGGGATGCGATCACCATCGCCCAGCGCAGCCATGCGGGGGCAATCTGCCTGACAAGCGCTACTCTGGCCACCTCACGCGGATCGAAGGCCGCCGTGCCCCGGAGCGAGCGGTACACCACGCGCCCGCCCTCCAGCTCGAGGCGCAGCGTGGCATACCATGCCGCGAGGGCCAGGAAACTGGCGCAGATGGCCGCGAGCAGCCACGAGGCCCCCGTCAGCCAGACCCAGCCAGCGGCGAAAGGCCCCTCGCCAAGGCTGTTGCTGTTGGTGACGATGATGGGGAGGGCGAAGAACAGGGCGACCGTCACCGCACCCAGGACGTCCATCAGGCGGATACGTCCATACCAGAGGCCTTCCTCCGGGGGGCGGGGCCAGGGTATGAGGGCGTATAGTGCCACAGAGGCGAGGATCACCCACAGGCCCCAGTGACGGTAGGGGAACGCCAGGTGCCCGGGGGCGTAGCGGATGTTGTCCTGCACGTAACCGGGGCAGACGCCCAGGTACTGGATACGTTCGCCGCTCTCGATCCGCAGGTAGCGGTAGGCGCCTGGCTCGTCAAAGGCGCCCACGAGGCCGTCGAAGGGCGGCTCATCGGCACGAAAGTAGACATAGTCCTGAAAAAGGCCGTGGCCCAGCCGCGCCTGCCACGCGGGTGAGGGCGGCTCACCCAGCACCGTGGAGGCGACAGCGTTGAAAAGCCCTGCCCACAGCTGGCCACGGACGACGATCAGCCTGCCTTCCGTCTCGTGGGCGACGAAGGCGTCCAGGTCTCCACTGGCTTCTGGCGCGAGGTCCATCTCTGACGTATCTTTGCCAGTAATGCGGCCAGGGAGTGTTTGGGCGTCCAGCGCCCGTCCGAGCGCATGGCGGCGCTCGGCCTCCCAGTCGATGGGCTCGACGCGCAGCAACTGCAAAGGCGACCACAGGGTGAGCCACACCCCGGCCAGCAGCCCGAACAGCAAGAGCACCCGCCTCAGAACTTCACGCATGGCCACCGCATCTCCTGTGCTACCTGCGAAGGGCGGACGTAGCCCGCTCCTCGCCCTGGCTGTGATGAGCCTCCCGGCTCCCCTCACGATGGTGGCTGTTCAGGCCTGCGTCCTGGCAGCGCCGACGTGTTGCCGCCAGCCTGCTCCCCGGCCCTCAAGGGCGGACAGCCTTCTTCGGTCGTGGGGCGAGGGCATGGCCCATCGAGGGGACCCCCACCCCGTCCCGCTTCCCCGCCGCCTCGGCGGCGGGGAAGCGGGACGGGGGGATGGGGTGCCCTGCGGCAAGGGCCGAGGGACGGCGGCTGAGGCAGCCTGTCCGCCCCTGAACCCGGGCGGATGCCGCAGCACCCGCCCGGGGGAGGGCGTTCCCCGACAAGCCGACGTAAACCCGATCCCGACAGGCAGAGCACGAGCACCCTGCCTCCGTTCCATGCGCTGACTGCTACTCCGAACTCGTTCTCATGATGCGGGAGTTGCCGGGCTCCCGCAGCGCGGGCAAAAGCGTGCTCCCTCGGCAAGAGGCTGACCGCAGCGGGTGCAGTGGCTCGGCCTGGCGTCCCGGATGGGCCTGCCACAGGCACCGCAGAATCGGGCATCCGCCTTGAGTGAAGCACCGCAGGCAGGACAGGCAGCGGCGGCAGCAGGCCCCTCCGATGGCAGGGGGGCGCCGGGCGGTGCCGCTCCGCTCGCAGGTCGGGCCGGCTCTGGCGCCTTCGGCACCATGGCGATCTCACCCGCCTGCAGCGCAAAGGTCACCTCGCCTGCTTTGCAGCCTGTGTCGACCCAATCCTCATGAATGGGGTCGAAAAGGAACCAGCGGCCGTCCACGGGGCTGAGGAACAGGCGATAGGCTCCCAACTCAAGCACCCATGCCTCGAAAGGTCCAAGGACCTGCTCGGCAGGCGTGTCGGAATCCACGCGGCTCAGGTCCAGGCATGCGAGCTGTGCTTCCAGCTCGTCCTGAGTGCGCAGTGCTCTCTGGCTCACCATGGGTTCTTCCTCCAGCTATTCAGGATGGACTGGGCCTTCTCCCTGTCCTTGGCCTGACTCATGAAGAGCCGCGTGCCCTTTTCCTCGCCAAAGGTCTGGATCATCTGCTTGAGGCCGAGCTCATCGCCGGTGCGATGAATCTCGGGCGAGCCGCCGAGCTTGGCTTTCCATTTGGCAATCCACTGGTCCTCGGGGTAGACGGCGGGTTTGCCGGTGGCCATGCCTTCCCAGTAGTCGAGCACCACGCGGTCACCGTTGGGAAGGATGACGCGCGTCGCGCGGTGGCCTATCAGGGAGTTCCGGAAGCAGACGATGTCGGTGATGATCGCGCCCTTGCCAAAGTTCTTGGTGATGAATGGCTCGGACCACTTCATGCCCCACTCGCCGAACTCGCCGCATTGCCCCCCTTTGTAGCCTCCCAGCCAGTTGATCAGTCCTCCCAGCGTGTTATTCCAGGCCTTGGAGACCAAAGTGGGGTTCTTGACATAGTACCCGGCCGCAAGCTGCGTCTTGATGACGGCAGCCATATTGGCCTCGAGCTGGGCCATGGTCCAAGCGCTACCCATCGAGGCCAGGGCCGAAGCGGCAAAGGCGGCGGCCTGCGAGGCGGACATGCCCAGAGCCATGCCGAAGGCCACGAGCGCCCCCCGAACAACCGCGAGCGCCGCTCCCTCGCTCTTGATCCACGAGCCAAAGGTCCCGCCAGCCTCTGCCCACCCCCCATCATCAGCAAGGACGGTTGGCGGCAGGAGCGCCAGCCCACCGACGAGGACAACAAGGAGCACCAGCGTCGCCACGCCCGGCGACGCCTTGCGGGCCATGGCCAGAACCGGCAGTGCCAGGATCAGCAGGAAGAGCAGATGGCCCGTGCACAGGGGCAGGCCAGAGAGCAGCACGCCGAAGAAGCCGAGGGCCGCACCGAGGGCCCAGACACCTCCCCATGCCGGACTCAGGCGACGTACGGGCTTGCCCGGCTCGAGGAGTCGGGAGACGTCACCGGAGCCGAGCCATACGACCATGGCCGGCAGGCTGTGGTCCTTGTCGATCAGGAGGCCAAAGGCCATGAGGGCGAGCTGCAGGCACGCCAACCGGTTGTGCAGCTGATGTCCGAATATCCAGGCCGGGCCGACGCCCAGCAGGAGGGGCGCAAGGCCGAGCAATCCCGTCTGCTGCAGTGCTCCGTGCAGCCAGACGGGCGTTGAGGCCAGGTCCTGCACCGTCTTGCTGAGGCCCATCCGCGCCACGCGCAAGAGGAACCCCCAGGCGAGCCCTCCCAGCAGTCCCCAGAAAACCATTGCCGAGAGCTCGCGGCCCTGCACGGCCAGGATCATGCCGAGCAGGGGTTTGGACATGTCGAGCGCGAATCCCTCATTCACGACGACCAGCAGGTAGGTATGGAGCGCCCAGATGAGCGCAGAGGTGACCAGGGCCAGCGGGATGCCAATGACTGAGCCCTTGACCATGCCTTTGAGCAGCAACGTCGCGAGCTGCCAGAGGTTCTCCGGAGGCTTGATTGCAGCGGGCTGCTGCTGGGGGCGGCGTGCTCCTGTGTGGGTATACTGAGTTGCCTGTGCTGCAGGGTAGGGCTGAACCGGGGCCGGACCCGGCGCGCGGTGCGGCGGCGCGGCAGGCAACCAGGCCCGGCCATTCCACCGCAGCCAGACGCCATCCATGGGTCGCAGTTGCCAGTATGCTCCGGTCGCATCCTGCACCCGCAGGCTGGCCACTCTGTCTGCGAACTCTTGTGGCGACAGCTGCCGGGCGGCCAGTGCCTGGCGCAGCTGGGCGTACGCGTTCTCGGCTTCCTGAAATGTCATGGTGCGCCCTCCTGTGGTGCACTTTCCTGCCGCAGATGGCGGTATGTCCTGACGTTGGCGGTGCTCTCCTAAGATGAACTGACATCCTTTGCGCTCGGGGTGCCGAGTACCTCGGGGGCGATGCGCGTGAGTCCGTCGCGCGTGGCCAGCCACAGGGCGCCCGTCTCGTCCTGCAGCATCGCCTTGACCTCGTTGTGCGCCAGCCCGTCCTGCTGTGTGAAGATGCGCCAGGAGGAGCCGTCCCAGCGGGCGACGCCATCGTACTCTGACCCGAACCAGAGCACGCCCGTGTGGTCCTGGTAGATAGACCGCACCTTGGCCCCGGCAAGCCCGTCCCGGCGGGTGAGCACCTGCGTGATGGTCCAGGTCTCTCCCCGTCGGGAGAGCCGTGCGGCGCCGCCTCGATCGAGGAGCCCCGTCCCTGCCCAGATGTCACCTTCCTTCGTCTGGAGCAGGCTGGTGATGTTGCTGTGGGGAAGGCCATCGGCCACAGCCCAGCGCTGAGAGCGGCCTCTCTGCAGCCGGCTCAGACCGCCGCGGGGTGCCACGTAGGAGCCGAACCACATGCCGCCCTCGCTGTCCTCGAGCAGGACATTCACCATGTCATCGGCGAGGCCGTCGGCCGCGTGGAGGCACCGCCACCCCGATGCCGTGCGAACGGCGGCACCACCCCAGGTACCTATCCACAGCGCACCGGACGAGTCGATGAGCAGGGCATTGACCCGTCGGTCGGGAAGGCCGTCTTCCTCGGTGAAGGTGTGGCAGCTCCCGTCACGGCAGCGGGTCAGGCCCGCATGATGTCCGACCCAGAGCGCGCCCTCTTCGTCGACGAGCAGCGCGCTTACGTAGGCGAGCGATACGTCGGCGACGAGCGGTGTGACCGTGAAGGTCTCCAGATCAATGGCAAAGACGCCATCTTTGCCGCCAGCCCACAGCGTGCTTTCCTGCAGCGCGAGGGCTTCGACATCGTGAGGCGGGCGTACGGTCCGCCAGCCCGGAGGATTGCGCTGTGGTGCAGGCGCCGCGACTGTGCAGGCGACCAGCGCCGCGAGCAGCGTGATCGAGGTGAAGAGCACCGCTACAGGGAGGCGCCTGCCCGAGGCGTTGCCGGGGGACGAGGCGGGTAGGTGCAGCACCGTCGGCCTGATCATGGCTCTTCGATACCGACCACGCGGCCGGCCTCAAGGGTCAGCACTCTCGACGCAACCCGTGCTGCCTCTTCCATCCGGTGTGTCACGTAGAGCAGGGTGGCAGCAGCCTCTTGGGCTGCAGCCAGGATGAGCTCCAGCATATCGTCTCGCAGGCGGGCGTCCAGGTTGGTCAGGGGCTCGTCGAGCAACAAGAAGCGCGGCCGGGGTGCGAGGGCACGAGCCAGCGCCACGCGGCGCGCCTGACCTCCTGAGAGCTGGTGCGGGTAACGGCGTTCCAGTCCTTTCAGGCCTGTGCGGACAAGCAGCGCCTCGAGGCGAGCGCGCGCCTCGGCACTCGGCAGACCGCGCAGGCCGAAGAGGATGTTCTGCGCCACGGTCATGTGGGGCCAGAGCGCCGGGGTCTGGAACACGAGGCCGACGCCGCGGCGATGTGGGGCAAGCGACCAGCCCGGCCGGCTCACCACGCAGCCATCAAGGAGAACCTCGCCAGCGTCCGGTTGCTCGAGGCCGGCGATCAGCCGCAGCAGTGTCGTCTTCCCACTGCCGGAAGGACCGACGACTGCGAGAGCTGCCCCTGAAGCGATCTCAAACGATACGTCCTCCAGGGCACGCACGTGGTCGTACCGTCTGCTGAGCGAAGCGACCGCGATCATGGCTCGCCTCCCCGGGCGAGCCTGCGGTTCCAGGTGCCGAGGGTTGCGGCCGCAACACCGCCTCCGAGCAGGGCACACATGGCAAGCGCCAGGCACAACCCGGCCACGTCGGCTGAGGCGCCATAGTGCAGGTAGTTGTAGATGCGCAAGGTGAGGGTCGCCGAGCCCGGCGGAGCGACGATCAGAGTCGCGCCCAGCTCGCCTGCTGTGAAGGAGAAGACGAGTGCTGCGGCAGCTAGCAGGCCGGGTGCGAGCAAGGGCAGGTGCACCTCCAGCGGCGCCTGCCAGGGACGCCGCTGGAGGAGGCGAGCTGCCTCCAACAACTGCGGGTCGAGCCGACGGGTCTGGGCGAGGACGACCAGCGCAGCAATGGGGGCGAAGCGCGCCAGGTTGGCAAGCACCGGCAGGGCTCCGAGGGCGTAGACGTCCACCCCGATAGGCTGATTGTACAAGGCGATGAGCCCGATGCCGACCAGCGGCGGAGGCGCGGCCAGGGGGAGCACCACAAGCAGCCACCAGAGCAGGCCCGAGCGGCCTCCGCGGGCCAGGCCGGAGGCCGATGCCAGTGCCAGGGGCAGGGCCAGCGCCCCGGCGAGTGCGGCCAGCCAGGCGGTGTATACGATCTCGCGACGTGCCGATGCGAGCGCGGATATGAAGCGTGCCGCGCTCTGGGTGGCCAGGAACAGGGCGCCGAGCAGCACCGTCGCCTGAAGGACCAGGAGAGCCACGGCGAGGGCCTGCATCACACAAAGCCAGAGCGGCGAGCGCAGCGCCAGAACGCAGGAGCGCTGCGCAGGCGCCTGCGCAGCCTGTCGCAGCCTTCCCTGCAGGGCGAGGGTGACACCTCCCGTCAGAAGCAGCAGCGGGGTGGCCAGGGCGGCCGCACGCGCTGGCTCGCCGCTGGCCGAGAACTCGGCAAAGATGTCCAGCGCATACACGCTCATGCCAAAGAGGGAGGGAACGCTATAGTCCCCCAGGGACAAGGCAAAGAGCAGCCCGCCACCGGCCGCGAGAGCAGGCGCTGCGAGAGGCAGGATGATGCAGCGCCAGACGTCACCGTCGGGCCTCAGGAGCGTGGCAGACTCTACGGCGCGCTCCTCGACGCTCTCCAGCCCGACGAGGGCCAGACCAACGGCCAGTGGCAGAAGGGCCATCCACTGCATCCAGCAACTGGCAATCCAGGGGTCGACGGCAGGGACCGGTAGCCCGAGCCGCTGCACCAGCCTGCCCGTGGCCGCCCCTGCTGCGTTCCAGGCCAGGGCGTGAATGTAGGGGGGGATCGGCAATAGCGCCAGAGGCAGCCAGCGCAGAACCCTCCCGAGGCGGCGCCTGCGCCACAGGAAGGTTGCCGCGATCGTGCCACTGCTCATACCGAGCACTGCTACCGCTCCGGCGAGGGACAGGCTCGAAGTGAGCAAATGGAGGCTGCGCCCTCTGGGCAAGGCGAGGAGAAGCCAATCCCGCCAGCGGACGCCGCTCTGCAGCGCGGCCAGCAGAAGGCCTCCCCAGGGAGCAAGGATCACCAGACCGAAAGCTATGAGGCCCGCTCTGCGCCCCAACCACAGCACCTCTGAAACCTCAACGGCGACCCTCTGCTCTGCTCGACTCTGGGAGGCTCAACCTCAGAGCAGCGGGCGCCCGGAACGAGCGATATCGGTGGGCACTCCGTGCGAGCCATCGCCTCTGACGGCGGCTGCGTGCGTCAGGAGATCGAGGCCGGGCAGTCGGATGCGCTCGCTCAACCCTTCCGAAGGGCCAGCTCTCCTTATCGCACAAAGACCTCGCGCAGGTCAGCGGAGGCAGCTTCGGTCTGCTGCCACACGGCCTCCAGCGAGACCGCCATGCCGCGCGGAGCGGGGCCGGGCGGGCAGGCGGGAGGGGCTATGGTCGAGCGCAGGGGCACCTGACACCAGCCGCTGGCCACCAGTTGCCGCTCGACCTCAGCACTCACGAGATAGTCGATGAGCATGCGCGCCTGCTGTGGGTGTGGCGCGCCGGCGACGAGCGCCACGGTACCAGGTATGACGAGCGTGCCCAGGCCGCCCTCCTCCTGGTCGGGGAAGAGGATCTCCACGGGCGCACCCTTTTCCACGGCACCGCAGGCGTCATCCGTATCAGTGAGGCCACAGGCCAGCTGTCCCTGGGCGACCATGTCCCGCACCACCGAGTTGCCATCGACCACGCGCACGCCCCGCGCCTGCAACCGGGCAAAGTAGCCGCGGGCGGCGTCACGCCCCCAGGCCGCGTACAGCGCTGCGGCATGGGTCGCCGTGGTGCCGAAGAGGGGGTAGGCAATGCCGATCTGCCCGCCCGGGAGGTGCTCGTCGAGCAGGTCCCGCAGGTTGCGCGGGTACTGCTCTGGAGTGAGAAGCTTTGTGTTCACGAGCAGCACGCGGGCGCGGCCGGCAACCCCGGTCCAGAAGAAACCCGGGTCGCGGTAGGCGGCCGGGATGTCGGCAGCCGCCGGAGAGTCATAGGGAGCAAGGACCCCTTCCGCCTCGAGGCGCATCGTCTGTGCAAACTCGCCGCTCCACCAGACGTCAGCCCGGGGGTGGTTCTTCTCAGCAATCAGGCGGTTCGCGAGCCCCGTCGTCTTGGTGGCCTCGACGTCGAACACAGGCTGGACCCGAATGCCGGTGCGCTCCGCAAAGGCGTTCAGTACTGGCTCGGCATAGACCTGGTCCACCGAGGTGTAGACCACCACCGTAGGCGGCTTGGGGGCACAGGAACAGGCGAGGGGAAGCGCGAGTGCGAGCACGATGATGAGAACGAGTCTGCGCATAGGGTCCCCCCACCTCCGAGGGGGCTGGAGCAGAATGCATCTGGCCGTGATTATGCAGAATCGGCGAGAGTCTGTCAAAGTGAGGAGTTCTCCCGTGTACGGCCCTGGGGTGGCTCGTAGCGGTCACGTTGGGCCCGGCCCCTCCCCAGGGGGCGCCCCGGGCGGAGCCGGTGACGGCCTGGCCGAGCACGAGTTGCTCCATACCTCAGCTACAACTCGCCCTTCCCCAATCTTGACACCAGCAAGCGGCCCTGCTACCATGAGGCAGCATTCCCGCTCCGTTCTCTTGCATGCGAGTCAAGGGTTGACGAAGGGCCGGACCGAACCGATGGCCGAACGGGAAGACCTTCTGGCCGAGCTGCACCGTGCGCTGGCACATCTCGACGATCCTCCGTATCTTGAGCGCCATCCCCTGGCTACCCGCCTGAGCTTTGTAGCCCGGACTCCGGAGCTCTCCCGAGGGCGGGCGCTGCGCCGCGCTCTGCGGCTTGCCATCGCGGCGCTGGACCCGGGCGCCGGCGCCAACGGGGCAGCCGTCGAGGCGCGGTCGTACCAGGTGCTTTACCGCTGGGCTGTGGCGAAGCAGGGCATGGTTGCTATTGCCAACTCGCTGGGGATCAGTCGGCGGCAGGCCTACCGTGAACTGCGCCGCGCAGAGGAGGCGCTCGCGCAGGTTCTGGGTGCGCCTCTCCCTGCGGGCGCTGATGCCGCCAATGACACCTCGCTGGCTACTGCTGGACATGTGGAGGAAGAGTTGGAGCGCCTGACGCGCGCCTCAGAGCAGGACGTGGACCTCGATCGGCTGCTCAGGGAGGCCGTGGAGAACGTCGAGTACCTGGCGCGGGACACCGGCGTCTCGGTCAGGTTGCAGGTCGACTCCAGCGGCCTCAAGGTGGCTGCCAACCGGGTGATGCTCCGGCAGGCGGTCCTGAACCTCCTCAGCCATGCGGTCAGCACGCAACAGGGAGGCGAAGTCTCGGTGCGCCTGCGGCAGAGCGCCTCCTATGCCCATGTCCAGATCGTGTATCGCCGGACGGCCGCGGCGCCCCCGCCAGAGCCCAAGAGCCCCTATGTGGTGGCCGGGCAGCTTCTGGACTCCCTCGGTATCCAGTGGAGCGACCAGCAGTTGCCTGACTACGGGTCGCTGATCTCCGCCCGTATTCCGCTGGCCGGCGAGCGGTTGCTGCTCATCGTCGACGACAACGAGGGGCTCGTGGCACTCTTCCGCCGCTACCTTCGTCACCAGCCCTACCGCATCCACGCCGCCGAGACGGCACAAAAAGCGCTCGAGCTTGTGCAGGGCCTGCGCCCCGATGTGATCATCCTCGACGTCATGATGCCCGACCGTGACGGGTGGGAAGTGCTGCAGGAACTGCGGGCAACCGAGGCGGGCGCTCAGGCGCGCATTATCGTATGCTCCATTATCAATGACCCCCGGCTCGCTCTCGCCCTCGGGGCTGATGCCTTTCTGAACAAGCCGGTGGACCGCGCCAGCCTCCTTCAGGCACTGGGCGCGGTATTGTCGGGCACATAGTCGGGGCGAACGACCTTCAGCGCGGCGTTCAGGAGCTCGGCGAAAGTACCCGTAGACAGGCGATTGGGCTGGGTCAGCGTAAAGTGGGCGCCGTGGTAGAGGAGCGCCTCTTCGGCATAGCTCGTTGCTGTGACGCCGAGCACTCGCGTCCCGGCAAGGGCCGGGTCTGCACGCATCTCATCGAGGACGGCAAAGCCGTGCATATCCGGCAGGAGCAGGTCGAGCACCACGAGGTCTGGCCGCACCTCTCGGGCGAGGCGCAGGGCCTCGGCTCCGTTGTATGCGGTCAGCACCTGCCGCCTGGGCTCTGCTGACGTGATCATGCGGGCCATCAGGTTGGCAAAGCCGGGGTTGTCGTCGACCACAAGGACAGTACCAGACCCCGGGCAGAACCTTGCCAGTGCGGCATGCACGGCCTCGCGCGATACGGGTTTCTTCAGGCACTCGTCCAGCCCTCTCTGTTTGCCGAGCCAGCTCTGGCTGGGGATGGCGCAGCGGAAGATCGGCACGCTGTGGCGCTCCGTGGCGGCGCCAAGGGCGCCCAGCCACTGCTCGGGGGGCGCATCAGGCCGCTGGTTCACGATCACTGCGACCGGATGCTCCGCTTCGACCAGGGCTTCGGCTTCCGTCGCGTTGCCGGCCGTGAGGAGGCGGCGGTCGCCGAGATAGCGGCTCAGCATTTCGGCGATGGTTGGGTCGGGGTCGACGACCACGATGGGGGCATGGCGGACCTCGTCTCTCTTGCGCTCCGGTACTCGGACGAGGGGAGCCGAGTGAGGCAAGGCTCCGGGCAGTGGCAGGGTAAAGTGGAAGGTGCTGCCTTCGCCCAGACGGCTCTCGGCCCACATCTTCCCTCCATGCAGCTCGATCAGCTGCCGGCTCAGGGCAAGGCCAAGCCCCGCGCCGCCCCGACGTCGCAGCCCATCGTCAACCTGGTGGAACTGCTCAAAGATGGCCTCGAGCTTGTCCTCTGGGATGCCCACTCCGGTGTCGGCCACGCTGACTCGGACTGAATCTTCAGTCTGACGGATGGTCACGGTGATCCGGCCACGGTCTGTAAAGCGGGCGGCGTTATTGAGCAGGTTGAGCATCACTTGTCTGATGCGGGTTGGGTCGACAAAGAGCTCTGGGAGCTGGTCCGGCCAGTCGGTATGGCAGGCGAGCCCCCGCTGGCGCAGGAGGGGGAGGACGGTCTCGATCGCCTCGGTGAGGATGGCGCGCAGGTCGGAGAACTCGCGGAACATGGGGAGACGGGCGGCGTCGATGCGAGAGAGGTCGAGGATGTCGTTCACCAGGCTCTGGAGGTGACGACTTGCCCTGTACAGCTCACCGATGTCACTCTGGAGCTCGCTTGTCCAGTGGACTCCGTCGTAGGCATCCGGATCGAGGTACATCATCTCGGAGAAGCCGACGATGACGTTGAGCGGGGTACGCAGCTCGTGGCTCACGTTGGCCACAAAGTGCTCCTTCATGGCACGGGCCTCTTCGGCGCGCTGCCGTGCGATGGCCAGCTCCCGGTTGGTTCGTTCGAGGCGGCGTGTGGCCTCGGTGAGCGCGGTCAGCGTGCGGTTGAGCTCGCCCTGGCGCTGGCGCAACCCCTCCAGCAGCTCGCGCACCTGCTCTTG
Organism: Anaerolinea sp.; assembly: GCA_020725765.1. Taxonomy (GTDB): domain Bacteria; phylum Chloroflexota; class Anaerolineae; order SpSt-313; family SpSt-313; genus SpSt-313. The sequence goes on along the minus strand of DYEI01000197.1, from coordinate 793 downwards.
ATTCTGAAGGGCCCAGCGCAGCGTTGTGTAGAGGTTGCGGGATGAGAGCCAGGAGGTGAGTGCCACGGCCCACAGCAACCCAATGGGTCCAAGGAGGGCCGGGGCTGGAGGATGGGCAACGTCCGGCCGGGGCAGGAAGAGGAGCGCCAGGGTCAGCACCAGGGCCGTGGCAAAGGAGCTGGCCGAGCCAGCAAGAAGCCCCGCCACGATCACTACCAGCGAGAGGTAGTAAGGCCATACCGCGGGGGAGGTCCAGTAGTAGCTGAGCAACAGAGAGGCGGCACCGCCCGCAAGGAGCAGGAGCGAGGCTACGCGCCACCCCTTCGCACGCTGCCGCAGGCAAGCCAGGGACGCGACAATCAGGACCACAGGAGGGAGGAGCGTCCGTGCCTCAGCCTGACGACTCGGGGCCTCAGGTGCGAGGGAGGCTGCGACAAACAGCCACACCCAGCCTGCGGCCAGGGCTACCAGGCAGAGCGTGAGCTGGGTGCTCCGCACCAGCTCCTCGATGCTCTCTCCATCATCCCTGCGAGTATCTGCTTCACTGTCCATCGCCATCAAGGAACCTTTCTTGACCCCTTGCCCGCGACGGCTTCAGGGGCGGACAGGCAACAGTAGCCGCCGTCGGTCGGCCCTTGCCGGAGGCTACACCATCCCCCCTCCTCCTTCCCCGCCGCCTCGGCGGCGGGGAAGGAGGCGTCTTGTTCATGGAGGGGCTTGAGTTTGGCCTTTTGAGATCCTCGCCCCTCACTATTGCCTCCATCGCCCGTCAGCAGTCGTGTAGCGCGGCTAG
>DYEI01000196.1 GCA_020725765.1 Anaerolinea sp. | reverse complement strand
CCCAAGAAAGAGAGTTCCCCCCCCCCTGGCGGACGCGACGCGTCCGCCAGGGGGAGGGGTCAGGGGAGGGGGCGCCTGCCAACAGCGCAGATGAGCCTGCCCCCACGGTGAACCACACCCACGCTGCCTCCCCGTTTGACCCATCTCCCCAGCCTGTCTAGAATCTCCGCAGACTGCGGTGCCGCCCGTGCACGGCGCCAGGCAGAGGGGAGGAGTGTCATGGCCCGCGAGGACCTCCGCGTCGATGTCTCCAGGGCGCTTGGCTGGCCGATACGGCTGGGCTCGGCAAGCTTTGGCATCCTCTTCTTCCTTCTGCCAGTCTACGCCAAACGGCTGGGCGCGAGCGCGCTGCAGATCGGCGGACTGTTCTCTGTCTTCGGCCTGGTGCTGGTGCTCATCCGGCCGCTCGTGGGCTGGGCGCTGGACCGCTACGGCCGGAAGGGTTTTCTGATCGCCGCCTTCCTCTTCTACGTCGCAGCGATGGGCCTCTTTGCGGCAGGTGGAGCTGGCCTCACCATCCTCTACCTGGCGCGGCTCGTGCAGGGGTTGGGCGCCTCGCTCTTCTGGATTTCGGCCTATACGATGGCGACCGACGGCGTCGTCGAAGAGCAACGCGGCCGCGCGGTCGGCCGCGTCGACGGGGCGTCCGCCCAGGGCAGCCTGTACGGCGCCGCCTTCGGCTTCTCGTTCTTGCTCTGGGCGGGGCTGGAGACCGGCTGGCGGCTCCTCTTCGTGGTTTACGGCGGGCTGTTGCTCATCGCCACCTGGCTCGCCTGGCGGCGCGTGCCCGAAACCTACCCCCCGCCTGAGCTGCGGCCCGCCGAGCCCGGCAGCCCCCTGAGCCGGCTGTCGCGCCTGATGGGCCTGGTGTTCGTGACGACGCTGTCATCCACGCTGATCAGCGCCATCCTGCTCATCTTCCTGCAGGACAGGTTCACAAGGGACCTCACCCTCCTCTCGCTGGCGTTCATCCCGGCGGCGATTGTGCAGAGCTATCTGCCGGCGCGAACGGGCCGGCTCAGCGACCGCTTTGGACGTATGCCGCTCATCGCCGCGGGCTTTGCCTCGTCGGGGCTGGTTTCGCTCCTCCTGCCCTACGTGCCCTCGCTGCTCTGGCTGACGGCGCTGTGGGCGGTCCAGGCAGTCGGGCTCGTGGTGGCCGCGCCCGCGCAGAAGGCGTTGGTGGCGGACCTCACCGGCAGCGACGCGCGCGGCCGTGGCTATGGCCTCTACGTGGTGGCTGCGGACCTGGGCATCACCATCGGACCCCTGATCGGCGGCTGGCTGTATGACTCTGCGGGTCAGGCTGCACCCTTCCTCATCAACGGGCTCGTGCTCCTCGGGAGCGCCGCTCTCGTTCCTCTTGTGTTCGGGAGGAGGCCCGTGCCGAGGCCGGCAAGCTGATCAGGCTCCCGCGTCACGCCCTGCCTTTCACGCGACCGGCAGGCTGAAGGAGAAGGTGCTGCCCTTGCCGACCTCGCTCTCCACCCAGATGCGGCCGCCGTGCGCTTCCACCAGCATGCGCGTAATGTAGAGCCCAAGCCCAACGCCACGCTGTCTCTCGTCGGCCGCTGGCGCGCGGTAGTAGCGCTGGAACAGACGCGGCAGGTCCTCCGGCGGGATGCCTGGCCCCCGGTCGGTGATCGAGGTGATGACCTCATCGCCGCGCCGCTCCAGGCACACGGTCACCGGGCTCTCGGGCGGGGAGAACTTGAGTGCGTTCGACAGCAGGTTGACCAGAATCCGCTCGAGGCGGGAAGGGTCAGCCAGGACGGGCGGCAACTCGGGTGGCATCACCAACTCGACGCGCTCCATCGGCAGGGCCGTGGCCTGCGACCGTTTGAGCGCTTCGAGGAACCCGGGCAGGCTGACAGGCTGTCGCTCGAGCTGGAGCTGCCCCGCCTCCGAGCGCGCAGCATCGACCAGGTCCCGAATCATGAGGTCCATGCGCCGGGCCGCAGCGATGATGGCCTGCACAGCCTCCCGCTCGCGTCCAGAGGCACCCGCCCGCTCCAGGCGACGGTCGAGGAGCTGGGCCTGGCCGAGGATGGTCGTAAGCGGATTGCGCAGGTCGTGCGAGACGGCGCGCATAATGTCATTGCGCTGCTCCTGCAGCCGCTCCAGCTCCGCCGCCCGCCCTTGCGCGACCTGGGCCAACCGCTCAACCTGCAGGCGCGTCCGCACCTGCGGTGTGACATCGGTCAGCGAGAGGAGCAGCCGCTCGGTTCGCCCCTCCGGCCCTCTGATGGGCGCGAGAACCCAGTTCCAGTAGGTCACTCCTCTCCAGGGCTGGCCCGCATACTCGAAGGGCTTTTCGACAGCCCGGTACAGCTCGCCGGTATCCCGCACCCTTTCAAAGATGGCCTGGTTCTCCGGATTCGGGAAGAGGTCAAAGTGGTTCCTGCCGATCAGCTCCTCCTCGCTATATCCGGCGCCGCGGCTGTAGGCCGAGTTCACGAGCAGGAACGTAAAGTCTCGATCGAGGAAGGCGAGCTGAGCGTCGGTGTTCTCAAAGATGGTCTCAAGGTCTGCAGCACGGTCCTGGACCTCTTGTAGCAGGCGCTCGCGCTCCTCGGCGGCGTGTACGCGGTCCGTGACGTCGCGGGCGATCCCCTCGATGGCGACCAGCTCACCCCTGTCATCGTAGACGGGCACGTTGTGCTGTTCCGCCCAGATGACCGTGCCGTCCTTGCGTATCCAGCGCAGAGTCGCTGAGGTCTCGCGGCCGGAAGCAATCGCCTCCAGCAGCGGACGATCCTCGGGATGTACGAGCTTGAGACCGAGTTGAGGGTCGGCGTAGTGTTCCTCTGGGGTGTAGCCCACGATGCGCGTGGCAGAAGGACTGACGTACTCAAAGCCGGGCTGCGGCTTGAGGCGGAACCGGTAGATGATGTCCTGCGCGTTCTCGGCCAGCAGGCGGAAGCGCGACTCGCTCTCACGCAGCGCCTCCTCGTGCTGCCGGGCCTCCGTCACATCGGTCAGGACGACCAACGCCGCCACGATGTGGCCTTCGGGATCCCGAATGGGAGCCGCGCTCTGGAGCGTGATGCCGAGTGTGCCGTCACCACGGAGCAGGTGAACCTCCTCGTCGTGCACGACCTCGCCCTTGAGCGCACGCGCCATGGGCCACTCCTCCGGCTCGTAGGGGCGCCCATCGGGATGGAAGCCGCGGTACACCTGGTAGGCCTCGATGGTCGGCGCCGGCAGGAACCGCGCGCGCAGGATGCGCTCCGCCTGGTGGTTGCCGAGGATCAGCCGCCCCTCCGGTGCCTCGCCAAACACGACGCCTGACGGGATCTGCTCGAGAATGGTCTCCAGCAGGCTGCGGAGCAACTCGCACCTGTGTTCGGCACCAGCAGGGAGCCCTACAGGCGCTCGCGTCGTCTGCATGTCAGCGTCCTCCGCCGGCTCAAGCGCGGACCTGCGCGCTCCTGCCGGGTGTAGTTGACCCTGGGGGCGCGCTCATCTGTGCTGCTGCCAGCACCCCCGTACCCGTGGTCTCAAACACGCTAACCTGGCCGCCCCACAACTCCAGGACTGAAGGAGCATCAGCAAAGACTGTACCGTTGAGCGCGACCTTGTCGGATAGGCGACAAGATCATAGAATACGCACACTGTACCGCTTCTGCAAGCCCTGTGTAGCGGCACTATGGGATCGGCCCCATGGAGGCCGGTGCAGTCAGAGGGCAGGGGAGGTGTCCATGGAAAAGCTCGGGCCGGGGGAAAAGCTGGAGTTCAGATATCCCGGGTTCTACCGGGTGATCGCGGTGCCGGGCACGATCGTACCCCTCGCCATCGCCCTCATGCTTGCCGTAGGAGGAGCGGGCCTGCCTGGTGTGCTGCTCTTTGTGGCCTTTGCCGGCCTTGGCGTATACCTCTTCCTGGCAACGCTCGGCAGGGTGACCCTCGACAGCGAGGGTATTACCCTCACGCACCTTGGCCGCTCGACGCGAATCGCCTACGCGGAGGTCACACGGCTGGAGCACCTGCATGTGCGGCAAGCGCTGGTCATCCACGCCGAGGGCAGGCGGATACGCGTCGAGAAGCAGCTGCGCGGCTTTCCCCTGTTCCTGGCCCTGCTCCACCATCACCTGCCCCCCTCCGCGAAGCCGATGCCCGCCGCCCTGCCAGTGGAGGTCCGAACCAGCCTCTGGGTGCATGGCCTCGGCGGCGTGCTCGTCGCTTTCGGCCTCTCTATCCTCGGCCTGATTGCGGTCGACTGGCCAGAGTCAGGTGCGATGGGGATACTGCCGCTCGGAGTCGCCCCCATCGCCGCCGGGATCGCCCTGCTCTGGCAGCCACGGAAGTACGTCTTTGCTCCCGATCAAGTGGAGGTTCATCGGCTGACCAGGGTAGAAGTGCTGGCACTCCAGGACCTCCGGATGGTCGAGCTCTCACGGGAGCTTGTGGGTGGCGATCCGGTGCACGTCCTGCGTCTGTTCTTTGGTACGCGCTGGCTCGAGCTGAGGGAGCAGGTCGTCAGACACTCCCTTGACCTCCTGTTCACGTCGCTGAGCGCGCATTTCGGCCTGTCTCGGGCGGGCGAGCAGGCCGGCGAGACCTGGCACCGCCTGACCGCCGGGGGTTACGGCGACAGCGCCCCGGCAACCTATGCGAAGGCGATCCAGCCCGGAGAGAAGCTGGTGTTCGAGTATGCGGCAGGTGAGCGCGTGGTTGGGACGGTTAGTATGCTCCTGTTCCTCCCTATGGCTATTGCAGCAGCCCTCGATCGGATGTCGCTGCTTCACGTGGCGACCCTCATGGCCTTTGCCGGGCTCGGCCTCTACCTCTTCTTGCGTACGCAGGGCAGGTTGACCCTCGATGACGAAGGGATAACGCTCACGCAGCTCGGCCGGTCGAAACGTATCGCCTATGCCGAGATCACTCGCGTGGAGGCCTCCCACCCTCGGCAGGCCATAGTGGTCCATGGCCACAGGAAGCGAATAGGCATAAAGCGCGAGCTCAGGGGCCTCCGGTTGCTCTGCGCCGTCCTTGCCGATCGCCTGCCCCCTCAGGCCAGCCAGCCTCCAGCTCTGCCCCTGAGCGTTGGCCCGAGGGCGCAGACCTGCCTGGCCGGTGGGGTAGCCGTGGCGCTGGGGCTCGTCGTGCTGGGCTGTACACTCGCTGCCCTGCGCGGCGCAAGTGCGGCTGCCGGGCTGCTGATTGGCACAGCCCTCGTCGGTGCCGGCATCGCCGGGCTGTGGCGGAGGCTGCGCAGGTACGTGTTCGCCCCTGACCGGATCGAGGTCTACAGCCTGGGCGGCCTCGAGGTCTACCCCCTACGCGAGCTGCGCAGCATGCAACTGCTGGGGCTCTCCAGGGAAGGCGCCCCCGTGCGGACCCTCTGCCTCTGGTTCGGCCGTCGCAAGCTCGTGATCCCGGAAGGGACCCTTTGCTACTCCATCGACGAGCTGGCCGAGGCCCTGGCTGCCGGCTATGGACTGGTTCCGGCAGAGGAGCATCAGGATGCGGGGCAGGAGCCGTCGTGACACCTGCTTCGGCGCCCGATCGGGGCGGGAGGTGGCAACCGCCCGATGCGCAGGGCGCACCCCACCGGTCAGCCGACAACCCCACCTACTGGCTGACTGGTGCGCAGGGCCGGCACGAGCTCCTCGGCCAGCAGCCGCATGGCGGCGAGGTCGGCGGCATCGTAGACCTGAAAGAAGACCCGGCCGAAGCCAGCGCCGATCGCCTCCGCTACCTGAGCCCGGACCTCATCGGCAGTGCCGACCCACCAGCCCCACTCGTCGGCCAGACGGCGGATGATCTCCCGCACCGACTGCCCGCGCAGAGATGGCACCAGGTCCGCCATGCGGCAGGCCCTTCGCTCAAGCTCAGAGGCATCCCTCCCGATCAGCACGCCGTCCATGACCGTGCGCTCGATGGCGGCCGGGTCGCGCCCAGCCTCGTGCGCCAGCGCGTCCAGCCGCCGGTTGCGGGCGCGCAGCTCCGCCACATCGCGGCCGGTAGTGGACCACTCGTCGGCACAGCGGGCGGCGAGGCGCAGCGTCGCATCGCTGTTCCCTCCGATCCCCAGCCACCGGCGGGAGGGGACGGGTTCGATCTGGGCCCCGTCCAGGCTGTACCATCTGCCCCGGAACGTTGCCGGTTCGCCGGTCCAGAGGCGACGGATGATCTCCACTCCCTCCGCCAGCATGGCAATCCGCTCATCGTGGGCAGGGAAGGGCAGACCAAAGGCCCGGTACTCGGCGGCATCCCGGCCGGCACCGAGGCCGAGCTGGAAGCGTCCGCCACTCAGGCGATCGAGGGCGGCGGCTGCCCGGGCGATGTGGGCAGGGTGGTAGAACCCCAGAGGAAGCACGAGCGGTCCGAAGGCGATGCGCCGGGTCCACAGGGCGATGGCGGTCATCACCGGCCAGAGATCCAGACGCCAGCCCGGCGCCCCTTCCAGGGAGCGCAGATGCACTGAGCAGCCGAGAAGGTCGTAGCCGAGGGCCTCCGCCTCCTGCGCCACGCTCCGCCACACCTCCCAGGTGACCCCTTCCTGCGCCTCGATATAGAGGCCGACCTGTACGCCCATCTGCTCCCCTCCCGACACGCCTCGACCATCGACCGAGTCTAGCGTCCGCCGGGGTGCTGTCAACCGATCTGGGGCCGGGGGCCATCCAGGCTTGCAGCAGTTCGTACCCCGCCGGGCTGCGTCTGCCCCCCACCGTCCCCTGCCCCAGGCAGAATGCGATTCAGGGGACGCCGGGCGGGGGCACTCACCAAGGCGCGTCCGGAGGGCCAGGGCTGTCAACAGCCATCCTTCGCACGATCCGCGAGCGGTTGTGATACACGTCCAATGGCAACGGGGTGCAGTTCACCATTGGGGCAGTTCGCACTCTGCCAGTCGTCGCCAGCCTCTCCCCCGCCGCCATGGCGGCCGATGCATTACCCACAAGTCGGGCTGCACAGCATCACGGGCATGAGAAAGCGCCCTGGCACCCATGCCAGCGGACCACCCGGCGTACACACCGCTGCTCGGGACAGGCCGAGCGGCAGCAGCGATGTGCTGCAACTGAGTGCCCCCACCCCT
>DYEI01000195.1 GCA_020725765.1 Anaerolinea sp. | reverse complement strand
TCTTATTTTATGGGGGGGGTGTCCGCGGGCGGCGGGGCCGCCCGCGGACACCCCCTTTCTTATCCCCGCCCCCGCCGCGGCGGTCGGGGACAGGGGTGGGCGGAGCACGTGGCCTCCTGCGCTGCCAATATGCGAGCCTGAACAGTTACCTTTCCGCGGCGCTTTGAGCTATACTTACTGGCAGGACCAAGGGCCCGCGCGCTGTCCGCGGCCCGGCAGCACGCTCGTGAGGACCACACTATGGCTCCACGCAGCAACCACAGACGCGGCCTTCGCGCAGCCGGAGCGCGCTCCAGCGTGCGATGGCTCTGGCTGGTCCTCGCGCCGGTGCTCATCGGACTTGTGGCCCTTCTCCTCCTCCCGGCGTATGTCATCTATGCGACGCGCCCCTACCGCTACGCCGACCCGGCTGCGGTGCCGGCGCAGCGGGTCGCGCTCGTGCCCGGAGCCGGCATCATCGACGGCGAACCCAGCCCGGCCCTCGCCGAGCGGGTCTACGGCGCGGTCGAGCTGTACCGCCTTGGCAAGGTGGAGAAGCTCCTCTTCAGTGGCGACAACTCGAGCGTCCACTACGACGAAGTGACGGCCATGCGCCGCTATGCCATGTCGCTGGGCGTGCCGGCCAGGGATATCACCCTCGACTATGCCGGGTTCAGCACCTATGAGACGTGCTACCGTGCCCGCGACATCTTTGGCGTCCGCGAGGCTGTGATCGTGACCCAGAGCTACCACCTGCCGCGGGCCGTCTACACGGCCCGGCAGCTCGGCATCGACGCCGTCGGCCTCGGTATGCCCGATTGGACCTGGGCGCAGGCCCGGCGCACGATACATTACACCCCCGGCGAGATGGCGTTCTACACCCTGCGCGAAGCACTGGCCATCCTCAAGGCGCTGTGGGACGTCCACATGGCTCGCCCGCTGCCCACCTTTCTGGGGCCGTTCGAGGGGATCGATTGAGCCAGCCCGGCAGCGACTGCCCATTCCGGAGGCGCACGCACCCATCGACACCGCGCACAGGAGCACAAGGGAGGAAACAGATGAAGTCATCCCGCTACCGCTGGTTCGTGATCGGCACCTTCTTCGTGTTTGTCCTGCTCCACCAGTGCGACAAGCTGCTCATCGGGCCGCTCGCCACACCCATCATGGAGACCTTTGGCATCGATGAGGCCCAGATGGGGATGGCGTTCTCCGGTGCGGTGATCGTGGGGGCCATCTGCTACCCGCTCTGGGGGTACCTCTACGACCGCTTCGCGAGGGCCCGGCTGCTCGCCCTGGCCGCCTTCATCTGGGGCGCGACCACCTGGCTGAGCGCTGTGGTGCGCACCTTCCCGGCCTTTGTGGTCACCCGCGCCTCGACCGGCATCGACGACTCGAGCTACCCGGGCCTCTACAACCTCATAGCCGACTACTTCGAGCCCAAGGTGCGCAGCAGGGTGAACGGCCTCCTGCAGGTGGCCATGCCCCTCGGCTATCTGATCGGGATGGTGCTCGCCATGGTCCTCGGCGGGATGGTCGGCTGGCGGGCGGTCTTTATCATCACCGGCTCGCTGGGGATACTCCTGTCGATCGTGATCTTTTTCGGGGTCCGCGAGCCCAGGCGTGGCTCGAGTGAGCCCGAGCTGCAGGGCGTCGAGCAGGGCCGCGAGTACAGGTTTGACTGGCGCATCGCCCGCGGCCTCCTGAAGAACCGCACCTGGCTCCTCGTCGTCGGCAACGGCTTCTTTGGGCAGTTCCCGTGGCAGGTGATCCAGTTCTGGTTCTTCCGCTATCTGGAAACGGAGCGGGGCTACAGCTCCGGTGAGGTGCTGATCACCATGGTTCTCGCGGTGCTCGTGCTGGCGGCAGGCTATCCCCTCGGTGGGCTGCTGGGGGACCTCTTCTTCCGACGCAGCATGCGCGGCCGGCTGCTCGTCAGCGCGGCGGGGGCCATCACCGGGGCGGTCCTCCTGGTGATCACCCTGAACCTGCCCGCGGGCGAGAAGGTCCTCTTCGGCCTGCTGATGTGCCTGACGGCCCTGTTCATGCCCTTCGCCGCCCCCAACGTGACCTCGACCATTTTCGACATCACCCTGCCTGAGGTGCGCAGCACGGCCTACGCCGTCGAAAACTTTGTGGAGCTTCTTGGCTCCTCGGCGGCGCCGATGCTGGCGGGCCTGATCGCCGTGCGCTGGTCACTCGGGGCGGCTATCCTCTACATCTGCACCAGCATGTGGCTGGTCTGCACCGTGTTCCTCGTGCTGGCGGCACACGCCGCCCCGCGGGACATGCTCGCCCTGCGCAAGGAGCTGCAGCACCGGGCCGAGCTGGCCCGGGCGGGCGCGTAGCGGCCGGAGTGGGGCACCAACCCGGAGGCGCGAAGGGGCGTAGTTCAGTTTTGGGTCATCTCGCACTCTGCCAGCCGTCATCAGCCCCTCCCCC
>DYEI01000194.1 GCA_020725765.1 Anaerolinea sp. | reverse complement strand
GCCGTCATCAGCCCCTCCCCCGTCCCCTCCGCAGGCGGACACCGGCGTCCGCCTGGGGAGGGGAGGTGCGTGGAGCGGGGTGTTGTGGGGCGGCGCGCGTAGCGCGCCGCCCCACAACACCCCATAGAAAAAGGGCCCCCTCCCCCGGGTCGGCCCGCAGGCCGCCCCGGCGGAGGGGGCCCTTGCTCTATGGGGTGTTTTGCGGCGGCGGCGCGCGTAGAGCGCCGCCGCCGCAAAACACCCCGCTTTACCAATCTCCCCTCCCCAGGCGGACGCCGCGGCGTCCGCCTGGGGAGGGGACGGGGGGAGGGGCTGATGACAGCGGGCAGAGTGCGAAATGCCCCAATACCGAACTGTACCCCCTGGGCAACCCTCATTGACCGCCCCCGTCCATTCTGCTATACTGCGCCCGCTGGGGGCCCGCCACGGGCTGGCGGCCCACTTTCACGACGAGGGGTCCTATGCGCATCCTGGTCACCGGCGCTGCCGGGTTTATCGGCTCCCATCTGTGTGATCGCCTCCTCGCCGAGGGGCATGAGGTTGTCGGGATGGACAACCTGATCACTGGGAGCACAAGCAACATCGAGCACCTGGCCGGGAACGAAGGCTTTCGCTTCATCAAGCACGACGTCACCGAGTACATCTACCTCGAGGGCCACCTGGATGCCGTGCTTCACCTTGCCTCGCTGCCCAGTCCGGTCGACTATCTGCAGCAGCCGATCAAGACGCTCAAGGTCGGCGCGCTCGGCACGCACAAGGCGCTCGGGCTGGCCCGGGCCAAAGGCGCCCGCTTTCTCCTGGCCTCGACTTCCGAAGTCTATGGCGATCCACAGGTGCATCCGCAGGCCGAGGGGTACTGGGGGAACGTCAACCCAGTCGGTCCGCGCGGCGTCTACGACGAGTCCAAGCGCTTCGCCGAGGCGCTCACGATGGCCTACCGCCGCACGCACGGGCTGGAAACCCGCATTGCCCGCATCTTTAACACCTACGGCCCCCGCATGCGGCTGGATGATGGGCGCGTCGTGCCCAACTTTGTGAGCCAAGCGCTGCGCGGGCAGCCACTGACCGTGTACGACGACGGGACGCGCACGCGCAGCTTTTGCTACGTCTCGGACCTGGTCGAGGGCCTGTACCGGCTGCTGCTCTCTGACGTCGCCGATCCGGTGAACCTTGGCAACCCGCAAGAGATGCGCATCATCGACTTTGCCCGCCTGATCCTGCAGCTGAGCGGCAGCTGCTCAGAGATCGAGTTCGTCAGGCCCAAAGACGAGCGCACGGCGGATGACCCGAACCGCCGCTGCCCGGACATCACACGGGCGCGGACGCTCTTGGGCTGGCAGCCGGTTGTGCCGGTTGAGGAGGGTCTGCGGCTGACTATAGAGTGGTTCCGCGAGCGCATGGCGGAGCAGCAAGTGCGCGCGTAGCGCCAGGACACGGGGGCGAGCAGAGGAGTGCAGACGCCTTTGGCTGAGCCGGGCATGGGCGAACCCTGGCCCTGGGAGCGGCTTCCGGGCGGGCGCTGGCTGGGGCGCCTGCTGGTGGCCGGGATTCTCCTGGCCTGGCTCTGGGTGCTGACGACCTGGCCGGTGACCTGGGCAGCGGCGCTCCTCGTCGCGGCGGTTATTGGCGTGGGCATCCTCATTCAGCCGATCCTGGGCCTGGTGCTGGTGGCCTATGCCGTCCCCTTCGGCTCGCTCCGCAGCCTGAGGATCGGCGGGGCGGCGATCGGCGCGCAGGACGTGCTCCTGGCCGCGACGGCTGGGGCCTGGCTCGCCCGGCAGCTTGCGCGGCGAAGGCTGGGCCTGAAGTGGCCGGCGCTGGGCGGGGCCGGGCTGGTGCTTCTCGGGGCGATGCTGGCATCGTTTCTCCCGGCGACGGCGCTGGGGCCGGCCGTCAAGGAGCTCGTCAAGTGGATCGAGCTCGTGCTGGCGCTCCTCTTGGTGGTGAACCTGGCCGACCGGGCAGGGGTCACGCTCCTCGCCCTCGGGCTGCTCACGGCAGGGGCAGCCGAAGGCCTCCTTGGACTCTACCAGTTCGTTGCGCGCGTCGGTCCCCCGGGTTTCCTGCTCATGGGCCGGTTCATGCGGGCGGCTGGCACCTTTGACCAGCCCAACCCCTACGGGGGCTACCTCGGGATGACGCTTCCACTGGCGGCAGGACTGGTGCTGACCATCTGGCCCGGGCGCGCCTGGCGGGCGGAGCGGCGCATTGCGGCTCTGTGGGCTGTGGCTGCTGCAGCCGGAGCGCTCATGTTGGGGGGCCTGGGGGCGAGTTGGTCGCGAGGAGCCTGGATCGGGGCAGCCGCAGCGATCGCTGCTGTCGTTCTGGCCCGGGGAGGAGCGTGGCTGAGGGCCACCCTGGCGGGGGTGCTCCTGGCGGTGACCCTGTGCGTTCTGGTGCTGGGGCGCATCCCGGTGCCCGGGTTTCTGCAGACGCGGTTTGCCGATCTGGCTGCCGACCTGGTGATCCTGGACGTGCGCAACGTCGAGGTTACCGACGCTAACTATGCCGTGGTGGAGCGGGCGGCGCACTGGTACGCCGCCTGGGGGATGCTCAGCGACCATCCGTGGACCGGCGTGGGCCTCGGCAACTATGCCACGGCATACGAGCGCTATGCGTTGCCGCGGTGGCCGGATCCGCTGGGGCATGCGCACAACTACTATCTCAACATCGCCGCCGAGGCAGGCCTGCCGGGCCTGGTGGCCTATCTGCTGTGGATGGGGGCAGGACTGTGGGTGATTGCTCGGGCGGTGCGCGGCTCGCAGGGCCTGGAGCAGGGCCTGGCCCTGGGGGCACTGGGCCTGTGGGTGCACCTGGCGGTGCACAGCATGTTCGATAACCTGTACGTGCACGGCATGGCCATTCAGGTAGGGCTCTTCTTTGGGATGGCAGCGTGGGTGGTGGCTGAAAAGTGCAAGCGAGAGGACCAGCGATGAGGGAGCAAGGGGGCCAGCTCGGGAGCGAAGGAGTGCACGCGAGCGCTGGCCTGCAGGAAAGCCCGGTGATGCGGCTCGTGGCCGATGTGGCCGCGAGGGTCGGTGGGCAGAAGCCGGGGCGGATAGGGACGCTCGCCTCGTGGATCGTGAAAAACCGACGCGAGGTGGACCGCTTTGTCCGTTTCGGGCTCGTCGGCACGCTGGGGACGGTGGTGGATTTCAGCGTGCTCAACGCCCTGATCCTCGGCCTGAATCTGGCCAAGTTCTGGGCCAATACCTGCTCCTTCTCGGTGGCCGCGTTCAGCAACTTTATCTGGAACCGGCTGTGGACGTTTCCGGAGTCACGGGCCCGACCCTTCGGGCGACAGCTGGCCCAGTTCTTCGCCGTCAGCGTGGGCGGCTATGCGATCAATCAGGCGCTCTTCCTCTCCCTGGATCGCTGGGTTTTTGCCGGCTGGGGAACCCTGGGTTACAATCTGGCCAAGGCGATCGCAATCGTGGTCGTCCTCTTCTGGAACTTTGGCGCCAACCGCATCTGGACCTACCGGGGTCTGTGAGGCATGCGCATTGGCATAGACTATACGGCGGCGGTGCGACAGGGAGCCGGGATCGGGCGATACACCCGCGGCCTCATCGGGGCCTTGCCGGCCCTCGACCGCGAGAACTCGTACCGGCTGTTCGTGGCCGGCCGGGGTGTGCGCGGTGCCGTCCCGGCCGGACCGAACTTTAGCGCCCGCTGGCTGCCGCTGACCGACCGGGAGACGTCCCTTCTCTGGCAGCGCCTGCGACTGCCGGTCCCGATCGAGCTCTTCCTCGGAAAGCTGGACCTCTTCCATTCTCCCGACTTTGTGCTGCCGCCGGTGCTCAGCGGCCGCAAGGTGCTGACCGTCCACGACCTCTCCTTTCTGCGTGTGCCCGAGTGCGCGCATCCGGTGCTGCGCCGCTATCTGCTGGACGTCGTGCCCCGCTCGGTCCGTCGCGCCGACCTGGTCCTGGCCGACTCGCACTCGACAAGGCATGACGTGATCGAGCTCCTGGCGGTGCCCCCGGAGCGCGTGCGGGTCGTGTATGCGGGAGTAGAGGACCGCTTTCGGCCGGTGGGCGAACCCGGGGAGCTCGACGCGGTGCGCCTGCAGTACAGGCTGGAGCGGCCGTTCATCCTGGGCCTGGGAACGCTCGAGCCGCGCAAGAACTTTACGGGGCTGATCGAAGCGTATGCGGCCCTGCGCGAGCGTCGGCGCCTGCCGCACGACCTGGTGATCGTGGGGGGCAAGGGGTGGCTGTACGAGCCCATCTTTGAGCGGGTCGAGAGCCTCGGGCTCGGCGACCGGGTGCGCTTCCTCGGGCACGTGCCCGATGCCGACCTGCCGGCGCTCTACTCCCTGGCGGCCTGCTTCGCCTATCCCTCGTTCTACGAGGGCTTTGGCATTCCGGTCCTTGAGGCGATGGCCTGTGGGACGCCCGTGGTGACGGCACGGACCTCGTCGCTCCCTGAGGTGGCTGGCGAGGCGGCGGTGTACGTCGACCCCTACAACACCGAGAGCCTTGTGGAGGGGCTGGACCGGGCGCTTCACGATGAGGCCCTGCGGGCAACCCTGCGCGAGGGCGGGCGCGAGCGGGCGCAGAGCTTTACCTGGGAGCGCGCGGGGCGTGAGCTGCTGGAGGCGTACCGCGCGGTGGCCTGAGCCGCGTGCACATCCGGCCGCGACGGTCAGGGGTTAGAGAGGGCGCGGTGGACGTGCCCTCTGAGATAGCCGATCGAGTAGCCGCTGGTTGTTCGCAGCCGGCAATGGGGCCGGCAGGAGGTCGAAATGAAGCTGGCGCGCTGCATGAGTCGCCTGGGTACGGAGACGGCGTTCGAGGTCCTCGTCAGGGCGCGGGCGCTGGAGGCTCAGGGGCGGGACGTCATCCACCTCGAGATCGGCGAGCCCGACTTTGACACGCCACCGAACATCGTCGAGGCGGCGATCGAGGCATTGCGTCGCGGCGAGACCCACTACACCCCTTCGGCAGGCATCCTGCCGCTGCGCGAGGCCATCGCCGAAGAGGTCGGCCGCATGCGGGGCATCACTGTCTCGCCCGATGAGGTGGTGGTGACCCCGGGGGCGAAGCCGATCATCTTCTTCTCGCTCCTCGCCCTGGCCGAGCCCGGTGACGAGGTCATCTACCCCAACCCCGGCTTTCCCATCTATGAGTCGATGATCAACTTTGTGGGCGCCACGCCGGTGCCGATACCCCTGCGGGAGGACCGCGAGTTCCGCTTCGATGTGGACGAACTGCGCAGCAAGGTCACCCCTCGCACCCGGCTGATCATCCTGAACTCGCCGCACAACCCCACGGGCGGCGTCCTCTCGCGGGAGGACCTCGAGGCCATTGCCGAGCTCACCCTGCAACACGACCTGATGGTGCTGAGCGACGAGGTCTACTCGCGCATCCTCTACGAGGGCGAGCACGTCTCCATTGCCTCGTTCCCGGGGCTCAAGGAGCGGACGATCATCCTGGACGGCTTCTCCAAGACCTACGCCATGACCGGCTGGCGCCTTGGCTATGGGGTCATGCGGACGGAGCTCGCGGCCTGCATCAACCGGCTGATGGTCAACTCGGCCTCGTGCACGGCCGCTTTCACACAGTGGGCGGGGGTGGAAGCGCTGCGCGGTCCGCAGGAGGCACCGGCCCGCATGGTCGCCGCCTTCCGCGAGCGGCGGGACCTGGTCGTGGCGGGGCTGCGCTCCATACCGGGGGTGACCTGCGTCGAGCCGAAGGGCGCCTTCTACGTCTTCCCGAACATCTCGGCGACGGGCATGCCGAGCAAGCTCTTTGCCGACTCGCTCCTCGAGAAGGCCGGGGTCGCGGCGCTCGCTGGCACCTCTTTCGGCGCCTACGGCGAGGGGTACGTGCGCCTCTCGTACGCGAACTCACTGGAGAACCTCCGCCGGGCGGTAGAGCGGATCGGCGAGTTTATCAGCGGGCTTGGCCGAGACCGCTGAGCGCTGAAGGGCTCTGTGCCGGGCTCTGCCCGAGCGGCCTCGGGCAGAGCCCGGCGAGCGCGCCCGGATCGTCCCTGCCGCGGCTCAGCTGCAGCGGACCGGAACGCCGCCCTTCGCTGCTGAGGCCCGGATGGCATCCCACAGGCGGGCCATTCGCAGGCCGACCTCGGGCGGGCACGGATTCTCCATGCGGCCTTCGCGCACCGCCATGAACTGCTCCCACACGCCGCTCGGGCGGGCCAGCGGGACCTTGCGGAGGTGCCGCCGTCCGGCCCTCTGCACGTCGAGTCGCTCTCCCCAGATGCCGGTGCGCAGGATGCCCTGCGTGCAAAAGACGCGGATCTCCGACCCGGCGCCGGGGATCGATTCGCCGCAGCCGTTCAGCGTGACCAGTGCGCCGGACTTGAGCCGGGCCATCACTGCTGCCAGGATGTCGACGGGGGTGCCGCGGTTATCGAGCCAGGCCGCAACCTCTGCAAAATCCTCTCCGGCGAGGTCGGCGACGGTATTGAGCAGGTGGGCGCCGGTGTCGAAGAGGAACCCTCCTCCCGAGATCTCGGGCTGCTGCCGCCAGGTGCCGGTTGTGCCCCAGCGCCAGCTCTGCCAGACGAGGCCGCTGATGTTCAGTATGTCGCCCAGCTCGCCCGAGCGGAGCAGCCTGGCGGCAGTGCGTACCTGCGGCGAGAGGCTTCCCTGGAAAGCCACTACCAGGAGCCTTCCGGTGCGGTCGCGGGCCTCGATCAGGCTGCGGGCCTCGGCGGCGGTGATCACCATGGGCTTCTCGAGGAGCACGTCCATCCCTGCTTCGAGGCAGGCTTTGGCCTGGTCGTGGTGGTAGACGTGCGGTGAGGCAATCAGGGCCACGTCCAGGCGGCTCGCGTAGGCGTCGAGGAGCTTTTGTAGGTCGGGGACGACCGGCGGGGGCGTGCGCCCCAGTTCCTGGAAGAGCGCGACGACGCTCTCGTAGGCGCGAGGCGCCGGGTCGCAGATGGCCTCGATGCGAGCGGTATCCGGGTGCTGGGCTATGTCCCGCAGGTGATGCCAGGCCATGCCGCCGCAACCGATAACGGCCACGCGCAGGGGGGAACTCGTCGTCATGGGTTTGCCTCCGATGCAGGGTACCGGGCTGTCGGCCCCTCCAATGCGCGCTGCATACGCTGCAGCGCGTCCTCAAGCAAGGCACGAGGGCAGCCAAAGTTGAGCCTCACAAAGCCCTCGCCGCCCCTTCCAAAGGTTGCGCCGTCGTTCAGGGCCACGCGCGCCTGGCGCAGGAAGAACTCGTACGGGTTGCCGGGGATGGCGGCCTCCCGGCAGTCCAGCCAGGCCAGGAATGTGGCCTCCGGGCAGGCCATACGGACGCCGGGCAGGCGGGCCGGCACCTCGCGGAGCAGATAGTCCCGGTTGGCCTCGAGATAGCGCAGCACCTCGTCCAGCCAGGGCTGCCCCCCGCGATAGGCCGCTTCGGCGGCGGCAAAGGCAAGGACATTGGGCTCGCCCACGAGGCCGCGCGCCGCCCGGCGAAAAGCCTCGCGGAGCACAGGGTCGGGGATGACGGCGAATGCACAGCACAATCCGGCGATGTTGAACGTCTTGCTCGGGGCCATCAGAGTGATCGTGCGCCGGGCGACCTCGGGCGAGAGCGAGGCGATGGGCGTGTGCCGGACCCCGCTGTAGACGAGGTCGCAGTGAATCTCGTCGGAGCAGATGAGGATGTCGTGGTGCAGGCATATCTCAGCCATCCGCTCCAGCTCGTCTGGCCTGAAGGCCCGTCCGACGGGATTATGCGGGTTGCAGAGGATGAAGAGGCGCGTTCCCTCCTGTGCGGCACGCTCAAAGGCCTCATAGTCCACTGCGTAAGTGCCGTCCTCGAGGCGGGTCAGCGCCATCTCCCGGCGCTCGAGCCCGGCATTGCTCCAGGCGTGGAGGATCGGCGGGTAGACGGGGGTCTGCACGAGGACGCCTTCGCCGGGGCGGGCAAAGGCGCGGCAGCAGAGGTTGAGGCCGATCACGACGCCGGGGATGAAGACCAGCGCGTCGGGGCTGACCTGCCAGCCGTAGAGCCGTTGCAGGCGTGCGACGAGAAGGTCTCGCAGGCCGTCCGGCTCACAGCCGTAGCCAAAGACGCCGTGATCGACCCGCTCGCGGAGGGCACGGATGACCGGCTCGGGCGACCGAAAGTCCATGTCGGCCACCCAGAGGGGGAGCACGTCGGGGCCGTAGCGGCGCCACTTTTCGCTATCGGAGCCGCGGCGGTCGATGATTCGATCCAGGTCGCAGGGCATGGCAGCGAGCGCCTCTATCGTTCACTGTGCAGCGTGGCCGTCGAGGGCGCGACGGAACTGGGCGACGATATCGGCATACTCCTCCAGACCTTTCTGACCGGCCGGTGTCAGGGCGTAGACGCCGTGGTCAACGCGCTGGAACCAGCCATAGACATTGCGGGAGAGGATGGACAGCGTCTTCTCGCCGGCTCCGAGGTCGCGTAGCCGGGCAGGGGTGAGCGGCCCGTAGCGCTGGAGGCAGCAGGCGATAAAGAGCGCCTTCTCCCGGTAGGCGGTGACGATGCCCCGCCGGCAGGAGCCGCCCTCATTGTGCTCGCCACTGCGGGCGGCGAGCTCGCCAAGAAGGGCCCGACGCCGCCGGCCGTCTCGGCGCGGCCGGAACGGCTGCGGGTCGAAGGCAACCTCGACCGTTGGCACCGGCGTCGAGAACGAGACGAGGATCAGCCCGAGCTCCAGCCGCCGCAGCAGATGCTGGAGGCGGCGCCAGCGCAGGTCCATCTCCTGGCCTTCCGGCCTGGGCAGCGCCACATAGACCAAATCGGCGACACGCTGACGCTGCGTAGCCTGGATGAGGAGAGCGAGCGACGGGCGCCGCTTCAGCTCGACGACGATGAGCTCATCGCCCTTTGTGGCGACGATGTCGCACCCGCCCACCTCGCTGCGGACGGCATAGCCGCGCGCAGCCAGCATGTCCCGGATGGGAGGGTAGAGCTGCGTCTCGCGCGTGAGCTCGTGGGCGGCTGACACGTGTGGCGGCTCCTCAGGGTCGTTTCCGAATGAAGAGAGTGTAGCCTGCCTCGGGTCCGCGGGCAAATCCGCAGAAGCGGGCGGAACCCGCGCATCGGCCTGCAGGCCGATGTGAAGGGGCCACGGGCCACGGGTCTGAGGCTCTTCTGGCGTGTTGCGGTGCGCTGGAAGGGCCCGAGCACCCAAACTCGACAGTCCCAGAGTAGCGTTGTATAATAGAGGACGTAAGCCGTCCTTCACAAGCCATCCTCTCCCCAACCAGGGAGTGAGCCCGTCGCTTCAATGCCGATGCCTGAACGGGCCCTGCGGTCAGCGGTGAGCGAACTGCCGGCGGCACCCGCCAGTCCAGAGGTGCTGCACGAGCGCCGATTCGCCCGTTGGGGACACCGGCATGCAGGCCCCTGCGGCCTGCTGTAGCTGGCACGGTGTCCCTTTTTGCTTCTCTTGGGTAATCCGAGGAGGTCCGGCGTGAGAGAGATCCAGGCGCGGGATGTGACCGAGACCGTGGCCAGGCTCTGCCAGGAGGCCTGCATTGACCTCGGTGAGGACGTGGTGCAGGCACTGGAGCGGGCGCTGCGGGAGGAGGTCTCCCCCGTAGGGCGAGCGGCGCTGGAGCAGATTCTGGAGAACGCGCGCGTGGCCCGGGCCGAGCGCATGCCCCTCTGCCAGGATACGGGCCTGACCGTGGTCTTTGTCGAGCTCGGGCAGGAGGCGCGGGTGGTTGGAGGGGCGCTGCCCGAGGCCATCGCCGAGGGGGTCCGCAAAGGGTACACGGAGGGCTACCTTCGCAAATCGGTCGTCAGCCAGCCCTACTCCGCCCGCATCAACACCCGAGACAACACCCCACCCGTCATCCACTACGACGTCGTTCCCGGCGACCGCCTCCGCCTTACCGTCGTGCCCAAGGGCGGTGGCAGCGAGAACATGAGCGCGCTGCGCATGCTCGTCCCTGCGGATGGCCGACAGGGCGTGGTCGACCTGGTGGTCTCGTGCGTGGACGCCGCGGGGGCGAACCCCTGTCCGCCGATCATTGTGGGCGTGGGGATCGGTGGGACGGTGGAGAAGGCGACGCTCCTTGCCAAGCGCGCACTGCTGCGGCCCGTTGGCCAGCCAAGTCCCAATGCCGAGGATGCTGCCCTCGAGGCCGAGCTCCTCTCGCGCATTAATGATCTGGGCATCGGCCCGGGAGGGCTGGGCGGCCGCTGCACGGCGCTGGCCGTGCATGTCGAGACCTTCCCCTGTCACATAGCCAGCCTGCCGGTGGCGGTGAACATCCAGTGTCACTCGGCGCGACATAAAGAGGCGGTTCTCTAGCCCACGGAGGTGGCACGTGCAGATCAGCACTCCGCTGACCGATGAGGTCATCGCCGGCCTTCATGCAGGGGATGCGGTCTCGATCACCGGCACGCTCTATGTGGCGCGCGATGCCGCTCACAAGCGGCTCGTTGATGCCCTCGAGGCCGGTCGGCCCCTACCTTTCGACCTGCGTGGCCAGATCATCTACTACATGGGCCCCTCTCCGGCTCCCCCCGGCCGGCCGATCGGCTCTGCAGGTCCTACCACGAGCTATCGCATGGACCCCTACACACCGGCCCTGCTGCGCGCCGGGCTCAAGGGCATGATCGGCAAAGGCAATCGCAGCCCGGATGTGCGCGACGCGATCGTGCGCTACCGGGCTATCTACTTTGCCAGCGTCGGCGGCGCTGCGGCGCTGATCGCACGCTCGGTGCGCGAGGCTGAGGTCATCGCCTACCCCGAGCTCGGTCCCGAGGCGGTGCAGCGGCTCGAGGTGGTGGACCTGCCCGTCATCGTCATCAACGACGTCTATGGCGGCGATGCCTACGAGGCGGGCAAGGCCGCCTATCGACGGGAGCGAACGGCGTGAAGGTCGCACTTTTGCCCGAGGGCCTGCGGTCGCGCCTGCAGCAGCGCGTCGAAGAGGCCAGTGGCCAGAACGTGCTGGCCTGCTATCAGTGTGGCAAGTGTTCCGCCGGGTGCCCGGTGGCCGGTGTGATGGACCTGCTCCCCAATCAGGTCATCCGCCTGGTGCAACTCGGTCTGGTGGAGGAAGCGCTGACAAGCCAGACGATCTGGTACTGTGCGGCCTGCCTGACCTGTGCTGCCCGCTGCCCCAAAGGCGTGGACCTGCCGCGGGTGATGGAGGCGCTGCGAGAGCTGGCCATGGAGCGGAGCGGTGATCATCTTCCGCCTGACCGCCTGCCGGCGGAGGCCCTTGCCGAATGGCCGCAGCAGGCCGTCATTGGCGGGTTCCGCAAGTACACCTGGTAGGTGGAGCGGCTCCGCTGGCCCCGTGGCAAAGGCTGAGTGGTGAATGCAGAACATGGAAGCTCTGCCCTACTTCCCCGGATGTACGCTCAAGCAGCGCGCGGCAGGGCTTGATCGCTCGGCGCGGGACGTCTTTTCAGCGCTGGGCAGCCCGCTGGCAGAGTTGCCGGGCTGGAACTGCTGCGGTGCGACCTTTCCCCTTACCGTGGAGAACCTGCTCGACCTGACCGGCCCCGCGCGCATCCTGGCATCTGCGCGTGCCGAGGGCACGCGGCTGGCCGTAGCCTGCGCTGCCTGCTACAACGTGCTGCGGCGGACCAACCATCTCCTGCGCACCGATGCGGACAAGCGGGAGAAGGTCTGCCTCTTCATCGAGTCGGAGTATGACGGCGACCTCGAGGTCGTACACCTCCTCGAGTTGCTGCATCGGGAGATCGGGTACGGGCACGTGCGGCAGGCCTTGCGCCGGCCGCTCGAGGGGCTGAGGGTCGCCGCTTACTATGGCTGCCTGCTCCTGCGGCCGGCCGTCGAAGTTGGCTTCGACGACCCGGAGGATCCGGTGCTGCTGGACCAGTTGCTGGCGGCTGCGGGGGCGGCGCCGGTCTCCTACCCGCATCGGGGCGAGTGCTGTGGCGGGTATCTGGCGGTGCGGTCCGAGGAGGCAGCGCTGGAGGCGTCGAAGCGGGTACTGACTGCTGTCAGCGCTGCCGGGGCGGACGTCGTGGTGACGAGCTGTCCGCTGTGCCAGTACAACCTGGATCGGCGGCAGGGGATCATCGCGAGGCAGGAGGCGGGTTTTCGGCCGGTGCCGGTGCTCTACTTCACTCAGCTCCTCGGGCTTGCGCTCGGCGCCGACGGCGAGGGCTATCGGTTAGACGAGCACTATGTGGATCCGCGGCCGCTGCTCAGGGAGCGCGGGCTGGCCGATGTGTAGCGAGCATCTACTCGACACAACGGCTTCGTCGGGGGCAAGCATGGGGGTCGACCGGCAATGCAGATGATGCGCCCAGGCCAGACGCGCGCCTTGATCATCGGCGCGGGGATCGCCGGCATTCAGGCGGCGCTTGACATCGCAAACTCGGGCTACGAGGCTGTGCTCGTCGACCGGCTCCCCTCAGTGGGCGGGCACATGGCCCAGCTCTCCGAGACCTTTCCGACCCTCGACTGCTCGCAGTGCATCCTCACGCCGCGTACGGTAGAGGTCGGTCACCATCCGCACATTCGCCTGTATACCTATTCCGAGCTGACTGGCCTGCAGGGCCAGGCCGGAGGGTACACTGCGACGATCCGACGGCGCGCGGCCTATGTGCGCTGGGACCTCTGCACCGGGTGTGGGCTGTGCCAGTCCAGGTGCCCGGCGCGAGTTCCGGCCGAGTTCGAAGGGCTCCTCGGGGAGCGACGGGCCATCTACACGCTATCGCCGCAAGCGGTCCCGAACAAGCCGGTGATCGACCGGGAGCACTGCCGGTACTTCAGCACCGGGCGCTGCCGGGTCTGCGAGCGGCTGTGCCCGGTAGGCGCCATCGACTATGAGCAGCAGGATGAGGTATTCGAAGAGCCGGTCGGGGCGGTGATTGTGGCGACGGGCTACCAGCTCCTGCCGCTGGCTGCGCTTCCGGAGTATGGCGGGGGCAACGTGCCGGATGTCATCGACGGTCTGCAGTTTGAGAGACTCCTCTCCGCATCGGGGCCGACCGCGGGCGTCGTGCGACGGCCATCAGATGGCCGGGTACCCGGGAGGGTGGTCTTTATCCAGTGCGCCGGCTCGCGGGACCCCGAGCGAGGGCGACCCTACTGCAGCAAGTTCTGTTGCATGTACACGGCCAAGCACGCTCTCCTCTATCGACACCGCGTGCACGATGGGCAGGCCATCGTCTTCTACATCGACATCCGCGCGGCGGGCAAGGGCTACGAGGAGTTTGTGCAGCGGGCGATGGACGAGGAGCGGGTCCTGTACCTGCGGGGCAAGGTCTCGAAGGTGTTCCGGCAGGGCGATCAGGTGATGGTGTGGGGCACCGATACTCTCTCCGGCCGGAACGTGGAGATCGCCGCCGACCTCGTGGTTCTCGCGCCGGCGGCCGTGCCCGACCCCTCGCAGGCGGAACTGGCGCGAATCCTTGGTCTGACCATCGGCGAGGACGGGTTTGTGGAGGTGCGCGACGCGCAGCTCGCACCGGTAGATACGCTGCGCCCGGGGGTCTTTGTGGCCGGGGCAGCCGCAGGGCCGAAGGACATCCCCGAGACGGTGGCGCAGGCGAGTGCTGCCGCGGCGCGGATCCTCTCCCTCTTCTCGCGCTGGGAGAGAGCGGCTCAGGTTCAGGTACAGGCAGATGGAGGCAGCTAGGGATCGCGAGGAGCAGCACGCCGGGCACGGCGGAGAGGCCCGGGCCGGCACCGGGCGCCGCATCGGCGTGTTCATCTGCCACTGTGGCAGCAATATCGCAGGCACCGTCGACGTCAGGCGTGCGGCGGAGGCCGTCCGCGGGCTTCGGGGGGTGGTCTACGCGACTGACTATGGCTACATGTGCTCCGACCCGGGGCAGGCGCTCATCCGCAGGGCGATCGCTGAGCAGGGGCTCGATGGGATCGTCGTCGCCGCCTGCTCACCATCCATGCATGAGGCGACCTTTCGCAGGACGGCCGAGGCTGCCGGCCTGAACCCCTACCGACTGGAGATCGCCAATATCCGCGAGCAGTGCAGTTGGGTGCACCAGGAGGAGAGGGAGGAGGCGACGCGGAAGGCCATCGCCCTGATCGCGAGCCTGGTGGAGAAGGTGCGGGGCGATGACCCGCTCGAGCCGCTCGGGACGCCCGTCACGCGGCGGCTTCTGGTGGTCGGCGGCGGCATCGCCGGGATGACGGTCGCCCTCGAGGTGGCAGACGCGGGTCACGAGGTCATCCTCGTGGAGCGCGGGGCGCAGTTGGGCGGGAGGCTCAGCCAGATTCGGGAGACCTATGCGGCGCTGAGCCCGCTGGCAGCGCCGCTCGAGACGCTCGTCGAGCGCGTGCGGGAGCATCCTCGCATCAGGGTGCTCCTCGAGAGCGAGGTCGAGTCGGCGAGCGGGTACGTGGGAAGCTTTACGGTAACGCTCCGGCCGGCCCTGCCTGCGGCTGCTCTGGCGGGTGACCGAGGCGAGTCCAACCAGGCAATAGGGGGCACGCAGTACGAGGTCGGGGCGATCGTGGTGGCGACCGGGTACGAGCTCCTCCCCTTGAGCCGGTTGGGCGAGTACGGCGGCGGGCGAGTGGCCGACGTGGTGGACGCCCTCGAGTTCGAGCGGCTCTTGGCGGATGGGGTACTGCGGAGGCCGTCCGATGGCCGAGTGCCGCGCCGCGTGGTCTTTGTGCAGTGTGCCGGATCGCGGGACCCGGAGCACGGCGTGCCCTACTGCTCCAAGGTGTGCTGCCTCTACACGGCCAAGCAGGCGCTCCTGTACCGGCAGCGCGTGCCCGATGGCGAGGCGATTGTGTTTGCCATAGACGTCCGCACGGGGGGCCGGCGCTACGAAGAGTTCGCCCAGCGGGCGGTGGAGGAGGGGCACGTCCTCTATCTGCGGGGCAAGGTTGCCAAGCTCTTTCGGCAGGGCGACCGGGTCATCGTCTGGGGGGTCGATACGCTGGCCGGGCGCAACGTCGAGGTGGCGGCGGACCTGGTCGTTCTGGCGGCGGCGGTCGTCCCGAGCGCCGGGGCGGCGGAGCTGGGGCGTCGGTTGAGGGCAACGACAGACGAGCTGGGCTTTTTCCGCGAGGCTCACCCCAAGCTCCGTCCGGTGGAGAGCCTGACGGCGGGCATCTTTCTGGCGGGCGCCGCGCAGGGGCCGAAGGACATTGCCGAGACGGTGTCGCAAGCCGGGGCCGCTGCGGCCAAGGTTCTGGGGCTGTTCTCGCGGCCCGAGCTGGTGCAGGAGCCTACGGTCGCGACGGTGCTCGAAGAGCTGTGTGCGGGGTGCGGCCTGTGCGTGAGCGCGTGCCCCTATGAGGCGCGTTCGCTCAATCCGCGCCTGCGGGTGGCGGAAGTCAATGCGGCGCTCTGCCAGGGATGCGGGGCCTGTGTGGTGGCCTGCCCGAACAAGGCGTGCGTGGTGCGCAACTGGCGCCCGGAGCAGACGCTGGCCATGGTGGGTGCGGTGCTGGGGGAGACCCCCTACCGTTCCCCCGACGCGGGGGAATAGGAGAAGGGAGCCGCCGGGACGAGGGTTGCTGCGGGGGAGGAGGCCGACCTCCTGAGGCAGGAGGGTACGACCCCCTACCGTTCCCCCGACGCGGGGGAATAGGAGAAGGGAGCCGCCGGGAGAGAGGTGGCGGCAAGGGTCGCGAGAACCTATCCCCCCGTTTCGGGGGGACGGTGGGGGGTCCCATCCTCTCGGCTTGCGGCTCGGCACGACCCCCTACCGTTCCCCCGACGCGGGGGAATAGGAGAAGGGAGCCGCCGGGAGAGAGGTGGCGGCAAGGGTCGCGAGAACCTATCCCCCCGTTTCGGGGGACGGTGGGGGGTTATCGCGCCGGCTACACGAGGGGGCCCCGGTCTGCGGGAAGAGCACAGGTGCCGGGAATGCGATAGGTGCATCTGTCATAGCCAGGCGGCGTGGGCAGGCGGTGGGCAGGCGATGGGCCGCTATGGAGGTCGCGAATCCATCTCCGGCAATGAGAGCCGGGATCGTGATGGGGCCGAATCTGGGGTGAGGTCGCACCGCGCTATCACGAGCAACCATCTGAGGTTGGTGGACATGGGGTCGGAACCTGAGAGGCAGCCGGTCGGCGCCGTGCTGGTGGTCGGCGGCGGGATCGGCGGCATGCAGGCAGCGCTCGACCTGGCCGCGGCCGGCTTCAGGGTGTACCTGGTCGACGAGAAGCCGGCCATCGGCGGCGTGATGGCGCAGCTCGACAAGACCTTTCCGACCAACGACTGCGCCATGTGCATCCTGTCGCCCAAGCTCGTCGAGTGCGGTCGGCACCTCAATATCGAGATCATCACTATGGCGAGGCTGGTCGAGCTGAGCGGCGAGCCCGGGCGCTTTCGGGCGGTGATCGAGGAGAGGCCGCGCTTTGTCGATACGCTCAAGTGCACTGCCTGCGGCGACTGTGCCAACGCCTGTCCCGTCATCCTGCCAGATCTCTTCAACGGGGAGCTGGCCGGGCGCCGGGCCGCGTTCAAGCTCTACCCCCAGGCGACGCCCAACGCCTATGCCATCGACAAGCGGGGGACCTCGCCGTGCCGCGAGGCCTGCCCGATCCATCAGCGCTCACAAGGGTACGTCGCGCTCATCGGCGAGCGACGGTTCCGCGAGGCCTACCGGGCCATCAAGGAGGATAACCCCTTCCCGGGTATCTGTGGCCGCGTCTGCAAGCGCTTTTGCGAGGCGAAATGCACGCGGGGGATGGTCGATGAGCCGGTCTCCCTCGCGGCGCTCAAGCGTTTTGTGGTCGACCGGGTATGGGCCGAGGGGACGGATCCGGTGCAGCCCGTCGACCCGGTCTACGACGAGCGGGTAGCGATCGTCGGAGCCGGCCCCGCAGGGCTCACCGCTGCCGCCGACCTGACGCGGCTGGGCTACCGGGTGACGGTCTTCGAGGCCCTGCCGGTCGCCGGCGGGATGATGCGGGTGGGCGTGCCGGCCTATCGGCTGCCGAGGGACATCATCGCGCGCGAGATAGCCGATATCGTAGCCCTCGGCGTCGACCTGCGGCTGAACACCCGCGTCGAAAGCGTGCAGTCCCTGTTCGACGAGGGGTATCAGGCGGTCTTCATAGCGGTCGGGGCCCATGGGGGGCGTAAGCTGCCCATTCCGGGGGCCGATCTCGCGGATGTGTGGGTCGGGACCGAGTTCCTGCGCCGGGTGGCGCTCGACGACCGGCCGGACCTGACGGGCCGTCGGGTCATCGTGCTGGGCGGCGGGCCGGTAGCGGTCGATGTGGCGCAGACGGCCCTCCGCCTCGGGGCGCGAGCGGTCAGCATGGCCTGCCTGGAGAGCCGCGAGCAGATGCCGGCGACCCCCGAGGAGCTCGCCGAGGCGGAAGAAGAAGGCGTCGAGGTCTTTCCCGGCCGCACCTTTCGCGAGATCGTGGCTGCAGACGGGCGCGTCGCGGGCGTGCGGTGCGCGGAGGTCGATTTCCGGGGCTTCTTCCCCGATGGAAGGCCCGATATGGACGTGCGCGGGGGGACCGAGCACGTCCTCTCCGGGGACCTGGTCATCTTTGCCATCGGGCAGGCGCCCGAGCTGGCGCTGGTGGCGGGCGACCCCCGCGTACAGGTCGCGCGGGGACGGCTGGTCGTCGATCGCGAGACGCTGGCAACCGGCCGGCCCGGCGTCTTTGGCGGGGGCGATGCCGTCGTTGGGGCAGGATCGATCGTTGAGGCCATCGCCGACGGCCACAAGGCCGCGCGCAGCATCCACCGCTACCTGAGGAGGGATCCGGCTGCGGCTGCCGAGCCGGTGCTGCAGCCGGTTGTGGCCCTCTCCGATGAGGAGGTCGAAGAGCGGCTGCGGCGGAGCCCGACCCGCAGGCGCAGGCGGGCGGTGCCGCAGCGCCTGCCGGCACCGGAGCGCTGCCAGAGCTTTGCCGAGCTGACCCTGGCGCTGGACGAGGAGGCCGCGGTCGCCGAGGCGGAGCGGTGCCTCTCATGCGGCGGCTGCTCAGAGTGCCTGGAGTGTCAGTACGCCTGCCAGCCGAAGGCCATCAACCACCACATGGCCGGCCGGCGGCGCATCCTGGAGGTTGGCGCGGTGATCCTTGCCCCGGGGGCGGAGGCGATCGACGCCCGCCTCAAGGAGGAGTACGGCTACGGGCGCTATCCCAACGTCGTCACCAGCCTGCAGTTCGAGCGCCTCCTCTCCGCGTCGGGACCCTTCGGGGGGCACGTCCAGCGCCCTTCCGATGGGGCGGAGCCGCGGCGCATTGCCTGGCTGCAGTGCGTGGGATCCCGCGACGTGGCCGGCGGGCATCCCTACTGCTCCTCGGTCTGCTGCATGTATGCGCTCAAGGAGGCGGTCATCGCCATGGAGCACCTTGGCGAGGTCGAGGCCACGATCTTTTACCTCGACCTGCGCGCCTTTGGCAAGGACTTTGAGCGCTATCTCGAGCGGGCCAGGCAGGAGCACGGAGTGCGCTTCGTGCGCTCGCTCATTTCGGCGCTCAAGGAAGATCCCGTGACGCACGATGTGATCGTGCGCTACACCGAGCCGAGCGGGGCGCTGCGGGAGGAGCGGTTCGACCTCGTGGTCCTCTCCATGGGGTTGGAGGTCGGCCGCTCGGCGCGGGAGATGGCCCGGGCGCTCGGGCTCGAGCCGGACGGGAACGGCTTCCCGGCGCGGCCGCCGCTCGCGCCCGCGGCCACGGTGCGGCCGGGGGTCTTTGCCATCGGCACCTTCCGGGAGCCCAAGGACATTCCGGAGACGGTCATCGAGGCCTCCTGTGCGGCCGCGCAGGCCTCGGCGCTCCTCGCGCCCGCCCGCGGGACCCTGACCCGGACCAAGACCTATCCGCCGGAGCGCGACCTGCGCGGGGTCGAGGAACGGGTTGGCGTGTTTGTCTGCCACTGTGGGATCAATATCGGCGGCGTAGTCGATGTGCCTGCCGTGGTCGAGTACGCGCGGACCCTGCCCGGCGTGGCCTACGCGGAGCACAACCTCTACACATGCTCGCAGGATACGCAGGCGAGGATCCGCGAAAAGATTGAGGAGCACGGCCTCAACCGCGTCGTGGTCGCTTCGTGCACGCCACGCACCCATGAGCCGCTCTTCCAGGACACGATCCGTGAGGCCGGCCTGAATCGCTTCCTCTTCGAGATGACCAACCTGCGCGAGCAGGACTCGTGGGTCCACCGGCACGATCCGGCGGCAGCCACTGAGAAGGCCAAGGCTCTGGTGGCGATGGCCGTGGCCAAGGCCAGGCTACTGCGGCCGATCAGCCGGCCGCGGCTCACCGTCGAGCCGGCGGTGTTGGTTATCGGGGGAGGCGCCGCGGGCATGACGGCGGCGCTGTCGGTGGCCCGGCAGGGGTTTGCGGTGCATCTCGTGGAGCGGGAGGCACAGCTGGGCGGTCACCTGCGGCACATCCGTCGATTGCTCGGGGGCGGCGATCCCCAGAGGCTGCTCGAGACGCTGGTGTCGGAGGTGCATTCCGAACCTCGCATCAGCCTCTACACGCAGGCCGAAGTCAGCCGCGTCGAGGGGCACGTCGGCAGGTTCGAAACGACTCTGCGCCTCGCTGATGGCTCTGAGGTGCGTGTGGCGCACGGTGCCACTATCGTGGCCACGGGGGGCCGGGCTGTGGTTCCGCGAGAGTACCTCTATGGGCAGGACGCGCGAGTCCTGACGCAGACCGAGCTCGAGGAGCGGCTGGCCGCCGGGCCGCTGCCTGCGCGACAGGTGTTGATGATCCAGTGTGTCGGCTCACGCGAGCCGGAGCGACCGTACTGCAGCCGCTTCTGCTGCAGCCAGGCTCTAAAGAATGCTGTCGCCCTGAAGGAGGCCAGCCCCGAGACCGAGGTGGCCGTGCTCTACCGGGATATCCGCGCGTACGGCTTCCGCGAGCTGCACTATCGCCGCGCCCGTGAGCTCGGGGTCCTGTTCTTTGCCTACGACGTGGCGCGCAAGCCCAAGGTGTGGTCGGAGGAAGGTCGGCTCTGCGTGGAGGCGGAGACGGGCGACGGGGTCCTCTCCTGGCAGCCGGACCTCGTGGTCCTCTCTACGGGGGTTGAGCCGGGCGACAACGGGCCGCTCGCCCGGGCCCTGAAGGTTCCGCTGACGGAGGACGGCTTTTTCCTCGAGGCCCACGTCAAGCTGCGGCCGCTCGAGTTTGCTGCCGACGGGGTGTACCTGTGCGGCCTGGCGCACTCGCCGCGGGATCTCGAGGAGTCGATGGCGCAGGCCTACGGAGCCGCGGTGCGGGCGGTGGCGCTCCTCTCGCGTGGAGAGCTGGAGGCGGCGGGGATCACGGCGACGGTCAACGAGCGGCTGTGCGCGGGCTGCGGGGTGTGCGTCACGGTGTGCCCCTATGGGGCCCGCAAGCTGGAGGGGGAGCGCCCGGTAGCGCGGGTGATCGAAGTGCTGTGCCAGGGCTGCGGAGCGTGTTGCACCGCCTGCCCCTCGGGCGCCTCGCAGCAGAAGGGGTTTGAGAAGCGGATGGAGCTGGCCAAGATCGAGGCGGCTCTATCCGGCTTGTGAGCAGGACGCCCGAGAGGGCGCGTTCAGGCGGAGATTGTTCGCAGGCGGTAGGGTCGCCCTGGCGGGCGACGCAAGAGGGAGGTGGAAGGATGCTGGTCCGAGAGCGTATGACGCCCAACCCCATCACGGTGAGCGAGGATACGTCGATGCACGATGCCCTGCGCCTGATGCGGGAGCGCCGCATCCGGCGACTGCCCGTGGTCGACAGGGAGGGCAACCTGGTCGGGATGGTATCGGAGAAGGACTTGTTGTACGCTTCTCCTTCCCCGGCTACCTCGCTGAGCGTCTTTGAGATC
Organism: Anaerolinea sp.; assembly: GCA_020725765.1. GTDB lineage: Bacteria > Chloroflexota > Anaerolineae > SpSt-313 > SpSt-313 > SpSt-313. The sequence continues at coordinate 951 of DYEI01000194.1, read as the reverse complement.
AACTATCTGATCTCGCAGATCAAGGTCGGGCAACTCATGAACCGGGAGCCCATCACCATCGAGGAGGATTGCCCCCTCGAGGAGGCGGCCCGGATCATGGCCGATAGCCGCGTCAGCGGACTGCCGGTCATGCGTGCCGGCAAGCTTGTCGGGATCATCACCGAGACCGACCTGTTCAAGATCTTTCTGGAGCTCCTCGGGGCCCGCGAGCGAGGGCTGCGCCTGACCATCCTGGTGCCAAACCGGCGGGGGATGCTGGCCAGCCTGACCGGGACCATCTCCAGCCTCGGCGGGGATATCGTGACGCTGGGCACCTTCAACGGCGCAGAGCCGGGCAAGGGCCTAATCACCATCAAGGTGCGGGACGTCGATCGGCAGAAGCTGCTGGAGGCGCTGCCGGGCCTTGGCGTCGAGGTGGTCGACGTGCGAGAGGCGTGAGGCATGGCCGAAGCGTTCGAGCCGCGGATCGTGGCCTTTCTCTGCAACTGGTGCACCTACGCGGGCGCCGACCTGGCGGGGACCTCGCGCCTGCAGTACCCGCCGAACGTGCGCATCATCCGGCTCATGTGCAGCGGGGCGCTGGATCCGGCCTATGTGCTCAAGGCGCTCCTCGAGGGGGCCGACGGGGTGTTCATCGGCGGCTGCCACCCGGGCGACTGTCACTATCAGAACGGCAACTACAAGGCGCGACGCCGGGTGGCGTTGCTGCACAAGATACTGGAGCAGACGGGTTTCGACCCCGACCGCGTGTGGCTGCGATGGATCTCGGCCTCTGAGGGCCGCCTCTTCGCCCAGACCATGACCGAGATGGTAGACGCCATCCGCGCCAAGGGACCGAGCCCACTGCGCGGCCAATGGGGTATCTAATGTGACGCATGGATATTCTGCGGAAGGCGGCGCAGAGGGCGCATGCAATCCACCGAATGAATTCGGGGCTACGGGGCCTTCGGG
>DYEI01000193.1 GCA_020725765.1 Anaerolinea sp. | reverse complement strand
GACCCCCGTCCCGGTTCAAGGGCGGACAGCCTTGTTCGGTCATAGGGCGAGGGCATGGCCCATCGAGGGACCCCCGCCCCTAACCCTGCCGCCGCCGCCGGGGCGGGGAATCCAGAATGGGATGGGGTACCCTCCGGCAAGGGCCGAGGGACGACGGCCAAAACAGCCTGTCGGTCTCTGAACCCGTTGTCCCCATGGGCGCTACCTTTGGGGAATGCCAGCGCGCTGTTGGCGCTGCCCTGCACGTCCCCTGCCGGCTACGGACCCGGCCCGGCTCCCCGCAGGGCCAACGGCAGATACACATACAGCCAGCACCCGGGCGGTGCGAGGGTGTAGCTCGTGCCGTCGGTCGTGAGGATCAGCGTTCCGCACCGATCGGTACGGTGCACGGCGGCGCCCAGCGCCCGCAGCCGCGCCACCGTAGCCGGTGAGGGATGCCCATACGGATTGGTTGCGCCCACAGAGATGACCGCTATCTCGGGGGAGACGGCCTCAAGGAAGGCGAGCGTGCTCGAGCTGTCGCTCCCATGATGGGCGACCTTGAGCACCTCGGCGCCGAGCGATGCGCCCCGAAGGAGCATCTCACCCTCGGCGGACGCCTCGGCGTCCCCGGTGAGCAGCAGGTCGAGCTCGCCGTACGACAGCCTGCAGACGACCGAGTTGTTGTTCGCCTCGCTGGGGCGAAGCGTCTGCGGATGGAGAATCTGCAGTGTGACCGCCCCTCGGGTGTAGGCCTCACCCGCTCGCACCGTCCGCGAGACGATGCCCTCAGCTGCGATCAGCCCGAGGAAGCGCCCATAGATGGCAGAGCCGTATTCCTGCCCGTTGTACCAGACCTCGTGCACCGGCATCCCCTCGAGCACCGGCACGAGGCCGCTCACGTGGTCGGCATGGGGATGCGTGAGGACCATCAACTCAACGTCGGCACAGCCGCGGGAGAGGAGATAATCGCGGACCCGTCCGTCGGTCCTGGGGCCGCCGTCCATCAGCAGGTCCTGGCCGTCGGGCGTCTGCACCCAGATGGCGTCGCCCTGACCGACGTCGAGAAAGGTTGCGACGAGCGGCAAGGAGGCGTGCGCGGCACCCTCTGGCCACAGCGCCGCGCCGGCGAGGAGCAGGAGCGCCGCGGCAACGACCGGCACAGCCAGGGCAGGGCGACGATGCATCGCAGGTTTCGCCTCCGCAACGGTCAGCAGACAGTGAAACGAGCCCCAGCGAACCCCTCGGGCGCCTTCCATGCCCCGGGCTCAGGCCCGGATGCCACCGGGCATTCTACCTCAAGCGGGTGAGCCGTCAAGACCGCCGGAACGGGAGGGTGTAGGTCACCCTGGGGGCAGGCTCATCTACGCTGTTGGCAGGGCCCCTACCCCCGTTACAGGTGTCTCCCCTCCTCAAGTGGACGCGGCGGCGTCCGCTTGGGGAGGGGAAGGGGGAGGGGCTGGTGACGCCGAGTGCGAACTGCCCCAATAGCGCCCCGATGGTGAACTGCACCCGGAGCGGGGGGTGCTGATAGTGCCCTGCTCTAGCGCCAGGCCGGAACTGCCGGCTGGCTGTAAGGGCCATCCCGGAGTGCCTGCCAGTAGCTATGGTCCTCCAGGGCACCGTAGGAGAAGAAGGCCTGGCCGCTCGCGCCCAGGCGGCGCGTCACCTCGATGCGCTGGGCGATGGGCTCAAAGGTATCATAGTCCGCGCCAATGCCCAGGACCGTGCTCCCAGGCGGCGTATTCTCGACATAATCGCGGGCCAGCGTCTCATAGCGGTCCAGGAAGTCGTGAATTGTGGTGCCGTAGAGCATGGGCAGGATGGCGGTGACGGCGCCGTCGCGCGCCCAGCGCTGCGAGTCCTGGTAGAAGGCAAAGTACCCGTCATTGCCGCGATACCATCCGTTGACGTCCTTGTACGCCGGCCAGGCTGTCGTCGTCAGCCGCGTGCCGGGCCGAACGGGCAGGGCCTCGTCCCGCACGCGCAGCACCAGGGTGGTCACCTGATCGCGCTGCCAGTCCTCCCGGGTGAGGCCCGGCCGCTGGGCTGCCGCCTCGGCATACAGACGGTTGCTCAGGGGGTCCTGCGAGAACTCGCGTCCGGCGTAGCGGATGTAGTCGAGGTGGATGCCATCCAGCCGATACCGCTCCAGCAGGTCTCTTGCGACGGCCACGATCCGGTCCTGCACCGCCGGGTGTGCGGGGTTAGCGACGAGATAGTCCCTCTGTCCCAGGCGAATGGGGCCAGAGGCATCCCACTGTAGCCACTCGTTGCCAAAGCGCGCGTTGAACTCGTGGTACATGTGCAGCGGCGTGGTGTTGGCTGGCGGCGGAGTGCTGCCCTGCCAGACCGGGTAGGCGTTGATCCAGGCGTGTACCTCGATCCCCTTCTCGTGGGCGCGGGTGATCATCTCGGCGAGAGGATCGAACCCCGGATCAGCGCCGAGCTGACCGGTGAGGATAGCCGACCACGGCTCGAGGCCCGGCCGGTACAGGGCATCGGCCGCACCCCGGACCTGGAACAGGATCGCGTTCATGTTGGCGAGGGCGGCGTTGTCGACGATGCGCTGGATGTCCCGGTTGTCCTTCAGATCGAAACGGCTCACCCAGACGGCGCGCGTCTCGCGCATGGGCTCGGGCGGTGCGGGGGGCTGGGTGGCCGGGGGTGGCGGCTCGGTCGGCTGGGGCGATGGCATCTCGTCAGTGGGCTGAACCTGCACTGCGCCGACCTGTCCGGTCGGTGGCGTCGGCGTCGACTCTGGCGTATCCGTCGGAGCAACATACTGAACCCCCGCGGGCTCGGCGCTCGGCACCGACGCGGGCTGTCTGGCGGCCGCGCGACGCGCCTGCAGCGGCACGATCACCGCCGTTGCAAGGAGCGCGCAGGCGACGATTGCCAGCACAAGCTTTCTCCCGTGGATCGAAACCAACCTCTCTTATCCCTTCCAGAGCGGGCTCCTTCACGGCCAGCGCACGCTTGCCCGCTGCCGTTCCAGCAACCAGCAAGGGCCGCACCAGCGGGCATCCTCCAGCGAGCGTGCAGCCGCTGCATGGTTATACCATAGACAGCGTAACCTGTAAAGTCGTTGGGATGGAGGGCGCTTTCTCTACGGGGTGTGGCAGCGAGCGCAGACGCCTGCCGCCGGCGTGGCCCCTCGTGGATAAGGCTGCCCCGCGCCTGCCTGGGGGTGGGGCAGGGGTGGGGGCACTCTGCAGTTGCAGCACATCGCGGCTACCGCTCGGCGTGTCCCCAGCAGCGGTGTGTACGGCGGGTGGTCCGCTGGGATGGGCGCCAGGGCGCTATCTCATG
>DYEI01000192.1 GCA_020725765.1 Anaerolinea sp. | reverse complement strand
GAGGGGTCGGGGGTGGGGGCATTACGGCACGAGCCGCGCCACAAGACTGTCGACGGGCGACGGATGCAGTACTGGGAGGCGAGGACCTCAAAAGGCCAAACTCCACCCCCTCCCATTGTGAGTTCGCTGCCCCCGCGCCGCTGGGGCGGGATCAGGGGTGGAGGGGTCCCCTCGATGGGCCATGCCTTCGCCCCACGACCGAAGAAGGCTGTCCGCCCTTGAACGGCCTCTCCCGGAGCGGTCAGGTCCGGCGACGTCGGATCGCCTTCTCGATTTCCACGGCGACGAGGACCGTGGCCGCGACCGGTATGACCGTCAGCCAGTCCTGTAGCGTCAGGGGTTCCGTTCGCAGCACGAACCGCAGCGGTCCCCAGTAGATGGCGAGCACCTGCAGGCTCAGCGCAGCGACAATGGCGGCAAAGAGGATGCGGTTGCTCAGCGGGTCCATGCGGAACACGGACCGTGTGAAGGAGCGGCTGTTGAACACGTGAAAGTTCTGGAAGAGCACCATCGTTGTCAGCGCCAGCGTGCGGGCGTAGCCCAGGTCTGGGTTGCCGCGCAGCTGCCAGGTGAATACACCCAGCGTGCCCACAAGCAGGATCAGGCCCACGAGGGCGGTTCGCCAGATCATCAGCGGGGTCAGCACGCCCTCTCTCGGGTCCCTTGGCCGCCGGCGGCCGACGTCCTCTTCAGGCGGCTCGAAGGCCATGGCCACATCCTGTAGCCCGTTGGTGACCAGGTTGATCCAGATGACCTGTGCCGGCAGGAAGGGCAGAGGCAGACGGAGCGCGATGCTGGCCAGAATGGTGAGCACGAGCCCCACGCCGGTGGGGATGAGGAAGATGATCACCTTGCGGATGTTGTCAAAGACGACGCGCCCCTCCTCAACGGCCGCGTAGATGGTGGCAAAATTGTCGTCGGCAAGGACCATGTCGGCGGCTTCTTTGGCTACGTCGGTCCCTGTGATCCCCATGGCAACGCCGATGTCGGCCTGCTTCAGGGCGGGGGCATCGTTCACGCCGTCGCCGGTGACAGCGACCACCTCGTCGTGGGCGCGGAGCTGCTGCACGACGCGGAGCTTGTGCTCGGGCGCTGCCCGGGCAAAGGTCACGATGCGACGGACTCGGCCGAAGAGCGTGGCATCATCCATCACCTCCAGCTCCGAGCCGTCGACGACCTCGTCGTCGGCCGCCCGGATGATGCCCATCTGCCGGGCGATGGCCTCGGCTGTCACCCTGTGGTCACCGGTGATCATCACCACACGGATACCGGCCCTCTGGGCGTTCGCTACTGCCTCGATTGCCTCCGGACGTGGCGGATCGATCATCGCCTGAAGCCCGGCGAAGGTCAGCCCGCTTTCCACCATCTGGTGGTCGAGCTCGCTGGTATCCGGCGGCACCTCCTTGTATGCCATGGCGAGGACGCGCAGGCCCTCCGCGGCCAGGGCGTTGCTGCGGGCTACGATTTCCTCGGGGGCCAACTCGACCGGAGGGGCAAGCGGCACCGGGGGGACGGGTCCCATCCGCTCAGGCAGTGGTGCCGGCGCGACGACCGCGGCGCGGGACATGGCCGCTACCCGCTCGGGCGCGCCCTTTACAAAGATGAGCTTGCGGCCCTCATGCGCGTGCAGAGTCGCCATGTAGCGAAGATCGGACTCGAAGGGTATCTCGTCGAGCAGGGGGTATGCTTCGCGCTCGTGCTCCGGATGCAGCCCCGCCTTGCGCGCAGCGACGATGAGCGCGACCTCGGTCGGGTCGCCGCGGACGCGATATGTGCCGTCCTCCTCAATCAACGATGACTCGTTGGTGAGGAGGCCGATGCGCAGGGTCAGCTCCAGTGCGGGCGCCTCATGCACGTTCACCGGCCGCCCGCCGATGGTGATCTCGCCCTCGGGCGCGTAGCCGGCACCGGTCACCTCATACTCCTGCCCGCCCGCGTGAATGCGCGTCACGGTCATCTCGTTGCGCGTGAGTGTGCCCGTCTTGTCGGAGCAGATGAAGGTGCAGCTGCCGAGAGTCTCCACCGCGGCCAGCTTGCGGATGATGGCCATGCGCCGGGCCATGCGCGACACGCCCACGGCCAGGGCCACGGTGATGGTGACGGGCAGGCCCTCCGGCACGGTGGCCACGGCCGTGGCCACCGCGGTGAGCAGGATGTCGGCCAACGGCTCGTCGGTAGTGAGGCCCAGCAGAAACACCAGCGCGGTGACGCCCAGTACCCCCGCCGCCACAATCCGCGCAAACTGGTCCAGCCGCAACTGTAGTGGCGTGCGGACCCGCCCGACCTCGCGCACCTGTCGCGAGATGCGCCCGAAGGCGGTCTGCATTCCCGTCGCCACGACCAGGCCGGCTCCACGTCCGCGCACCACGATGGTCCCAAGGTACGCCATGCTGTGCCGGTCGCCGAGGGGTGCATTGGGGTCCGGTACGGGCTCCTCGGACTTGGAGACGGGCACGGACTCGCCCGTGAGCGCGGATTCATCGACCTGCAGCTCGAAGGTCCGGACCAGGCGTAGGTCCGCGGGGACGCGAGCTCCGGCCTCCAGCAGAACCAGGTCGCCGGGCACCAACTCGGAGGCATCGATCTCCATCTCCCGGCCCTCGCGCACTACGTGCGCGTGTGGCGCCGCCAGGCGCGTGAGGGCCTGCAGCGCCTGCTCCGCCTTGTACTCCTGGACGAACCCCAGAGCCGTGTTGAGCACCACGACTGCCAGGATAACGGCCGTGTCTACCAGGTCGCCAAGGAGCACCGTGACCCCTGCGGCCCCGATGAGGATGTAGATCAGCGGACTCTGCAGCTGCTGCAGGAGGATCTGCAGAGGACTGACGCCCCCCTCGGCGGCGAATCGGTTAGGTCCGAAGGTCCGCAGCCGGCGCTCGGCCTCGGTGGCCGAGAGCCCCTCGTCCCCCGTCTGAAGGCGCGAGCGGACCTCCTCGATGGTGAGATGATGCCAGGGGACCGATTGATCGAACTCCATACCGGCTGCTGCTCCTCTGTGTGCTGCCCGCCTGCGGCAATACCTGTGCCATCTCCAGGCAGGTGCTCCGCGAGCCGGGGATTGCCGGCGTGCGTGCGGCGCAGGGGAGAACGCTCCCGGGCTCGGAGGAGGGAACGCCCCCTCCCATTCTGGATTCCCCGCCCCCGCGCCGCGCTGTGCACTACCCATATATCGGGCTGCAGCCTCACGGCGCATGAGACTGCCCTGCGCTGCCCATCCGAGGGGACCGTCCGCCGCTCACACTGGTGCTCTGAACACGCCGAGCGGCAGCAGCGATGGGCTGCAGCTCCGGAGTGCCCCCACCCCTGCCCCTCCCCCGGGCAGG
>DYEI01000191.1 GCA_020725765.1 Anaerolinea sp. | reverse complement strand
GGGGGCACTCAGTGGCAGCCCACCACGGCTGCCGCTCGGCGGGTGCCGAGCAGCGGTGTGTACGGCGGGTGGTCCGCGGGGATGGGCGCCAGGGCGCCATCTCATGCCCCGTGATGCTGTGCAGCGCGACCTTTGGGTGATGGATAGCGCCACGGCGGGGGCGGGCATCCAGAACAAGAGGGGGCGGGGGTCCCGCCGACAGCGCAGGTGAGCCCGCCCCAGGACCGGCCCCCCGCCTGATATTGTTGACAATACGCGCTTCTCGTGGTATTATGGAACCGGTATCATGTGGTACCGGTCCCACATCGCAAGCGCCCCAGGCCGTTCCCTCAGGCTCAGGGACGCAGAGCACCGGGAGACCGCCTCGAGCCCGGCCTCCGAGGGGCGGATCGTGTCGCATGTCGCATGACGTTGACGGAGGCCGTGTCATGCCTGGAGGAGAAAGCCATGTCCCCTCGCTTAGAGTTGCCCGCCGGCCCCTTCGAGCCGACCTGGGAATCGTTACAGAGCTACCAGGTCCCCGGATGGTACCAGGACGCCAAGTTCGGCATCTTTATCCACTGGGGCGTCTACTCGGTGCCCGCCTTTGGTAACGAGTGGTACCCCCGCAACATGTACATCCCCGGCAGCCCCGAGTTCGAGCATCATGTCGCTACCTATGGCCCGCAGAGCCGGTTCGGCTACAAGGATTTCATCCCCCTCTTCCGGGCCGAACGCTTTGATCCGGACCACTGGGCGGAGCTCTTCCGTCGCGCGGGTGCCAGGTTCGTCGTGCCCGTGGCCGAGCACCATGACGGCTTTGCCATGTACGACTGCAGCCTGTCCGAATGGAACGCCGCCAAGATGGGTCCCAAGCGGGACGTGATCGGCGAGCTCGCCGCCGCCGTCCGCAGGCAGTGGCTGGTCTTCGGCCTGTCCAGCCACCGCGCCGAGCACTGGTGGTTCTTCAACGGAGGGATGCAGTTCGACTCGGACGTGCAGGACGGCCGCTTTGCCGGCCTGTACGCCCCGGCCCAGTCGCATGGCACCCAGCCTCACGAGGGCTTTCTCGAGGACTGGCTCGCGCGCACCTGCGAGCTGGTCGACAAGTACCAGCCGCAGCTCATCTGGTTCGACTGGTGGATCGAAGAGCCGGCTTTTGCACCGTACCTCCGGCGGTTTGCCGCCTACTACTACAACCGCGGCGCCGAGTGGCAGCGAGGCGTGGTCATCAACTATAAGAACAGGGCCTTCCCCGAAGGCACCGCCGTCTACGACATCGAGCGCGGGCAGCTCGACGACATCTGCCCGCTCCCCTGGCAGACGGACACGTCGATCTCCAAGAACTCCTGGGGATACGTGCAGGAGCAGGACTACAAGACCGCCGGGGATATCATCGGCGACCTGGTCGACATCGTCAGCAAGAACGGCGTCCTCCTGCTGAATATCGGCCCGCGGCCGGATGGCACGATCCCAGAGCCTGAAGAGGCCATCCTGCTGGAGATCGGACGATGGCTGGCGGTCAACGGGGAAGCCATCTACGGCACGCGGCCCTGGAAGGTTTTCGGCGAGGGGCCCACGAGCGTGGCTGCCGGGTCTTTCAGCGACACCAAGCGCGCACCCTTCACCGCCGAGGACATTCGCTTTACCACCAAAGGCGATGTGCTCTACGCTATCGTGCTTGGCTGGCCGGGAAACCGCGAGGTGACCATCCGGTCCCTTGGGTCTAACCTCAGGCTCTACAACCGTGATATCGAGGCGGTGCACATGCTGGGCGCAGCCGAGCCGCTCACCTGGTCACACGACGCCGACGGGCTGCGGGTGAGGCTCCCGGCCGAGAAGCCATGCGCTCACGCCTATGTGCTCAGAATCGCACCGCGCCGCTAGGAGATGCCGGCCCACGGGCAACGCGCGCTCGTGCTGGCCCACAGGCGGCCGGTGAGCCTGTGCCTTGGACAGAAGGGATCGGCTCCGTGCCGGGCTCATGGCCGGCGTAGCCAGAGGCCCTCAGCCACGGCTGCTGCCATCGGCGGAGGCGATCTTTGCTTAGCAGAGGAGCGAGATGACGAGGAGCACGAACTCCGGACAGTTTGAGGTCGCGCCCGACGGCGTAGACCCTCGCCTGATCCCCCAGCGGACCCTGTACACGGGCGCCACGATGCCGGCCATCGGCTTTGGGACCTTTGGCTCGGATCACGTCTCGCCCGCCGAGATGGCCGAAGCCGTGCGTGGCGCCCTGGAGGTCGGGTATCGGCACTTTGACTGCGCCGCCGTCTACGGCAATGAGGCCGAGATCGGCCAGGTCTTCGAGGAGGCGTTCCGGCGCGGGCTCCGTCGCGAGGAGCTGTGGGTTACCTCCAAGCTGTGGAACGACAAGCATGGGGAGGAGGATGTCATCCCGGCCTGCCTCCAGTCGATCCGTGACCTGCGCGTAGGGTACCTGGACCTCTACCTGATCCACTGGCCCTTCCCCAATGCCCACCCCCCGGGGTGCGATGTCCACTCCCGGGCCCCCAACGCCCGGCCCTACATCCATGAGAACTATATGAAGACCTGGCGGCAGCTCGAAAAGCTTGTGAGGATGGGGGTGGTGCGGCACATCGGGACGTCGAACATGACCATCCCCAAGCTGCGACTGCTGCTGCGAGATGCCGAGATCAAGCCGGCGGCCAACGAGATGGAGCTGCACCCTCACTTCCAGCAGCCGGAGCTGTTCCGTTTCGTGTGCGCCAACGGCATCCTGCCGATCGGGTACTGCCCCATCGGCTCCCCCCACCGCCCCGAGCGGGACCGGACTCCGGAGGACACCGTGGACATCGAGGACCCCGTGATCGTTCGCATCGCGGAGCGCCTCGGCGTGCACCCTGCGGTCGTGTGTGTCAAGTGGGCGGTGCAGCGGGGGCAGGTGCCCATCCCCATGTCGACCAAGCGGAGCCATTACCTGGCGAACCTGCGCGGCGTAGTATCCGAGCCGCTGACCGAGGAGGAGATGCAGGCGATAGCTGCCATCGACCGGAACTGTCGCCTCATCAAGGGGCAGGTGTTTCTCTGGAAGGAGGACCAGAGCTGGGAGGACCTGTGGGACGTTAACGGCGAGATAACCCCGCCGTGAGGCGGTTAGGCCACTGCTGACGCCGGGATACACCAACTCCGCGCTACCGGACACGAACGCTGCCGCCAGCTTCCGCCTCCCGCCGGTGCACCACGCCCGCTGGCTGCGGACGGGGCGCACCGGCCCTCGCCCCTATCCCCTTCAAGGGCTGACAGCCTTCTTCGGTCGCAGGGCGAGGGCATGGCCCAACGAGGGGCCCCCACCCCTGACCCCTCCCCCTGGCGGACGCATTGCGTCCGCCAGGGGGAGGGGAACACTCTTTTCGGGCGGTTTCGGGCGGTCGAGCGCGCCGCGGCGCGCTCGACCGCCCGAAACCGCCCATCTCTCATCACCCCTCCCCCAGGCAGGCGCCCGGCGCCTGCCTGGGGGAGGGGCAGGGGTGGGGGAACTCCGCAGTTGCCGCGCACCGCGGCCGCTGCTCGACGTGTTCCGGTGCCCTATCGCATCCCCCATGATGCTCTGCAGACCGAGTTGTGGGTAATGGATAGCCTGGGGAGGGGGTCGGGGGTGGGGGCATCACAGCACGAGCCGCGCTACACGACTGCTCACGGGCGATGGTGGCAATAGTGAGGGGCGAGGACCACAAAAGGCCAAACTCCACCCCCTCCTATTCTGGATTCCCCACCCCGCGGCGCGGGGGCGGGGTTAGGGGTGGGGGTGCCTCGACAGGCCATGCCGTCGCCCTGCGACGGAAGAAGGCTGTCCGCCCTTGAGCCCATGAAGAGGGAGGGACAGGGAGGGGATGCGTCTCCACACGGCCCCCGTGCTTGGGGCGCCTTGCGACGGATGCATCACCAGGGAAAGGCCGAGCTACAACCAGTGGGTGGAGGCGGCGACCTGCCTACTGCAGACCTCGCCCATAGACGCCAATCGCCGCGGGGAGGTCAGACCAGGACCAGGGAGAGGCAGCCCGCAAGGCGACTCCAGGGCCACAGTCTGCGCTGATGCTTAGCACAGCCTGCTCCCCGTAGGGAAGGTTCACCGTTGCCTGAGCCTCCCCGCGCCAGTCGGTGAGGGTGCTGTAGCTGGCGGCGCCGGATTCGGCAAAGGTTCCCCGATCGGTCCTGAAGGTCAGCCGGCTGCCCGACATGGCGTAGCGGCTGTCGGCGAAGGTCGCTGTGACGATCACGCGGCCATCGCGCTCGGTGCGGGTGTTGGCCTGCAGGCGAAGCCAGGGAGCGACCACGAAGCGGCCGAGGCCCTCCACCAGCGCACCACTGCCCTCAGGGCGGGGCCCGTCGTTGGCGCCCCACCAGTTGTCGGTCGCGTCGATGGCGGCGAGGGACTCGCTGCGCAGGGCGGCGGCCACGTGGCCGCAGAAGATGTTCCCGCGGATGCGCACCTGGTCCTTTTTCACGGATGGACCCAGCAGCACGCCTGTGATGTTCTCGTGAAAGGCGTTGCCCTGCACGTTTGCCCGCAGGCCATAGCCTCCATCATCGTCGAGGCGCAGCCCCCAACACGCACTCCGAATGGTGTTGTTCTCGATGGTGACTTCGGTGGTGGTGATGACCGTGCCGACGCTGATGGCGCAGGCCACAGTTCGGTCGAAGGTGTTGCCGGCAATGCGGGCGGTGCCGCCCGTCAGGGCGTTGAGGCCCCACTGGAATCCCTGCACAGTGTTGTTGGCGACAAGGACGTTGCGGTAACCGTACAGCGCGAGGGCCGTGGTGGGCGTGAGGGGCTCGGTGGTCCCTATGAGGGTGTTGGCCTCGATGGAGGAGCTTTCATTATCGAGGATGTATATGGCCCTGGCGTTGGGCGTGCCCGCGGTGACGGTGTTCTCGCGGATGCTGGTGGAGGACTGCCGGGAGGAATAGATGCCGATACCATCCGTGAGGACGCCAGAGACCGTGTTCCCGGCGATGGTGGCGCGGGTGTTGTACACATAGATGCCACGGGTGCAGCCGGAGACGAGGTTGTCCCTGATCTCGATACCGGTCGCTGGCAGGAGGCCGTACTCCCACTCACCGACCGCGCTGGCAAGGGCGTTGATGTTGACGGCAACCCCAAAGTAGCCGCCGAGGATGCGGTTTCGGCGTATGGTGATGCCGCGGATGGGCTCCTGCTGAAAGCCCGGCCCGATGACCTGGATCGCGGCCCGACGGCCCGCGAGGACTGTCAGCCCCTCAACCGTTACCTGGTTAGCTGCGATGGTCAGCGCGACGTCAGCAAAGCGAGGCGCGATGATGGCCCCGCCGGAGCTATCCGCAACGAGGCGACAGGGGCGATCGATCCGCACCCCCTCCTCGTACCGACCGGGGAGGACGTAGACGGTGCCGCCGGGAGCCACGGCGCGCAACGCGGCCGCAATGTTGGCGAAGGCATCCACCTGCCAGATGTGCCCGTCGTTCCTGCAGAACTGGCAATAGTCGTCATCCACCCAGACCTGCGTGGGACCCTCTGCCCGCGCAGGTAGGACGGCTCCGAAGGCGAGTGCGACGGCCACAATGGCCGCCGCAAGCCGTGATGGCTTCACCTGCAATCCTCCAAGAAGGGTCGTGGGATCATGCCGTGCGCCCCATTCGGGGACACCGGAATGCCCAGGATGATTATACCATACATTGTTCGAATTGGGTAGAGGGCCCCTTCTGTGGGTGCATCCAAGATCAGTCAGCAGATCAGCGGTCAGGCAGCCTGCCAGGGACGCTCTGCCGGCGACCGGGCCTTACGCTTTGCACAAGCC
>DYEI01000190.1 GCA_020725765.1 Anaerolinea sp. | reverse complement strand
GAGCCCCGCTCTACGCGTCTCCCCTCCCCAGGCGGACGCCGCGGCGTCCGCCTGGGGAGGGGACGGGGGACGGGCTGGTGACGGCTGGCAGAGTGCGAACTGCCCCAATTGTGAACTGCACCCTCTCTTCGCCCTATCTTGCCCCGTATGCGTTTCAGTGCTACAATCCCGGCCCAGGGAAAGGGCCGGGCGTCTCGGATTATACTACACCCGCTGGCCCTGCCAACCATGTTCGTGCCGGAAGGAGTGCTGATGAGGGTCGACGGCCGCGCGGCCGACGAGTTGCGCCCGGTAGAGATGGTTACCGGCTACCAGGAGTACGCAGAGGGGTCGGTGCTGATCAGCATGGGCAAGACCCGCGTGCTCTGTGCAGCTACAGTGCAGGACTGCGTGCCGAGCTGGATGAGAGGCCAGGGGCAGGGCTGGGTGACGGCCGAGTACGCCATGCTCCCGCGCTCGACGCGAGAGCGTACCCCCCGCACGGCGTCCGGCCGCGCCACCGAGATACAGCGGCTCATCGGGCGGGCACTCCGGGCCTCGATCGATGTCCGTGCCCTCGGCGAGCGCACGATCACCGTCGACTGCGACGTGCTCGTGGCCGACGGGGGCACGCGCACGGCAGCGATCACCGGCGGGTATGTCGCGCTTGCGCTTGCCGTCGAGCAACTGGTGAAGAAGAACCAGGTGCGCCGCCAGGTCTGGAAGGCGCCCGTGGCCGCGGTGAGCGTTGGCCTCGTGGATGATGAGCTGCTGCTGGACCTCTGCTACGCGGAGGACTGTCGGGCTCAGGCCGATTGCAACGTAGCCATGAACGCGCGCGGGCAGATTGTCGATATCACGGCTACCGCGGAGGGGGATTGCTTCACGCGCGAGCAGTTCGATCGGATGCTTGAGATGGCGAGCGCGGGGATCCGTCAGCTCATCCAGATGCAGCGGCAGATCCTGGGGCGGTGAGGAGGTCGACGTGGTCACGCGGGCTCAGGCCTGGGAGCTGCTCAACGAGTACGTGAAGAACCCGAACCTGGTCAAGCACGGGCTGGCCGTCGAGGCGGCCATGCGCGCCTATGCCCGACGCTTTGGAGAGGATGAGGAGCTATGGGGCATTGTCGGGCTCTTGCACGACCTGGACTATGAGTGCTACCCGGATATGACGCAGCACTCTGCAGCCGGAGCGGCCATCCTCGCCGATCTGGGCTATCCACCCGAGATCGTTCATGCCGTCCGCGCCCACAACCCGGCCCATGGTGAGCCGAGGACGACGCTGCTTGACCGGGCGCTCTATGCCGTCGACGAGCTCACGGGCCTCATCGTGGCCGTAGCCCTCGTGCGGCCGACCAAGAGCGTGTTGGACGTTGACGTGCAGGCCGTGAGAAAAAAGTGGCACGACGGGGCCTTTGCCCGTGGGGTCAACCGGGCCGACATCGAAGCAGGCGCGGCGGAGCTAGGGGTAGAGCTGGCGGACCACATTGGGGTCGTGCTGGCGGCGATGCAGGGGATCGCCGCAGAGCTGGGCCTGGCAGGCAGGCCACAGCAGTAACTCGTGCGAGCAAAATGCGTCTCTTTGTCTGAAGAAAAACGTGGCCCCGAAGGCTGATGTCCCGCCGCTCACCGGACGGGCGCGCTCGAGCCGGGACGGCGAACAGGGGACGCCTGGCCACCGTGCTTTGATCCTGGGAGCTACCATCCCGTCGTCGAACCCTTGCGGATCCTGACCACCTACCTCCCCATTCTCGCCTCTTGCAGGCCGTAGCCGCGGGCCCGGATCGGCTCTCTCGGGCGCGGAAAGGCCCGGGCTCTCAGTCAAAGCATCGTCTGGAGCGCAGCAACCGTGAGCGCGCGGACGGGTCGCTCCAGCCTCCAAATGCGATCGGATGGCGCGGTACTGCTGCGTCGGGCTGCCACATGTGAAGCAGGGTTGGGGTTCGCCCAACCTGGCCGGGCGTATCTGGACTCTGACGGACGCGAGGCGGGAGGTGAGGTGACATGAAGTGCCCCCACTGTGGCTGGGCTATCAGGGGCAGGCTCCACTTCTGCCCGAACTGCGGGGGAGAGCTGCCGAGGGTTGAGGTGAGCCGGGCGTGCCCGCACTGCGGCGCGCGAGTGGCGGGGAGTGTCTCCGTCTGTCCGACGTGTGGCGAATCCCTCAGCGCTACCCGCGCGCCGACCGTGGCCAGACCTGCGGCGCCGGCGGCTCCGCGCCGTGAGCCGCCCGCGGCTGCACCGCCTGCATCGGCGGCTCCGCGCCGCGAGCCGCCCGCGGCTGCACCGCCTGCACCCGCGGCTCCGCGCCGCGAGCCGCCTCCCCGGAGGACCCGTCCGTTGCGGCTGGCGCGCCGTGCGGCTCGGCGACCGGCAGCACCTGCGCCGCCCGCGAAGATGGTCGAGCCGGCGGCTGGTCAGCCGGTTCCTGCCCCGGCGCCGGAGGTCGGTGCCGGGCCTGCACCGCAAGCAGAGCCCTCCCCCGAGGTTGCTCGCCCCGCGCCAAAGGCGGCCCCTCGCCGGAGCTGGACGGGACGTCTCGCCGTCCTTGGGCTGACGCTGGCGGGAATCCTGGCCGTCACTGTGGCGATGGCGCAGGGGCCTGCCGGTCTCGAGTTGCGCAGGGTGGAGCTTCCCCGTGTGGAGATGCCTGACCTCTCTCCTCTCTTCCATAGGGTAACGGCGATGGTTCGGCCGGCTGTCGTCGACACGCCCACGCCCACCCTCGAGCCGACCGAGCCGCCAACGCCAACGCTCGAGCCTACGTTCACACCGACGCCGGCACCGCCCACGGCCACGCCCGAGCCGACCAGCACGCCACCGCCTCCCGCTCCTCTGGTGCACACCGTCGCGCGAGGGGAGACGCTCGCGGTCATCGCCCAGAGGTACGGCGTGACTGTCGCCGAGTTGATGGCAGCGAACAATCTCTCGTCGGAGGTGCTGAAGGTCGGGCAGCAACTGGTCATCCCCGGCCAGACGCAAGCCTCGCCTTCCCCGGGGGCGACCCTCCCGGCCGTGCACGTCGTGCAGCCGGGCGAGAACCTGCTCCTGATCGCCCAGCGGTACGGCCTGACCGTGGCGGCGCTGATGCAGGCGAACGGCCTCACCAGCAATGACGTCCTCCGGGTTGGGCAGGAGCTGAGGCTGCCGGGCGGCGCGCCAACGCCGACGGCTACCGAGGCACCGACCGTCACACCCACGCCGACGGTCGCGGCCACCGCAACGTCGGCACCGGCGCCGACGGCGAGCGTGGCCTACGAGTTCCCGGCGCCCAACCTGCTCACCCCGGCCGATGGCGCCACCGTCGAGGGCGCGGAGGATGTGATCCTCAACTGGACGTCGGTTGGCCTGCTGGGCAACGACACCTGGTACGTCGTGCGCGTCTGGCGGGATGATCCATCGGAGCCAGCGCCGTCTACGGGTTGGACGCGCACGACCGCCTGGCGCATACCGGCCTCCTTCCAGCCGCAGGCCGGGGCGAGGTCCCGTCGTTTCTGGTGGTCGGTAACGGTCATGCGGCTCCGGGAGGGTCAGACTCCCCTGGCCGTCAGCCCTGAGAGCGCTCAGCGCTGGTTCGAGTGGAAGTAGGGGCGACCCGGCTCAGCCCGCGACCTGCTCGAACACCCGCAGCCAGTTGCCGCCCAGGACCTTGCGGATGGCCTCCTCGCTGTAGCCGCGGGCCGCGAGCCCGGCGGTGATGGCGGGGAAGCCCGTGGCATCGGGCATGCCGGCGAGCGGGGGGCCATCGTACCCGTCCAGGTCCGAGCCGAGGCCGACGTGGTCTATGCCGCCGACGCGGACGATGTGGTCGATGTGGTCCAGCACCGTGTCGACGCTCTGCCGGTCGCGCTCGCCGGCGACAAACGAGGGCACAAAGGTCACTCCGACGACCCCACCCTTGGCGGCGAGAGCCTCGAGCTGCTCGTCGGTCAGGTTGCGCGGATGGTCGCAGACGGCGCGGGCATTGGCGTGGGAGGCGATGACCGAGCAGTCGCTCAGGGCGAGGACGTCGCGGACGCCGGCCGGGGAGAGATGGGCCACGTCGACCATGATCCCAAGCCGGTTTGCCTCTTTGACCAGACGGACCCCGAACTCGGTGAGGCCGCCGCCGGTACGGGTTTCGCCGACGCCGTCGGCCGCCTCGTTCCGGACGCTCCAGGTGATCCCCAGGTTGCGCAGCCCCAGGCGGTAGAGGATGCGCAGCACCCCCAGGTCCCCCCGCAGCGCCTCAGCGCCTTCGAGGCCGATGATCCCGGCCAGCCGGCCCTCAGCCTTGGCGCGGCGGATGTCGGCAGCGCGTGTGGCAAGGACGAGGTCGGGCGCCTCTGAGGCGGTCTCGTAGAAGACGTCCAGCAAGCGGAGCGCCTGCCAGGTCGGGTCGGTGCCGCCCAACACCGGGGGCCGGGCGTAGAGGGCAAAGACCTGGGCGGTCACTCCGCCCTCCTTGAGTCGTGGCAGGTCCGCGTGGCCGCGACCGGATCGCTCGAGCAGGGAGCGCCTGTCCTCGAGGGCGGAGAGGAGCGTGTCGCAGTGGGCGTCGATGACGATAGCGGAATCGTGCAGGGCTCGGATCTCCAAGGGCGTCTCGCTTTCTGGAGGAGAGGCACCGGCGTGCCGAGGCACGGATGCCGGGCGGGCGCGTCAGGCGGTGGCGACCCGCACTGACGCGGGGGCGGCACGGGACGCCGCTCTCGCCAGCAGTATAGCCGGAGGGGCGATGGCAGGCAATATGGCGAATCCCTGGGTCCCCTTGGGTGCAGCTCAAGTTTGGGGCAGTTCGCGCCCAGGAGCGCTGCCAAACACCCCATAGAAAAAGAGCCCCCAAGTCGGTCCGCGGACCGACTTGGCCTCGCAGCAGCACAGACAAGCCTGCCCCCAGGGTGACCTACGCCCACCCATCGCCAGGATGCATCCAAGATGCGTCGCTGCCCGGCCTGCAGCCGGGTGTTTTGCTGGGCCACAGGCCGGCCCTATCCTGGGACGGGGGGCTGGCGGTTGGCGCGCCTGGCCGCCCCGAG
>DYEI01000189.1 GCA_020725765.1 Anaerolinea sp. | reverse complement strand
GGAGATACACAAAGCGGGGTGTTTGGCGGCGGCGCGCGTAGCGCGCCGCCGCCAAACACCCCGCCTCAGGCATATCGCACAGCAGGCGCAAGCTATAGCCCGCCTAGCCCGCCTGACCCCCGGCCGCACCCGGATCCCCCGGGCTGAGCCGCCTGTCCAGCTCCTCCGCGTACCCGAGCACAAGTCGGTCCGCGAGCTCGCGCAGCTCGGCGTCGCTGGCCGTGCTGGTGCAGGCGCGCTCCAGCTCGGCCTCAAGGGCCGCGATGTAGGGGTCACCGAGGCCGTGCTCGGCCATGAGGGCGACGAGCCGGCGCGCGGCGTCCAGCAGGCGGAAGGGGCCATACCCTGCCGGCTCGTCGTAAAGGCCGCGGGCGCTCGCCAGGAGATAGCCCGCCAGGAGGAAGAGGTCCCGCTGAAGCGCCGGATCAGCCATAGGGCACACCCCATCTCTCCAGGAAGCAGACCTCGCCCGACGGGCGCCGGCCGGCCGCCGCGGGCTTGCCCCGGGGATAGCCGAGCGCGACCAGCAGCACCGGCTCGACGCCCTCCGGCAGCCCCAGAAAGCGGGCCACACCCTGCCGATGGAAGGAGCCGATCGGGCATGCCCCCAGCCCCAGCCCATGGGCGGCAAGGAGGATGTTCTCAACCGCGACGCCGATATCGAGCCAGGCCGAGCGCTCGCCGCCCGCCCCGCCGAGGGCGCGGGCCCGCGCGGCATCGAGGCAGATGGCGATGGCGGCCGTCGGTCGGCCGATGATCCCGGGGGCGAGGGAGCGCAGGCCCGCCAGCCGCTCCGGGGCGCGCACGGCCACAAAGCCCCAGGGCTGCACGTTCCCGCCGCTCGCCGAGGCTCGCCCCACCTCGAGGACGCGGCGGAGCAGCTCATCCGGCACCGGATCGGGCGCAAAGGCCCGCACGCTCCGGCGGGTGAGGATCGCTTCAAGGACGTCCATGCTCAGCCTCAGTACCCGGGGGCGCCCATGGCGCGGCAGAGCGCCACCAGCTCCGGGTGCACGTAGCGGCCTTCGGCCTCGATCTGCAGGTCGTCCAGCCAGACGGAGGGATTCAGCACCACGCCATCGGTATGGGCCGGAGAGCCGAGGGCCGTCGCCCCGATGCCGAACTGCATGCAGCCAAAGACCCGCTCGTCCTCCAGGATGCGCCCGGTCGGCCGCGCCACACCCGGGTTGAAGCCGTAGCAGGCGTGATCCATCAGGTAGGCGTAGGGGCTGCCAAAGCCCTCCAGCCACCGCGCAAAGAGGGTTGCCTCGCTGCCGCCCTCGATGCGGCGGACGTAGCCGCCCTCGATGGTCAGCCGCACCGGCGAGCGCAGCAGGCCGAGCTCCGCCGGCGGCCACAGGGTACCGTCAAAGACCAGCGTCCCCTCAAAGCTCTCGCGGTAGGCCATAAAGCCGGATTGGCCCCCAAGCATCTGCGGAAAGCCCCCCTCGGCCGGAGGCGGCTCCCAGAAGGGATCGCCGGCCCTGTCCACCCGCATGCGCAGGTCGGTGCCGGCAGCGGTCGTGACGCGGATCACCTCCGCTGCCTGCGACAGCCGGTAGAGCCGCGTGGCCATCTCGCAGAGCGGCCCATAGGCCACCCGGCCGATGGTGCGCACCATCATGTCCGCATCCATGCCGGTCAGGCAGACGTAGATGCAGCCGCTATGGACCGCCGCCTCGTAGGCCGGGCTGTAGAGCTGGTAGGCCACGGCAAAGTCGAACCAGACCCGCGCCGCGGTGACGGCCGCCGCCAGCGGCGCCGGTGGCTCTTGCATCGGCGCGGGCAGGGTCTCGTACCAGATGACCGTCGGGATGGCGCCCACGGCGTGCGCCGCCGCAGCCGTCGCGCGGACCACGCGCAGGTCCGAGGCGGTATCGGCGGTCAGGACCACCTGGTCACCGGGCCGGAGCGGCCTCACCTCGGTCACCAGCCGGTACGCGGCGCGCGCCAGCTCCAGCGCATAGTACTCGTCGCGGGGCTCGGTTCCGAGGCCTGCGGTCATGGGGTGCGCCTCTGGGCCACAAGCTCTTCGATGGGCACGTACTCGATGTCAAAGCCAAAGTAACGGGGTCCCGACGCCTGGTCGAGCCCGAAGGGCGTGCGGAAGGCCTCCAGCCCCTTCATCCCCACGGCCACGACCTCATCCCCTTCCTTGAGCAGGGTGTTGGTTGTGCCCTCGCCCGTCCCCTTATAGGCCAGGGTGAGCAGGTCGGGGCTGCAGACCCAGGGACGGCCATTGAGCCAGGAGACGTGGTTCTCGTTCTTGAACCACACGTCGAGGGTCTGTCCCTCGTAGGCGCCGGTGCCGCGGATATGGGTGGTGCCGAACATGTAGCCGTCGCGGTCCTCCCACTCCTTGGCGGTGACGACGCCCTCAAACAGCCGCCAGCCGCCGGTGACCTCGAGCGCAGCGTCGATGGGGTCGCGGCCCTCGGCGGCGGCGCGGCGCATGGCCCTGCCGATGTTCAGGCACTTGGTGAGCGTGCCGCGGACGAGAATCTGCTTCATCTCGCGGCCCGGGAGCGGCGTCGCCGCCATGGTCGTGCTGCCAAAGGCGGCGACGGCCAGCATCTTGCCGATCCGTTCGAGCATGTGGGGGCTGACGGTGTACTTGACGATGGCCACATTGCCCCACTTGTCGACGCTGGCAAAGGGCCACGAGTGCTTCCCGTAGAGGAAGGGTGTGCCCTGCATCTCGTCCGGGATGGCACGGCCGGCATAGTCACCATCGACGACCGGGATGCCGAGCCGGGCACCGGTCACGAGCGGGGCCGGGGTGTTGCCTGCGCCCAGCTCGGCCGCGACCAGGCAGCCAACCGGCTGGCCGAGGTAGTTGCCCAGCTCCTTCACCGCCTCCTCCATGGAGCGGTTGCCGAACCTATCCCTGAGGCCAAGGCGCGCGATCTCGTCGAGGGTGCGCTGCGTCACCGGGGCGATGGAGCCCATCCCGTAGGGCGTGACGGTGAGGGCATCGTCGGGGATGTCCTCGGCATCGACCCATTGCGGCGTGAGGCCCTCGGCAAGGGCCTCCTTGAGCATGCCCATACCCCAGCTCACGCTGCCGCCGCCGCCGGTGCCCATGAACAGGCAGCCGCGCACGAGGTCCTCACAATCCTCCAGTGTTTCGAGCTTCCCGTAGGGCATTTGGTTACTCTCCTTGTTACAGTCAATCTGGTCTCGGGCGCCGCCGGCGCCCTTCCGATGGGAACCCCCTCACCCCCATCCCCGCTCCCCCGACGTGTCGGGCGAGCGCGGAGACCTGTAGGTGGGTTCTCGCGGCGGCTTGCGGCGGCGAAGCCGCCGCAAGCCGCCGCGAGAACCCACTTTCCTTCGGGGCCCCCTCCTCTGCGCGCCCGGCGGCGCGCAGGGGAGGGGGTTGGGGGTGGGGCAACCTCCCTGTGCACGGTCCGGATTGGCCCGGACGTCGTCAGCCCGGGCGTGGATGGGCCCCTCCTTCCGCGGCCGGCCGCGGGAGCAGGGGCCGCGGCTGAGGGTGCCCCTCAGCCCCCTATCCGATGACAGGCCACGAGGTGCCCGCCGCCAATATCGATCAGGGCCGGCGCCGCCTGCGCACAGGCCTCTTCCGCCCCCGGGCACCGCGGATGGAAGGCACAGCCGGGCGGCGGATTGGCCGGGTCGGGCACGCCCCCCTGCAGGACGATACGCTCGCGCCGCAGCTCCGGATCAAGCATCGGCGCCGAGGCGAGAAGAGCCCGGGTGTAAGGGTGCCGTGCTCCGCCCGAGAAGAGCGCCGCCGTCTCACTGAGCTCGACGATCTTGCCCAGGTACATCACGGCGATGCGGTCACTCGTGTGCTGCACCACGCTCAGGTCGTGGGAGATGAAAAGGTACGTCAGCTCCAGCTCGCGCTGCAGCCGCAGCAGCAGGTTGATGATCTGCGCCTGCACCGACACATCAAGGGCCGAGGTCGGCTCGTCCAGGACCAGGAGCTTGGGGTTGAGCGCCAGAGCCCGGGCGATGGCGATGCGCTGAAGCTGCCCGCCGCTGAACTCGTGGGGGTAGCGGTAGAGCATATCCCCCGGCATGCCACACTGCTCCAGCACTGCGACCACGCGCTCCCTCAGCGCCTCGCCCCGCAGGCGCGTGTGCGTCCGGAGGGGCTCGGCCACGGCGTTCAGGACTGTAAAGCGCGGGTCGAAGGAGGAGTAGGGGTTCTGGAACACAATCTGCATGTGCCGGCGCATGGCCCGCAGCTCGCTGCCGCTGAGGCGGAGGATGTCCTGCCCCTCGAGGAGCACCTGTCCGCCGGTCGGCTCGATGAGGCGCAGGATGGCCCGACCCAGGGTCGTCTTGCCGCAGCCCGACTCTCCCACCACCCCCAGGGTCTCTCGCCGGCCGATGGTGAGGTCGACGCCATCTACCGCGCGCACATAGCGCCGCCGCCAGGGCGCAAGCCCCCCGCGGATGGCAAAGTGCACCGACAGCTCCTTCACCTCCAGCAGGGGCGCCGCAGTCGCGAGGGGCATGCCGCGGTCAGGGCCGGCTCCACGGGCCGCCGTCGCGCTCATGCCGCTCCCTCCCTCCGAAAGAGATGGCAGGCGACCCGATGCCCGTCCGGACCCACGACTGTGAGCGCAGGCTCGCCGGAGCGACACAGCTCTACGGCAGAGGCACAGCGCGGGTGAAAGGCACAGCCTGAGGGGAGGGCCAGCCCATCCGGAACGCTCCCGGGAATAGAGAGGAGCGACTCCTTCGCCTGCCCTGCCCTCGGCAGCGCCGCAAGCAGACCCTGCGTGTAGGGGTGCACGGGCCGGAAAAGCACATCCTCCACGCGGCCGACCTCGACGACCCGCCCCGCGTAGGCCACGGCCACCCGGTCACAGGTCTCGGCGACGACCCCGAGGTTGTGCGTGATGAGCAGGATCGACACCCCCTGCCGCCGCCGAATCTCAGCCAGGAGCCCCAGAATCTGCGCCTGGATGGTCACGTCGAGGGCCGTCGTCGGCTCGTCGGCAATGAGGAGCTCGGCGCCGCAGGAGAGCGCCATGGCGATCATCACCCGCTGCTGCATCCCGCCCGAGAGCTCGTGCGGATAGGCCCGGAATATCCGCGGGGGATCCGGGAGCGCCACGGCGTCCAGGGTCTCGAGGGCCCGGCGCCGCGCCTCCTCCGGGCTGATGGACGTGTGCTGGCGGATCACACGTACGATCTGGCTGCCGATCGTAAACACGGGGTTGAGCGTCGCCGCCGGGTCCTGAAATATCATGGCGATATGCCGGCCGCGGATGGCACGCATCTGGGCATCGCTCTTGGTCAGCAGGTCCTCTCCATGGAAACGGATGCGACCAGAGGCGACGGCGCCGCCACGCGGGATCATTCCGAGGATGGCGAGGCCGGTCACCGACTTGCCGCAGCCCGATTCGCCGACGAGCCCAAAGAACTCGCCCCGGCCGACCTCAAAGGTCATGCCGTTCACGGCGTGGACCCGGCCGGCGTAGGTCTGGAAGCGGACCTGCAGTTCCTCGACGGAGAGGAGTGGCTCGCTCACTCCGCAGCCCTCCGTGTTCGCGGGTCGACCGCGTCCCGCACCGCGTCGCCCAGGAGGTTGAAGGCCAGAGTCACCAAAAAGATGGCGGCGCCGGCCGAGCCGGCCAGCCACGGTCGCTCGATAAAGTAGATGCGGCCGGTGCTGATCATCGTCCCCCACTCAGCCGTTGGCGGCCGCACGCCCAGGCCGATAAAGCTGATCGCCGCGCCGGTGAGGATGGCCGAGCCGAGGTCCATCGTGGCCTGCACCAGCACCGGCGTGAACACGTTGGGCAGGACGTGCCGCACAATGATGGTCGGGCTGCGCACACCGATAGAGCGCGCCGCCTCGATAAAGTAGCGCTCGCGCAGGGAGACGGTCTGCGCCCGCACGAGGCGCGTGTACCATGGCCACCAGGTAAGGGCGATGGCGATCATCGCGTGTACAAAGCTCGCGCCCAGCGCGCCGGCAATGGCCATGGCCAGAAGCAGCGACGGGAAGGCCAGGAACACGTCGGTAACGCGCATGACGACATCGTCTACCCAGCCACCATAGTACCCGGCGATCGCCCCCAGCGGCGCCCCGATGGCGACCGCGATCAGGACTACGAGAAAGCCGATGCTCAGCGACGTCCGCCCCCCGAAGAGGATGCGCGCCAGCACATCGCGGCCGAGGTTGTCGGTGCCCAGGGGATGGGCCAGGCTCGGCGGGCGGAACTTTTCCAGGATGTTCGGGTCCCCCAGACCCTGCCGCGGATAGGGCGTGAGCACCGGGGCAAAGATCGCCCCGAAGACGAACACGGCAATGACGACCAGGCTGGCAATCGCCAGCGGGTCGCGGCGGAAGGCCTGCAGCATGAGCCCCAGCTCACGGAAACGCTGCGGCCCCACGCGCAGGGTCGGAGTAGCTGCCACAGAAGCTTCAGCCGGTCGCTCCATCACTCATCCTGCCCAGGCCAACGACGGACCTTGGGGCCGGGCCGCGCGTAGGTCCGCCGGCTGTGCGACAGCCCCAGGTTCACCAGCATCTCGGCCAGCTTGATGGCCACCGAAGGGGGATCAAGCACCGGCACCTCGCAGCCTTCGCCGGCCAGCCCCGCCGCGATGAGCGGGGCAAGACCGGCCAGGCCCGTGCAGCCGGGGATGATCACATGCGCGCCATCCTCCCGCACGGCGCGCGCCGCGCAGGCGGTGACGGCCTGCAGAGTCCGCTCGGGATCGTCGTCAAGGGAGAGCACCGGGATGTTGAAGGCCCGCACCGAGGCGAGCCGACCTCTCAGCCCGTAGCGCGCAGCCTGATCCTCCATCATCGGCGCGCGGGTATCGAGCACGCTGAGCACCGAGAAGCGATGCCCCAGCATGGCGGCAAGGTGCATGCTTGCCTCGGCCGGCCCCACAACCGGAATATCCACCAGCTCCCGCGCGGCGTAGACCCCCGGGTCCCCCATGCAGTCGATGATGACCGCATCCGCCCGCTCCCGCTCGGCGGCTACCGCCTTGTGCAGAATGTCGGGCACGGCCAGGGCATGGTCGCGGTAGCTCTCGATGGAGGCAGGCCCCCAGTCCAGGGAGACGACGCTGGTCTCGGTGCCGGGGCCGGCAGCCCGCTGGTAGGCCTCACGCGTCTCCTCCTCCCAGCTCGTCGTGATCACCGGATTGATCACCCGGATGTGCATCCGGCGAGTCCCCCCTTCCGGCACAGTCAGACTCGCCACGGCGCTAGCGTTCTCCAGTCCACCGCCCCCCAGAAAGGCCTCCGGCGTTGGCCAGGCGATCGGTTTTTCGGCAGGGCGGGCGTAGGTGCGGGCGCTGTGAGCCAGGCCCAGCGACACCAGCGCCTCGGCAAACCCCATCGCGACCCGACAGGGGTCGAGCACCGGCACCGCGCAGCCGCGGTCTTCGAGCGCCTCCTGCAGGCGGGTCGCCAGGGGCGCCAGGAGCGTGCACCCCGGGATGAGCGCGCCCGCTCCGTCCTCCCGCACCGCCCGCTCCCCCGCCGCGACCAGGGCGTCAAAGGTCGCACCGCTGTCCGCGCGCAGCTCCAGCACCGGCAGGTCCATCGCCCGCACCGAAGTCAGCCGGTCCTGCATGCGGTAGAGCTGCACCAGCTCCCCCACGGCTGGGATATCTTCGTGCCGGGTCGTGATGACCGAGAAGCGGTGCGCCAGGATCGCAGCGAGGTGCAGGCTCGCCTCGAGAGGTCCAACAACCGGTATGCGCACCGCCTCGCGGGCCGCGTAGAGGCCCGGATCATCCATGCAGGCGATGATCACCGCATCGACGCCCTCGCGCTCGGCCTCGATGGCCCGGCTCAGCACACCCGGCGCCGCCCAGGCATCGTCGGAGCGCACCTCGATGGCCTCGGTGCCCCACTCGAGCGATACGATGCTGACCTCTGTGCCGGGCGACGCCCCGGCAGCAAAGGACTCGAGAGTCGCTTGATCCGGTCCCTGCCCGATGACCGGGCTGATGACCCGAATGCGCATACGATCCCCCAATACGGTCAGACCCCCATCCTGCCTTCAGCGCAGCGTGACCCGGGGGTCCAGCGCCGCCTGCACCAGGTCCAGAATCAGGTTGACCACCACGTAGAAAACCGTTACCACCAGTGTCACCGTCACAATCACCGGAAAGTCGATGTTCAGCACAGCGTCGGTCAGATAGGTGCCGAGGCCAGGCCAGGAAAAGATCACTTCCACCAGCATCGCGCCGGTGAGCGAGTACACGAAGGAGAGCCCGAGGACGGTGATGGTGGGAATGATGGCGTTCTTGAGCGCCAGCACGAACAGGATGGCCCGCTCCGAGATGCCGGCCGCGCGCGCAGCGAGGATATATCGCTCGCTCAGCACCTCCAGCATGGTCGACCGCGTCATGCGTATCGCCAGGCCGATGGGATAGGTCGCCAGGGTTAAGGCCGGGAGGATCAGGTGCACGAGCGTATCCCTGAGTCCCGCCCAGTTGCCCGTGAGGATGCTATCCAGCGTGTACATCCCGGTGATCTGGCGGATCGGGTTGTACAGCGCCAGCTCGTTCGAGATGCGGCTGCCCAGGGGCAGGAGCCTCAGCTTGGCGAAGAAGAGGAGCTGCAGGAGCAGGGCCAGCCAGAAGGTAGGCACAGACACGCCCGCGACGGAGGCCAGCCGCGTCAGATGGTCAAAGAGGCTGCCCTTCCGGGCGCCGGAGAGGACGCCAAGGGGGACGCCAACCACCACAGCCACCAACATGGCGGCTAGAACCAGCTCCATGGTCGCGGGGAGATAGTTCCGCAGGTCGCGGCTGATGGGCTGGTGGGACTTGACGGAGGTCCCAAAGTCCCCTCGGAGGAGCGCCGTCACATACCGCAGGTACTGCTCATACAGGGGGCGGTCCAGCGCCAGCTCCTCACGAGCCTTGGCGATCTGTGCCGGCGTCGGATGTGGGCCTACCCAGGCCGCGGCCGGGTCTGAAGGGATGACGCGCGCGATCACAAAGGTAACAATCGACACGCTCACCAGCACCAGCACGGCCATGAGCAGCCTTCGGACGACGTAGCCAAGCCATCGCATGGGGTTGTGCCCTTCAGATGGACGACGGACGCACGCAGTACACCCGGGTGCGGGTGTCGGGCGCGACGCGCCCGACACCCACCAGCCTCACCTACGGCTCCCGCGTCAGATCGTACACAAAGACCACGTGCGGGTAGGCCGGGTTGTCGACGTAGCCCTTGATGTCGGCGCGCGCCAGGTGCGTGTTGGACACGTCGTAGAAGAAGAGCGACACCGCGTCGTCGAGCAGGATCTTTTGGGCGTCGATGAACATCTGTGCCGCCTTCTCCCGGTCGGTGCCGGCGACCTCGTTGGCCTCGTCGATCAGCCTGTCGTACTCAGGGTTGCTGTAGTAGCAGAGGTTGAAGAGGATCTCGTCCTCGGAGTGGAACATGCTATACAGGAAGCTATAGGGCGAGATATAGTCCGGCCACCAGTACATGACAAAGATGTCCTGCGCCTTGAGGGGGTCGGACTTGCCCAGCTGCCACTGGGCGTCCCAGTTCATCCCCTGCACTTCCAGGTCGATGCCGAGCTTGGCCAGCTCCGCCTTCCAGACCTCGCCAAGCTGCTGCTCATCCATGTCGCCGCTGGAGTAGGTCATGGTCAGCTTGAAGCCGCCGTTCGGGTAGCCCGCCTCGGCGAGGAGCTGCTTGGCCTTCTCGAGGTCATAGGTGTACTGGAAGAGGTCGTCGCCGTGGCCCCACATTCCGACGGGCACGACGCCACGGGCCTGCGTCGCACGCTCGCCCATCACGGCCGAGATGAACTGCTCATAGGGGAAGCTGTAGCAGAGCGCCTGCCGCACCTTGACGTTGTCGAGGGGCGGCTTCCTGGTATTGAGCAGCCCGACCAGGTTCTGGAAGCTCGGGTTGGTGTAGACGACGATATCCTTCCGGGTGTTGCGGATCACTTCCTCGTTGTCCGGCGGGATGCCGTAGGTAAAGTCGGCAGTGCCGGCCTCGATCTTTTGCTGGAGCACAACCGGGTCCTGGCTGATCTCAAAGACAACCTTCTCGAACTGCCCGGGCCTCCACCCACCCCAGTAGCTCTCGTTGCGGGTCATGACCAGCCGCGAGCCGGGCTCATAGCTCTCGATGATGTAGGGGCCGGTCCCGGCGCAGTGACCCTGCTGGAACCAGTCCGAGCCCTTCTCCTGGTAGGACTTGGGGCTGTAAATCCAGGCCGCATAGCCCGAGGAGGCGATCAGGTCCAGGGGCGCGGGGTAGCTGAGCTTGAACTTGATGGTATAGTCGTCGATGACCTCCATCTCCTCCACAGGGTCCCAGATGTAGGCCGCCCCGATGCCGAGCGCCTTGGTGTTGGAGATGGAGAACCTGACGGCCTCGGCATTGAACGGCTCACCGTCGTGGAACTTGACCCCCTGCCGGAGGTGGAACACCCACTCGGTCGCATCCTCGTTGGCCTCCCAGCTCGTCGCCAGCTTCGGGCTGAGGATCTCCTCGCTGCCGGGCGGGTTGTAGAAGGTCAACGTCTCATAGCAGTTGGACATGACGACCGAGTCGTTGGAGTAGCTCTTGGCGGGATCGAGATCGGGGAACTGGGTGCCGTGCGCATACACAAAGATGCCGGCGCGGCCCGACTCGGCAGCGGTGGGCTGCTCTGCGACCGTGGGCTGGGCCACCGGCGCCGATGTGACGCTCGGCGCGGTCGGCTGCGGCTTGCCCGTGCACTGTACGGTCAGCAGCGCCACCAGGCTCAGTGCCACTGCCAGATACAACGTGCGGTTTGCCCTCATCGTGGTCTACCTCCATCTGGGCTTGTGTCCGAGACCGAAAGAGCCCCGCGGAATCAATGGGCGATCTGTACAGAGCGATCGCGCAGGGTTGCGGAGGAGAAGGCAGACGGCACTGTCCGTTGTGCACAACGCGTGCTTCAGCCGACGCTGGCCTGTACGGTGGCTTGTGCTGCAGATTGGATAGCGACCGGGTGCGATGCCCACGCAGAGAAGCCGCCCCGGCACATGGTGGCATCATCGCAAAGACGTCGCGATTCTAGCAGAGCAATGCACTGTGGTCAAATATGCATGGCTGCCAACTCTGCAACCGCGTCGCCGGACGGGCGCCCGTCCGCCGCTGAACCGCCCGACTGTAGGGGCGAGGCGACGCCTTGCCCAAAGTGTTCCCCTCCCCCTGGCGGACGCGACGCGTCCGTCAGGGGGAGGAGTCGAGGCATAGGCGCTGCCACCACGCCCGCGGCCCCCAAACAATCGCCCCTCCTACTGACGGTCGCATGCATTCGTCAGGAGGAGGGGCTTGGGTCCCGAGAGCTGGCCCGGCTTCGGGCTCAGCTCTCGTCGCCCTGCTCGTCCTTGGCCCTGCGATGGTCTCGCTGACCTCGCGTGCGCCTGTACGATATGTAGCTCACATCCTTGGCGAACGCAGAGCTGGCGGGGGCGCGGGCAACGCGCTCCTGCATCCTCTGTATCGAGCTCATCGCCATGCTGACATCCGCGTCCATCGCAGCAAAGCGGTCAAGGCGTGCGGACGCGGCGCAAAGCGATATCCGGGCGCCATCGAGATCGCCCCGTCGGCTGCGGGCAACCGCCTCGCGCTTGGCGCGCTCGGCGTCATGGAGGCAGGCCCAGTGCATGACGGTGCGATCCGGCTCCTCGGCGTTACATGCCGCATCGGCCGCATAGGTAAAGCGCAGGTCCACCCAGTCGGTGCTGCCGGGCGCCCCGTCGGTCCGCCAGAGCAGGCGCGCCCGCATAAGCCACTCCCCCGGCCCTCTGTGGGGAGGGAAGCGGAGGCGGGCCACGATGTGACGCTCTTCGCCGGAGATGAGGTCGCCGATGGCTATGCGGAAGCGGCTTGCACCCTCGCTTGCACTCCAGTAGTCACTGAGCAGGTCGATATCGACCCCTGGAGCCAACTCGAGCTCCAGCTCGACCCCCCGGGCGGTGACCTCGGTCATCTCGCCCAGCTCGCCCGTGAAGGCGCGCGTCATGTCCCGCGTGGTGCGCAGGTGATGGAACTGCCCGCCACCGGCTACGGCCATGGGTCCGAGAAGGCCTTCGTCATAGTCCGTCCCGATGCCGAAGGTGCTGGTCGTGATCAGCGCCTTCTCGCGGACGCGGGCGGCATCAGCGGCGATGCGCTCCGGATCGGTTACACCCACGTTGGCGAGGCCGTCGGTGAGGAGGAAGCACCGGGTGACGCGCCGTGTGTCTGCGGAGTCGCTCGCAATGGCCTGACAGCCCGTGAGCCAACCCTGGTGCAGGGCCGTGAAGGCGCGTGCCTCGACCTCGGCCAACGCCTCGCGGATGGCAGCCTTGACCTCCGGCGAGGCCGGTGCCGCAGGGTGCAGCACGTTGATGACGTCGTCGTAGATGACAACGGCCACCCGGTCGCGCTCGTCCAGGCGGTCCAGCACCGCCACCACCGCCTGCTTGGCCGTCTCGATCTTGTCCCCGGACATCGAGCCGCTGCGATCGACGACGAGCGCCAGCCCCACAGGGTTCCGAACGCGGCCCTCCGGCGGCGTCACCGCCGTCGCGCGGATATGGAAGTACACATATCGCCAGCAACCGGCCAGGTTGATCAGCTGTCTCTCGGGGAGGGCACTCAAGGCAGCCACAGGCGTGCAAGTCTGCTGCATCTCGTCCACGGGTTCATCCTCCTTTGTAGAATGAGGGCGCCGCTACTCCCAGTGCCCGCGATACCCGAACGCCTGTCGGGCTACTCGCAGCAGTTGCTCGATCAGCCATTCAAATCGGTAGAAAGAGTCGCTCCGCACCAGGAGCTCCACACCGGGCGCGAGCTCCCACCGGTGCCACCGCTCCGGCTCGGGAAGGCTGCGCCGCGGCTCCGGCTCCCGTCGGAGGTAAGACACCTCCGGCGTAGGGCTGAAGGCGTCGGAGGCCGGTGGCTCGGGCTCCTCGGCTGGTGTCTCCTCCTCCCGGAGCCGCGCCCGCCGCAGCAGCATCGCAATGTACTCCCTGGGAGAGAGCTCCTCCGTGCGTTCCTTCTCAGCGGCCCTCTGAGTTTCTTCCTCGAGGAGGGCACGGACCTCCTCAAGGGAGAGCGGGGCCAGCCGCTGGCGGATCTCGTCCAGGGGCACGCGCTGCCCGACAAGCAGGCGGATCAGCCGCAGGCGCAGGAGGTGCTCCTCGCCATAGGTCGTGGCCTGCCCGCGCCCTGCCGGCCGGGGCAGCAGGCCTTCGCTGATGTAGTAGCGCACCGTGCGCACCGGCACGCCCACCTGACCTGCCAGCTCTTCGATGGTCAAGCGGATCCCTTTTTCCATGCCTCTATTATACACAGTATCAGTGTCACTGTCAATACCCTTGAGGGGTGTACACCTTCAACTCAGGGCACGGAGGCAGGCTGCTGGTAGCCCTGAGCGGGGATCGTCTGAGGGGCGGCTTGTGGGGGGATCCCCTCTCCCCATAGGCGCTAGCGTGGCGAACGCCAGCGTGCTTGTTTGTGCAGGTGCCCCTATCCCTCGCCGCGGCGCTTTGCATTACCACAAATGGGGTCGCAGCGCTACGGCGCATGGGGCAGTGCTCCGGTGCCCATCCAAGGGCACCGTCCGCCGGTCACACTCGTGCTCGGAGCACGCTGAGCGGCAGCCGAGGTGGGCGGCAACTCCGGAGTTCCCCCACCCCTGCCCCTCCCCCAGGCAGGCGCTTGTCGCCT
>DYEI01000188.1 GCA_020725765.1 Anaerolinea sp. | reverse complement strand
GCGGTGGGGGGCCCTCTATGGGCCAATCCCTCGCCCTACGACCGAGGAAGGCTGTCCGCCCCTGAAGGGTTTGGGGGTTGGCGTCTGGCCGCCCCTGAGGGCGGCCAGACGCCAACCCCCAAACCCTGTCCTGGGTAGGGCCGGGCTGCTGCGCAGCAAGACACCCGGCTGCAGCCCACGCATTGGTACATCTTGGATGCACCCAGCGGTCCGGGTCTTGCTCGCTCGGAGAGCAGGCTCACCTGCGCTGGGCGCAGGACCCCCACCCCCGGCGCACCCTCCCAAGGCAGTCGCTGCGGCGTCCGCTGGCAGGAGATGAGAGGCGCCGAAGCCGTCTCAGGCTAGCCCACGATGGTCACCCCGACCTCGCCGGCGACGCGCCGCACGTACGCTGCGGCCTCTGCGTACTCCTCAGGGGTCTGCAGATGCTCCAGCATCAGCGGCAGGTCGGGGTCCAGCCGCTCCAGCTCCTGCAGGAAGGTGCGATAGTCCAGCCCGCCGCGGCCCGGCACCACCTCATCGAGGTGCACGGTGAGCTTGTCGCGCAGCAGGATGTCCTTGCCATGGCAGCTCTTGATCCACGGGCCGAGCTGCCGGAAGCACTCGCGGATCAGGGCGCCGTTGGCATAGTAGCGCTGCGGGCTGGAGACCAGGTTGACCGGGTCGAGATGCACGGCAAACTGCGGCCGGTCTATGGCGTGGATCAGGCGCAGATAGCTCCCGGGCGAGTCGGGGTACATCCACGGCATTGGCTCCAGGGCGTAGAAGGTGCGCGTCGGGCGGACCGCGTCGATGATCTCCCGCACCGTCTCGACGATGAGGTCAAAGGTCTCCTCCGTGAGGTCGGCCGGGTGGGGCCCGTCCCACTTGGGGCCGCGCGAGCCGGCGATGTTGACGCAGCAGCGGGCTCCGATTCGGTCGGCGAGGGCCAGCCGCTGCTGGCAGTAGGCAATAGCCGCGCGTCGGGTCGCCTCGTCGGGGCTGAGTGGGTTGCTCCACGCCCCTATCTCCGCGATCACGAGGCCGGCGTCAGCGGCGGCCTGCGCATAGGCCTCAACCACCGCGTCCCCCTCGTCCCCATTCAGGGGGCAGTAGGCGGCGCTGTAGCCAAGGCGCCGCACCGCAGCCGCCCACTCTGGTGGGCTATCGAACCGGCCATGGACCGGACCACCGAGCCTCATCTCAGCCCTCCCCGTCTTCTGCCTCGTCGCCGGGCCTGAATCCGGCGGTGCCTTCGTTCCCCGTCACGATATCACAGAGAGCACAGCCGGTCAAGAACGAGGGGTGATCGGAGGTGGAGGCGGCTCCACGGCCGCGATAGGCGGGGCTTGAGGCCCGGCTCTGGGCGGTGGGGGGGGCCAGTTCAGTGTTGGGGCATCTCGCACTCTGCCAGCCGTCATCAGCCCCTCCCCAGCCGGACGCCGCGGGGTTTGGCCATT
>DYEI01000187.1 GCA_020725765.1 Anaerolinea sp. | reverse complement strand
CGTAGCGCGCCGCCGCAAAACACCCCAAGAAGAGTTCCCCCTCCCCCGGGTCGGCCCGCGGGCCGCCCGGGGGGAGGGGGCGCGGGGGTGGGGGCCCTGCAGGCAGCGCAGAAGAGCCTGCCTCCAGACTGAACTACACCCTTACGCGTGCGACAATCGCCCGGCGGCATGCCACGTAGGGGGCAGGCTTACCGGCCAGAGTCGGCGGCCTGCATATGCCGCAGCGCCTCAACGAGGACGGCTATCGACTTCTCGTACTCTGCCAGGTCGAGGTGCTCGTCGGGGGTGTGATCGAGGGCCGAGTCGCCCGGGCCGTAGGCGGCAATGGGGCACCCCCATACCGGCCCGACGACGTTCATATCGCTCGTGCCCGTCTTGAGGGAAAAGGCCGGCCTTCCGCCCGCGGCGCGGATGCCGGCAAGGAGCGCACGCACCACGGGCGTGTTCTTGGGCGCGCGGAAGGGCACCTCGGCCCCGCGGAAGCGCAGCCGACCCTCCTGCGGACAGAAACGGTCGATCGCCTGCTGAACCGCCCCCGGGTCCAGCCCCGGCGGTATGCGAAAGGCAATCACCGCCTCGACACGCTCCCGCAACCCGTCGCTCGAAGAGCGGATCGCCCGGAGGCTCGCATCCAGCGTGTCAAAGTGTCGCTCGCGGCCGCTGTTGTAGAGGGCAGCCGAATCCTGCACCGCCTCCCAGAAGGCAACCGCCCTCTCGCAGGCCGTCCGCTCCGGTCCGGCCGAGTGCGCGGCCGGCTGCTCCAGGGAGAACTCGGCCAGAAGGCGCCCCTTGTAGCCAAGGGTGATCCGGTCCCAGCCGCTCGGCTCGCCGACGATGACCATGGCCGGCTGCCGATG
Organism: Anaerolinea sp.; assembly: GCA_020725765.1. GTDB lineage: Bacteria > Chloroflexota > Anaerolineae > SpSt-313 > SpSt-313 > SpSt-313. The sequence continues at coordinate 3,115 of DYEI01000187.1, read as the reverse complement.
GGCCAGCAGATGCCGCGCACCCCGCGAGCTGGCCGACTCCTCCTCGACGGCGCCAACAACAACCAGCCGCTTGCCCGCGAGCGCTCCGACCCGCGCCGCTGCCTCTATAAACGCTGCCAGCGACCCCTTGGCGTCCACGCTGCCGCGCCCGTACAGCGCCCCGTCCACGATCTCGACAGGGACTGCGCCGGCGACGGTGTCCATGTGCCCGAGCAAGAGGATCTCCTCGGGCCCGTCGCCCAGCTCGCCGATGGCGTTGCCCGCCTCGTCGACCCAGGCGCGAAAGCCGCGCCGGGCCATCGCCCGCACCAGAAAGCCCGCCAGCTCCTCCTCGCGGCCGGAGGGGCTGGGGATAGAGACCATGGAGCGCAGTAGCTCTATAGCATCGTTCACGTGTCGTCTGCTTTCAGCAAGCGGCCCGCGCTGCGGACCCGAGGGACCGCATGTCCCTCGTCAACTGCCTGCGGTCAGCACCTCGGCGGTTGCCTCCACGACCCTCGCCAGGTCCTGCTCATCGATGACCAGCGGCGGCAGGAAGCGAAGGACCGTCGCCCCTGCGGGCAGTGCGAGCACCCCCCGCTCCTGCAGCGCCAGGAGATAGGGCTGGACCTTCTCGCGCAGCTCGATCCCAACCATCAGGCCCCGCCCGCGGACCTCACGGATGCGGGAGCTGGAGAGCCCACGGAGCTGCTCGATGAACCGGGCCCCAAGGCGCGCTGCCCGCCCGCAGAGGTCCTCGCGCTCGATAAAGCCTATGGCCGCCACAGCGGCCGCGCAGGCCAGCGGGTTGCCGCCAAAGGTCGAGCCGTGCACACCTTGCGGCAGCGGCGGGATGCGCGGCCCGAGCAGCACGGCCCCGATCGGCACGCCGCCGGCGAGGCCCTTGCCCAGGCACATCAGGTCCGGTACCACTCCTTCGTGCTCGCAGGCGAACATGCGCCCGGTACGGCCCAAGCCGGTCTGCACCTCGTCCAGGATCAGCAACGCCCCGTGCTGCCGGCAGATCTCCAGCGCCCCCTGCAGGTACCCCGGGCTTGCCGGCCGCACGCCCCCCTCCCCCTGCACAGGCTCGAGGAGCACCGCCGCCGTGTCGGGCCCGACCGCCTCCGCGAGGCGGTCGAGGTTGTCGTAGGGCACGTGGCTGAACCCCGGCACCAGCGGCTCGAAGGGCTTGCGGTATTTCTCCTCCCAGGTCGCCGAGAGCGCCCCAAAGGTGCGCCCATGGAAGCCCCGCATGGCCCCTACGATGCCGGGCCGGCCGGTGGCCAGGCGGGCGAACTTGATCGCACCCTCGACGGCCTCGGCTCCCGAGTTGCAGAGGAAGGCACGGTCCAGACCTACAGGAGCGACCTCCGCAAGGCGCGTCAGCAACTCGGCCCGGCGATCATTGTAGAACACTTCCGGGCAGGTCACCAAATCGCCGGCCTGCTTTCGGATGGCCTCGACGACCTCCGGGTTGCAGTGGCCGACGATGGCCACGCCATGGCCGCCCACGCAGTCGATGTACTCGCGCCCGGCTGCGTCCCACACGCGTGCCCCGCGGCCACGCACGATCGCGAGGTCACGCTTGGGGTAGACTCCGCTTGTGTGCCGTCTCTCCGCTTCGATCACCATGGAGGCCTCCTGTATTAGGCCGCGCGGCTGCGCGCGAGCAGGGATCCCTTTCAGGTTGCCCACAGCCGTTCGGCCTTCGGCCGGTCGGTACGCTGAGCCGCCAGCCCGGCTGGCGTCGCTAACACACCACCGTCCCCTCTCCAGCGAGCGCGCGCCTCACCGGGCCCTCAACCCGGCCATCCGCAAAGATGACGCGGCCAACTCCCGCCGCGACCGCCTCCGCCGCCCCGAGGACCTTCATCCTCATGCGGCCCTCGGCAAAGGCCATCGCCTCCTCAACGCGGTCCTTCGGAATGTGGCGGATGAGCGAGCTCTCATCGGGAAAGCTGCGAAGGAGCCCGGGCACGTTCGAGAGGATCACGAGGGCTCGAGCGCCGAGCGCGGTGGCGATGGCGGCGGCAGCGCGGTCGCCGTCCACGTTGATCGCCTCCCCAGCATAGCTCAAAGCCGGCGGGGAGACGACTGGCAGGTAGCCGTGGTCGAGGAGGAGGTTGAGCAGAGCGGTGTTGACCTTCTCCACCTTGCCGGTATAGTCGTCCCGCAGCACCAGGCGGCGGCCGTTCTCGACGATGCGCAGCGCGTCTTTGCGCGGGCCCTCCAGCAGCCGGCCATCCAGCCCCGAGAGGCCCAGCGCGTTCACCCCGCGGGCCTGGAGGCGCTCGACGATCCCCTTGTTCACCTGTCCGCAGTAGACCATCTCAAAGATCTCCAGGGTGCGCCGGTCGGTTCGGCGGCTGGTAAACCCGGAGACGGAGGTCACGAACCGCGGCGGATGGCCCAGCGCCTCGGCGACCTGATTGGTGAGGTGCGAGCCGCCATGGACGAGCACCAGCCGCTCCCCGCCCTGCCACAGGGCGGCGATATCCGCGCAGACCCGGTCCAGGTCGATGCCGGCTGAACCTCCGACCTTGACAACGATCATCGGCCTCTCCTCTCCTGCTATCCCGCACACGCCCCATGGGCTGCTATCCATTACCCACAAGTGACCTGGGGGAAGCGCAGGCGCCCGCGGCCTGCGCAACACCGCGCGGAGCTGCCCCCTCCCCTTTCCCTCCCCCACGCGGACGCATTGCGTCCGCGTGGGGGAGGGGAAGGCGTGGGGGCACTCCGGAGTTGCAGCCCATCTTGGCTGCCGCTCGGCGTGTTCCGAGCACGAGTGTGACCGGCGGACGGCGCCCTTCGATGAGCACCAGAGGACTGCCCCATGCTCCGTAACACTGCGACCCCATCTGTGAGTAATGCAAAGCCATGGGCTGCACGCAGATACCCTCAGCCCTTGCCGGAGGCTACCCCATCCCCCGTGCCCCTCCCCGCCGCTACGGCGGCGGGGAAGGAGGCGTCCTGTTTTTCCAGGGGGTGGAGTTTGGGCTTTTGTAGTCCTCGCCCCTCACTATTGCCACCATCGCCCGTGAGCAGTCGTGTAGCGTGGCTCGTGCTGCAATGCCCCCACCCCCCGCCCCCCCCCCCCAGCGGGCACGACGCGCCCCCCCGGGGGGGGGGG
>DYEI01000186.1 GCA_020725765.1 Anaerolinea sp. | reverse complement strand
CGCCCAACACCCCTACACGAAAGGCCCCCTCCCCCGCCCGCTGCCCGGGCGGGGCGGGGGGTGGGGTCAATACTGCAATGCTGCTGCAGGCCTGTGGATAAGATAATGCCAGTATGGAGGAGCAAATGCAGAACGTGCTCATCACCGGCGGTGCCGGCTTTATCGGCTCCAACTTTAGCCGGTACATCCTGCAAAAGTACCCAGACTACCGGGTTGTCGTCTACGACAAGCTGACCTACGCCGGCAACCTCGAGAACCTGTGCGACCTCAGAGGTGACCCGCGCTTCACCTTCGTCCGGGGCGATATCGCCGATGCAGCCCTCGTCGACCGGGTGATGCGCGAGCACAGCATCGACTGCATCGTCAACTTTGCCGCCGAGACGCACGTCGACCGCTCGCTCCTCGAGCCGGGCAGCTTTATCATGACCGACGTGTACGGCACCTACGTCCTCCTCGAGGCGGCGCGCAAGTATCAGGTCGAGCGGTACCATCAGGTCAGCACCGACGAGGTCTATGGCGCCAAGCTCGAGGGCCGGTCGGTCGAGAGCGACCCTCTCGACAGCCGCAGCCCCTACTCGGCCAGCAAGGCGGGCGGTGACCTCCTCGTCCTCTCATACTACACCAGCTTCGGCCTGCCGGTCACGATCACCCGGGGCTCGAACAACATCGGCCCTTACCAGTACCCCGAAAAGGTTGTGCCCCTCTTTATCACCAACGCCATCGACGATCAGCCACTGCCGATCTACGGCGATGGCCAGCAGATGCGGGACTATCAGTACGTCCTCGATCACTGCGAAGGGATCGACGTCGTCCTGCACCGTGGACAGCCGGGTCAGGTCTACAACGTGGGCACCGAGGTCGAGACGCGCAACCTGGACATGGCGCGCCTCATCCTCGACCTCGTCGGCAAGCCGTACTCCCTCATCCAGCACGTCACGGACCGGCCCGGGCATGACCGGCGCTACGCCCTCGACTGCAGCAGGCTGCGCGCTCTGGGCTGGCGCAGCCGCCACTCCTTTGCCGAGGCCCTCGAGAAGACGGTGCGCTGGTACCTGGAGAACGAAGCCTGGTGGCGGCCCATCAAAGAGGGCTCGTACTACCGGGAGTACTATGCGCGGAACTATGGGCACCGGCAGGTGCTCGCGAAGGGATAGGCAGGGCACGGTATTCTGGACCGGAGACCGCGGGTCGGGCGGCGTGGCTGGCATCGTCCCCGGCGTCTGCACGACGCGTTGGAGTGCAGGTGCAAAAGGCGGATTCGAGAGACGGCGCAGGGAGCATTCTCCTCGTAGCCTGACACGCAGGGCGGAGGTAGCGCGCGTCCTCCCGCCCTACGGACCCCTCCGCCCCGCCCAGCTCCACTCAATGCCCCGAGCCTCGGGCTGAGCCTCAGCCTCCACCACGGGGGCGATCTCCGCGCCGTGCCGCAGGACGGCGACCCGCCCATCCCGACCGACCATCTCCAGGGCCATCGCCAGGGCTTCCTGCGGCGTACTCGCCGGAGCAAAGCCCAGCCGGCACTGGTCCTCCGGGGATATGCCGGGCGATACCATGATCCCGTGCGCGCGCTCCTTGACCACCCACGCCGTCAGCGTCATGATGGCGGCTGCCACGACGTCCTCTATCTCCCCGGAGGCCACGAGCTGCCGCATCTCCTCGACGGGCCGCACGCCATAGTCCAGCAGCGCAGGATGTTGTCGCGCCACGCCCTCAGGACAGGGCGCCACCAGGATGACCACGCCTCCCGGGCGGACGGCCACCTCGGCCGCGTAGGCGCCCCTGGATGCCTCGAAAAAGTCGTTGCCTGCAGGGTAGGAGTCGACGACGACCACATCCGCCAGCTCGGGCAGGTGCGCACTGCAGATGGCTCGCGAGGCCAGCGCGCCCTGCCGCTGCGCGTCGACCGGGTCGCCGGCAAACACGGCAGCCACACGCCCGGCGGCATCCTGCACGGCATCCACCACGAACCGCAGGCCCATTCGGGTGCCCATCTCGTTGACCTGCGCGCGAACGGGGTTGTCGATGACTCCCAGGAGGTCCCGGGCCGGCACCTGCGCGCCCAGCCAGTGTATCTCGGCGGCAGTGCGAGGGGCGCCGCTGACCCCGGGTGCCACGATCTTGGCTCCCCCGCTGTAGCCCGCGATGCGATGGGGCGCGACGTGGCCCAATCCGATCACGAGATCGGCCTGCAGCACCCGCCGGTTGGCGATGACCGGAAGGCCGGCGCTCGTCTCGCCGAGGGGGACGAGGTCGTCCTCGCGCCGCCAGTCGTGCTGGATCACCGGGTACTGCCGCAGGACCTCCTCGCCGAGCTTGCGGGCAAGCTCGGTGGGTGTCATCTGCCTGTGCGTGCCCAGAGCCACGAGGATGGACACGTCCTCCGGTGACACGCCCGCCTCGCGGAGTTCAGCGAGCACCGGCGGCAGCATCTCGGCTGTCGGGGTCACCCGCGTATGGTCGTCACAGAGGATCAGGACCTTCTGCCCGGCCCTGGCCAGACTCCCGAGGGGTAGAGTACCGATGGGCGAGCGCAGCGCCTGGCTGGTAAGGGACGCGGCCGAGGGCCTCGCGCCGACCCGCTGCACGCCATAGACACCGAGGAGCCTGGACGCTGGCACCTCAAGGCCACCAATGCCCGCATAGGGGAAAGCGATGGCCACGGTCTCCTTTGACACTCGCTTCCACGCCCCGATCGATGATTCTTCTGGGGTTGCACAGGCGCCTTCAGCACGCAGCGGCCACCAGGGGACGGTCAGCCTGCCGGAGCGGCGACCGCCTGCGCCGCTTCCGGTACCGTCGCACCGGCCGGCTCGTGCCGACAGCGCCCGAGGCCGGCCGGCGGCCCGACCTCGATCTGGCCCTCGCGCACCCGCGTGGCCAGACACTGCTCCGGAAAGCTCGCGGGTCCCTGCACCACGCGCCCGGTCCTGAGGTCAAAGCGCGACCCGTGCCAGGGGCACTGGATGGCGCCGTCGACCAGCGTGCCCTGCGGCAGCGGACCGCCCAGGTGTGTACAGATCGCGTGCATGGCGTAGATGCGATCGCCCTGCCGGACGAGCAGCACAGGCACGCCTCCGGCCTCGACCCGCAGGGGCTGGTTCTCCGGGAGGTCACGCTCGGCCATCACTGGCACGAACTGCTGCGGAACCTGATCGACCGGCGCCCGGTTGACGCCGATGCGGTACTTGCCGACCATCTCTCCGCCGAGGTAGCTGGAGGCGATCAGCACGCCATAGCTAAAGCCCGATAGCGCCCGGCCGGCTCGCCGGGCACCGAGGAGGCGAAGAGCCAGCGAGGCCCCCTGCAGCAGCGTGATGCTGATATTGGCGATCGCATGGACGAGGCCGACGCGCCGGGGACGGACGACAGTGTGCTGCCAGTCGGTCAACCCGGAGAGGACGGCCAGCGACGCGGCCCCTATGCCAGTGAGCAGCGAAACATCGGCGCAGCGGGCCGACACGCTGCCCTCGCCGAGGGCGTCGAGGGCATCAAAGACCTCGGTCGCCGTCCAGGCGCCGACGACGATGTCGGTTATGGCAGGGTGAAATGGATGCCCGAGCCAGGTACCATACAGGGCGTTCGCAAGACGCCCGCCAGCCCGCCCCGCGGCCCTGTAGGCCCGCCGGACCCAGCCCTGCAGGCCATCGGCGGGCCGGTCTAGCGGCTCAGCACGGGCGAGGGCGTCTACCCCTTGCTGGAAGATCATCCCCTACCCCCAGTGAGGAAACGACTGGCACCAGGCGAGCAAGATGCATGCCATGCCAAGGGGGTGTTCGCGGGCGGCTTCGCCGCCCGCGAACACCCCCTCCCATTCTAGATTCCCCGCCCCCGCGGCGCGGCGGCGGAGTTAGGGGTGGGGGTCCTCGATGGGCTAGGCCATCGCCCTGCGGCCGAAGAGGGCCGTCCGTCCTTGAGACAATCGGGGTGCGTTCGGGGACCCGAGGCCCTCTACGCTCGCCCGGTCCGCCTACACCCCGAACGGAATATGCCCCGTTCGGGTAATAGACCCCAGGGCCAGGCCGCTGCTACAATAGGGCAGATACCAGGAGGGACCAGCCTCCGCTGCGCCGTTGGCCAACTTGAGAGGAGACCCGGATGACCACGACACCTCAGGACGTCGTCAGGACAGCCCAGGAAGTCCAGATCGTGGACCTGCGGTTCACGGACCTGCCAGGGGTCTGGCAGCACTTTTCCATTCCTGCCCGCAACCTCACCGAGGAGCTGTTCGAGGAGGGGATCGGCTTCGACGGCTCGTCGATCCGTGGCTTCAAGGAGATCCACGAGTCCGATATGCTGCTCATGCTCGACCCGAACACGGCCTTCGTGGACCCGGTGCTCGAGGTGCCCACCCTCGCCATCATCTGCGACGTGTACGACCCCATCACCCGTCAGCCTTACACGCGGGACCCGCGCTACATCGCGCGCAAGGCCGAGGCCTACCTCAGACAGACCGGCATCGCCGACGTGAGCTACTGGGGGCCGGAGTGCGAGTTCTTCATGTTCAGCGACGTGCGCTACGGCTGCAACACCAACTCGGCCTTTTACGCCATCGACAGCGTGGAGGGCTGGTGGAACTCAGCTACCGACCTGAAGCCTAACTTTGGCGGGCAGATCCTCCCCAAGCGCGGCTACTTCCCCTGCCCTCCCACCGACACGCAGCAGGACGTGCGCTCCAGGATCGTGCTCGCCCTCGAGGCTGCAGGCATCCGGACCGAGGTGCACCACCACGAGGTAGCCACCGCCGGGCAGGCGGAGATCGACATGCGCTACGACACCCTCGTGCGCATGGCCGACCAGGTCCTCATCTACAAGTACGTGGTCAAGAATGTGGCGCGCCGCTACGGCCTCACGGCCACGTTCATGCCCAAGCCGCTTTACGAGGACAATGGCTCCGGCATGCACACGCACCAGAGCCTGTGGAAGGGCGGGCAGAATGTCTTCTACGACGAGGCGGGGTATGCCGGCCTCTCAGAGACAGCCCGATACTATATCGGTGGCTTGCTCCGGCACGCCGCGGCGATCCTGGCCTTCGCCGCCCCGACCACAAACTCCTACCGTCGCCTCGTGCCCGGCTTTGAGGCGCCCGTCAACCTGGCCTACTCGCAGCGCAACCGCTCCGCCTGCTGCCGCATCCCGGTCTACTCCAAGCGGCCGCAGGCCAAGCGCATCGAGTTCCGACCGCCCGATCCGAGCTGCAACCCGTACCTGGCCTTCGCCGCCATGCTGCTCGCCGGCCTCGATGGCATTCAGAACCGCATCGACCCCGGCGAGCCAGCCGACAAGGACCTGTACGACCTGCCCTGGGAGGAGGCACGACTCATCCAGCAGGTGCCTGGATCCCTCAGCGAGGCCCTCGACGCGCTCGAGGCCGACCACGACTTCCTGCTCCGGGGGGATGTGTTCACCGAGGATGTGATCGAGACCTGGCTCGCCTACAAGCGCGAGAATGAGGTCGATCCCGTGCGCACCCGCCCCCATCCATACGAGTTCAGCCTGTACTACGACGTCTGACGGGGCATATCCCAAGATCGCCGGTGAATCTCGCGCCTGAGTGGCAGGTGTGAGTCCCGCACTTGGTCACACCCATTCCACTGCGAGGCGGCTCCCGCCGCCTCGCAGAGACGTGCGGGCGTCATTGCGAGCCAGCCCGCAGGGCCGGCGAAGCGATCTCCCTTGCCAGACTGGGGCGCCGCGGGCGGAAGCGGAGGGAGCCACCCCCACCCCTGCCCCTCCCGCAGGCAGGCGCCGGGCGCCTGCCTGCGGGAGGAGCAGGGGTGGGGGCACTCAGTTGCAGCCCGCCGCGGCTGCCGCCCGGCTGTCCCGAGCAGCGGTGTGCACGGCGGGTGGTCCGCTGGGATGGGCGCCAGGGCGCTATCTCATGCCCCGTGATGCTG
>DYEI01000185.1 GCA_020725765.1 Anaerolinea sp. | reverse complement strand
TTGCATGCGCCCTCTGCGCCGCATTCCGCAGAATATCCATGCGTCACATTAGGAGTAGTGTACCCACCGGTCTGACGTGCGGTTGACGATAGCAGTGAGCGTCAGCACGACGACAAAGAGCACCACTGCCAGGGCTGCTGCATAGCCCATCCGGAAATAGCGAAAGGCATGGTTGTAGAGGTGGAGCATGTAGAACAGCGTGGCATTGAAGGGACCGCCGCCAGTCATGATGAACGCGCTATTGAACACCTGGAAGGCGTTAATCAAGCCCATCATCAGGTTGAAGAAGATAGTGGGTGTCATGAGGGGGATCGTCACGCCCACCAACCGCTGCCACCCACCCGCGCCATCGATCTCAGCCGCCTCATACAGCTCCTGTGGCACACCTTGCAGGCCCGCCAAGTAGATCACCATGCTGCTGCCCATGCCCCACAGGCTCATGATGATGAGCGCCGGTTTTGCCCAGGCTGGGTCGCTCAGCCAGCGGACGATGGGCAGGTGCAGGAACTCAAGCACCCAGTTCAGGATACCGCGGCGCGTCTCAAAGATAAAGGTCCAGACGATTGTCGCAGCCACTGTCGGTACGACGGATGGCAGGTAGTAGATGGTCCGATAGAGCGTCGTGCCTCGAATCTTGCGGTTCAGAAGCAGCGCCACTGTGAACGCCGCCAGGATACCGATAGGGACGCTGAATCCGATGTAGTATAGCGTGTTCGTGACCGCTTTCCAGAAGAGCGGGTCACGCGTGAACGCCTCCCTGTAGTTGGCTATACCGACGAAGCGCGTCGGGCTGCCGGTGATCGACCAGTCCGTGAAGCTGTGGTAGAATCCCGAGAGGATCGGGACGGCGTCAAAAGCGACGAAGGAAAGCAGCCACGGAGCAACGAACGCCAGGCCGACCCAGCGGCGAAGCCACCCCCTCGAGGGGCGGGGGCGGGCCGTCGCGGCCCGCCCCGCCACAGGCATGCGCCCAATCATGAGCGCTTGCTCCAGTACTCATCAACTACCGCCTGAGCCTCCTTCGCTGCGTCCTGCAGCGCTTGGGCCGGCGTCTTTTCGCCGAACATGGCCGACTGCACGCCCTGGTTCAGAATGTCCCGCACGCGTGCATGCTCGGGCATGATCTGCACCGACACGTCCGTCTTGAGCGCCTCGAGTACCTTGTCCCAGTGAATGTTGGCGTCATAGTATAGCTGGGCCTGGTTGCACTCCCTGAGCGGCGATGGGCGCCCCTGCTGCTGCATGAACCAGCAGCCACCATCGTCGTCGTAGGTGATCTTCTGAACCCACTTGAACGCAGCGTCCCGCACTTCGGGCTTGAGGACCTTGGGAAGGACATAGCTCCAGGCAAAGGCCTCGCCCGCCAGGCCTTGGGACCTGGCGTTCGGGTTGGCGCCGTTGAACGGCCTTGGCCCCATGTCCCACTTCATGTCGGGCTTGTAGGTCTTCATGTGGAAGAAGATAGAGACGTTCGGGAAGTTGATCAGCTGTTTATCGTTGTACCAGGGCTGGGCCTCCGTAGCCTCTCCGGGGCCGGCGAAAAAGTCGATGACGTTCTGCACGCCCCCGTTGATCTCGTTCGTGAAGCGAACCATCCACTCGAGGGTCTGCACTCCCTCCTCGGACGCAAAGGTGACCTGCCTGAGATCCTCGCTGTATATGGAGCCATTGTTGCAGTACAACCAGGCCAGGAAATCAGCAGCGCCCGTTCCCACGGCAGCACCGATCTTGACGATGCCCTTGGGATCGAGCTCGGTGAACTCTTTCGCCACCTCCTCCAACTCGGACCACGTCTTCGGGACAACTGGGGTGCTGCCAGCAGCGTTGAACATGTCCTCGTTGATCAGGATCAGGCACGTGATCCCACCACCGGTGGGCATGGGCATGGAGTACAGCTCACCCTCCCACCACATGTTGCCTATCTCGGAGTCGTAGAAGCGACCAAGGTCGAGGTTGTAGGCCTTCACGTACTCCGTGATGGGGGCGATGAGCCCATCATCTGCGAATTTGAGCAGCTCGGCTCGCGTCGCCATGAGCACTTCTGGCGGATCACTGGACGCAAGCGCGGTGAGCAGGTTCTCCTCGCGGCGCTCGAAGGGCTGCACGAGATTCTGGACCTTGATGTCGGGATTCTGCTCCTCGAAACGTGCAATGATCTGATTCATCAGTTCTTCGCGAGCTGCGCCCCATACGTTCCAGAACCGAATAGTGATCGCCGCCTTGGGGGCAGCAGTCGGGGAGACCGGAGTTTCGGAGGGCACCTCTTGGGCCTGCGATGGTTGAGTGGGTGCCTTGGTGGGTTCAGGGGTAGCCGGAGGTGCGGCGCAGGCGACAAGGCTGCTCATGACACCCATGCTTGCCAGCCTCAGGAGTCGCCGGCGTGACACTCGCGCCGACGTCGCTACTGTCGAGGACATCGCTCCTCTCTCCTTTCGTGATGTTGAAAACGTGCGAGCACAAACGAGCGCCGCTGCTTGGCACGGGCATGACGCGTCACATAGCACGCCTCCTTCCTAACCCGGCGGAGCCGTCGTGTCCCCGGCCACGAATTCGCAGGGCACCAGGACGTGCTGCGGACCTGTGGTGGTGCCATCCAGGCGACTGACGAGGACACGTACCGCCGCCTCCGCGACCATATGGCGGTTCAGCCGAAGATGGCTCGGCTGCTGCCAGGGGCCAACCCCCGTCTCGCAATCGCTCAGGCACAGAAGCGAGAGGTCGCCAGGTACCTGTAGCCCCAGAGACCTGGCTTTCTGAAGCAAAACGCCCAAGGTGCTTGGGCTCTCGCAGACCAGCGCCGTCACGCCTGCCTGGCGCACAACTGCAAGCAACTCCACCGCATCCGCCACCAGGGTCTGGGGCAGGATCACCAACTCTGCGTCGGCAGCCTCGCTAACCGCTGCGCGACATCCGTCTAGCCGGTCCACCGACGACTCCCTGTCAGGAGCGTGCTCGGCATAGGCGACGCGACGGTGTCCCAACTCGATCAGATGACGTGTGGCAGCAGCGCTGCCGGCCGCATAGTCACTCGCCGCCCAGTCGATCTGACAGCCACTCACTTCCCGCCGACCGATGAAGACGAAAGGATAGCCTTCCTCCGCCAATCGCCGGAGCTCGGCCCGGTCTGGATACGGTCCCATAAGGATCGCCCCATCGGCCAGTCGGAGGATGTTTGCGCCATCGCGATACACGCCCCGCCCTGTCGCCCTGTTTCCTGTGAAGAGAAGCACGTTATAGTCCTGTCGGCCCGCCTCCTCCTGAATGCCAATGAGGAAGGGGAAGTAGAAGTCCGCCGGTCGGTAGGGAAAGTCCGCCTCGTAGGTAAAGACCCCGATCAGCCGATTCGAGCCACGAGCCAGCATGCGCGCCACAGGGTTCGGAGCGTAGCCGAGTTCCTCCATCGCCCGCATCACTCGTTGGCGTGTCTCGTCACTGATCGGCACCCGACCGCTGCGGTGGTTGAGCACCATCGACACGACGCCGCGCGACACACCAGCCAACCGGGCAACGTCAGCCTGGGTCGGTCGCCTCTTTGTCATCAACAGCCTTTCCATCGCCGGCCAATCCGCCGGCCTGTCTTCCGATCACCTCGACCATCGTCACACCACTCTGCTATCGCGCCTTTGGTAACGCGCGTTAGGTAACGCGCTTCAACTATAGCACAGATTGTGTGCACTGTCAAGAGGTTGTCCGAAGGCAAGTGCTCAGACTCGCGTTCAGCGCTTGGCACGGAAGCAGGCTGCTGGTAGCTCCGCCCCCCTTCAAGGGCGGACAGCCTTTTTCGGTCGTAGGGCGAGGGCATGGCCCATCGAGGCCCCCCACCCCTAACGCCGCCCCCGCGGCGCGCTATGCATTTCCCACAAGTCGGGCTGCACAGCATCACGGGGCATG
>DYEI01000184.1 GCA_020725765.1 Anaerolinea sp. | reverse complement strand
TAGTTGCAGTGCATCGCAGCCGCTGCTCGACCTGTTCCGATACGCTATCGCATTCCCCATGATGATCTGCACACCGAGTTGTGGGTAATGGATAGGCCGCCAAGCGGGGAATGCGCGGGCGCATCCAGGATGCGTCGCGGCGTGGGTTGCAGCCGGGTGTTCTTCTGGGGCGCAGCCGGGCCCTGTCCCGCGGGCTGGCGGCAGGAGGCGCTTCTGTGCTATGATGTAAGAAGGAGCCTGGAGCCATGATGCCCGCCCTGGGCTGGCGAAAGGAGGCGATGAGATGGCTGCTCGCTCGTCGGTCCTGACTCCCATCTTTGGCACGGTGCTCTCCTGGCTCAGCCGACGCCGACTGCCGCGGGTGTCCGGGAGGTTGCGCCTGCCTGGCCTGGAGAGTGTCGTGGAGGTGCTGCGAGACCGCTGGGGCGTGCCCCATATCTGCGCGCAGAGTATCCACGACGTGATGTTTGCCCAGGGCTATGTTCACGCCCAGGAGCGCCTCTGGCAGATGGATTGGTCGCGGCGCCTGGCCGCGGGCCGGCTGGCGGAGGTGCTCGGAGAGGTTGCGCTGCCACTGGACCGGTGGGTCCGCATCCTTGGCCTCAGGCGGGCTGCCGAGGTCGCGCTGCCGCTCCTCGACGGCGAACCGCGAGCCTGGGTCGAGGCCTATGTGGCCGGCGTGAACGCGTGCATGGCCCGCGAGCCACTGCCCATCGAGTTCACACTGCTGCGCTACGAGCCGGAGCCCTGGACGGCGGCCGACAGTCTTTCCTGGGGCAAGGTGCTGGGCTGGAACCTCTCCACCAACTGGGAGACTGAGCTCCTCCGTGCGCGGCTGATCGCGCGGATCGGAGCGGAGGAGGCTGCCGCCCTCGAGCCCCCATACCCAGGCCGCTGCCCCTACATACTGCCCCCAGGAACCGACTACTCCCGCATCGGCGAAGAGGCCTTGCGGCGGGCCCGCCGTGCGGCCGACGTCGGTGGGCTGGGGGGAGCGCCCGGGATAGGCTCGAACAACTGGGTCCTCGCCGGCACGCGCACGGCCTCGGGCAAGCCCATCCTGGCTAACGACATGCACCTCATCCTGGGGATACCCGCCATCTGGTACGAGAACCACCTCTCGGGAGGCGGGTTGGACGTCACCGGCGTGACCTTCCCCGGGGTGCCCGGGGTCGTCGCCGGGCACAACGCCCACGTGGCCTGGGGCTTTACCAATGGATTCCCGGACGTCCAGGACCTCTACATGGAGCGGCTGCGCCGCCTTGAGGACGGCCGCGTGCAGTACGAGTTCAGGGGGGAGTGGCGCGATGCCCGGGTCGTGCACGAGGCCATCCGCGTGCGGGGCGGGCAGACCGTCACCGAGGAAGTGATCATCACCGGGCATGGCCCGATCATCAACGCCCTCGCCCCCGATCTGGCTGGGGAGCAGCCGCTCGCCCTGCGCTGGACGGGTCACGACCCGGATGCGATCATCCGCGCGCTCTATGGCATGGACCGCGCCCGCAACTGCGACGAGTTCTACGAGGCGCTGCGGCACTGGTCGGTCCCCGTGCAGAACACGGTGTACGCCGACACGCAGGGGAATATCGGCTTCTGCCATGCGGGCAGGGTGCCGATCCGCGCGGCGGGCGATGGCCGCCTGCCAGTACCCGGCTGGACCGGCGAGTACGAGTGGACGGGCTACATTCCCTTCGAGCATCTGCCGCACCTCTACAATCCATCTCACGGGTATATCATCACCGCCAACAACCGCGTCGTGGCCGACGACTATCCCTACTGGCTGGGCATTGACCACTGTACGGGAGACCGCGCCCAGCGCATCAGAGAGCTCGTCGAAGCCCGCGAGCGGATCGACCTGGCCTACGTCCAGGAGATGCAGTTCGACCAGCTCTCGCCGGCCGCTCGGGCCATAGCTGCGCACCTCGCCCGCCTCGAGCCAGCCGATGGAGAGCTGGCATCCATCGTGCAGGTCTTTTCCGCGTGGGATGGTCGGTTGGACAAAGGCAGCGTTGCGGCTGCACTCTTCGAGCTGTTTATCCCTCGGTTCGTCGAGCTGGCCCTGAAGGAGCGCCTCGGTGACCTCACGGCGCGTTACCTGGGCAAGGGCCCAACGCCCGTGCTCGCCGAGACGACGATGCTCGCCTGCCGGGCCTGGGAGTGGGTAGAGCGGGCCCTCGCCCAGCCGACGGAGGTCGGCTTTGACACACAGACGCGGGACGGGCTCGCCGCCGAGGCCCTGCAGAAGGTAGCCGCACGCCTCGGTGAGGAGCTGGGGCCAGACATGGCCAACTGGACATGGGGGCGCCTGCATCGGTTGACCTTCGAGCACCTCCTCGGCCGCTCGAGGGCTCTGGCACCCTTCTTCAACCGCGGCCCATACCCGGTTGGAGGAGATGCGACGACGGTCTGGGCGACCGGGCCGAGCACTGCAGACCTGCGCGGCGAGACGCTCACCGGCCCCCCGTACCGCCTCATCGTCGACCTAGGAGACCTGGGTCGCTCGCTGAGCCTGCTCGCGCCGGGCCAGTCCGGCCATCCGGTCAGCCCCCACTACGACGACCAGATCGAAGCCTGGTTCAGCAAGGGCTATCACCCGATGCTGTTTGAGCGGAAGGAGGTCGAGCGAGAGGTGGAGGCGAGGCTTGTCCTCGATCCTGAGTCCTGACAGCTGTGGCATTTGTGCCTCCGCGCGCTGCTCGACCTTGGGCTATCGACTGCCTCGTGCTGACAGCGAGGCCTGCAGGCTCTGGTGTCACGCCCACCCCTCCCCCGGGCGACCGCGCGCCGTCCGCCTGGGGTTCAAGGGCGGACAGCCTTTTCGGTCGTAGGGCGAGGGCATGGCCCATCAAGGGACCCCCACGCCTGGGGCATTCCCCGCTTTGCCCGCTGGGCAAAGCGGCGTTAAGCCCCTGACCCCGCCCCCGCGCCGCGGGCGGAGAATCCAGAATGGCCCTCCACAACATAGGACGCCC
>DYEI01000183.1 GCA_020725765.1 Anaerolinea sp. | reverse complement strand
GGGGGAGGGGCATCTCGGAAGCGGCATGGCTGAAGGTCACCTCGGCGAGTTCTGGACGGTACCGCGAGTTGCGCTCCGAAAGGCCCAAGTCGAGGGGTCCAGGGGTAGGGGCAGCTCCCCGAGATGCCGCGCAGGCCGAGCGCTTACGCTCAACGCCAGGCGACTCCTGCATAGGCCGCAGCAGGGGAAGAGAGCGGGGGGATGGGGCGATAGCCCCTCAAGCTCCCGCACAGGGTATGTGAAACCGCCTCAGGTGGCAACACCACATTGCACGGCCTCGCCGGCCCCTGTATAATGCCCTCAGCAGGAAAGGAGAGACCACCTATGGAGACACAGCCGCACTCTTGCGAGCAGCCCCATGCTATCCAGCGCGCCGTCGACCTTGCCCTTGAGCACTTTGCGCGGGAGGGCTTTAACTGCGCCGAGTCCGTGCTGTATGGGGTCATGGCGGCGTTCGGTCTGCCGGGGGGCGACGCCATCCTCCGCGCGGCAACGCCCTTCGGCGGCGGGATCGGCCGTGCTGGGTGCGTCTGCGGCGCGCTGAGCGGCGCGATCATGGCCCTTGGGCTACACTGTGGGCGCACAACCCCCGATGCCGCCCAGAGGAACCAGGCCTATGCCCGCGCCGAGCGCGTGTGGCGGCGGTTTGTGGAGCGTGCAGGCGGCGAGGACTGCCGCGACATCAACACCCTCGGCTTCAGCCATCCCGACCACAAGGAGTTTTGCGCCCGCTTTGTGGCCATCGCCGCCGAGCTTGCGGCCGAGGAGATCGCGCCTGGCAAGGAGTGGAGTGCGGAGGATCACAGAGTCCAGAGCACACGTTCGGGCGCGGGAATCACTGCTCCGGGGCCTTCTGCCACGCCGGGGCCTGCTCAACCACAGGACTCAGGGTGAGGTTCGTCTTCCTGCTGCCGTCGGCAAGCATGATAAAGATGTCCCAACTGCCATCGGCGTTGGAGTAGTAGGTGAGCCATCTGCCATCCGGAGACCACGAGGGCCCGTGCTCGTCGGAGTCGGGCAGGTTGGTGAGGTTGCGCGGGTCCGAGCCGTCCGGCGCCATCACATAGATCTCCATGTTGCCATCGCGGTAGGTCTCGAACGCGATGAGTTGCCCATCCGGGGACCAGCGCGGCGAGAGGTCGGTGACTTTGTTCTCAGTGAGGCGTTGCAGGCCGGTCCCGTCGCGGTTGATCACATAGATCTCGGGGTTCCCGTCCCGCTCCGACACAAAGGCCAGCTGCGACCCATCATGAGACCACGAGGGTGCATAGTCGGCGGCGGGGTGCTTGGTGAGGCGCCGCACCTGAGAGCCATCGGGCTTGCAGACGTATATCTCCCAGTTGCCATCCCGATAGGAGGCAAAGGCAATCTCCAGCCCGTCCGGTGACCACGCCGGAGTCCACTCATCGGCGACGCTGCGGGTGATGTTCTCGGGGCGGGTGCCGTCGGCGTTCATGACCCATACGTCGCGATTTCCGCTGCGGTTGGAGATGAAGGCGATCTGTATGCCGTCCGGCGACCAGGCCGGCATCGTATCGTCGCTGATGCCCTCGGTCAGGCGAACGGGGTCAGTGCCGTTGTCGCGCATGGTCCAGATGGACCAGGGTCCGCCGGGGCTGTCCTGCGCCATGTAGGCGATGCGGCCCGGGACCGGCACACGGGTTGCCGTTGGCCTGGCCGTCGGCCGAACGAGGGTCAGAGTCGGCACGGGCACGATGCTGGGAGCGCCGGTACTCCGGGAGGTCCACAGCTTCGCCACCACGAGGGCCGCCACGCCGATCCCCACCCACAGCAGCAGCCCGCCCCAGTCCACGGACAGCCTCCGCGGCCGCGTCTTCCTCTCGACACGCCGTGCGCGGGGGCCAAAGAGCACCTCCGGAAGCGGGTGTGCCTCGGCCAGCCACGAGCGGGCGAGCTCCACTCGGAGCGTGTAGGCTGAGCCGCCCAGCCATCGCATCACGCGCCGGTTGCATAGCTCTTGGAGCGCCTGCTCGACCGACTGCTGGCTGCGCTCAGCCCCGGCGCGCCGCAGGAGCACCACGATATCCCATGGCGTCGCCATCCCCCGATATCCGCGCATCGAGCCCAGGGCTGCAACGACGATCTGCGCCTCGCGCGAGAGCTGAGCCCACTCCGCCTTGAAAAACTCCGAGGCCGCCTCAACGACCAGGGGCACCATTCCGGTCACAGCGTGGATCGTCACCTGACCAAAGGGCGCCAGCCGACGGTACAGCTCGGCGCCGAAGAGATGCACGAGATACGGGTGCCCGCCCGTCAGGAGATGGATGCGGCGTATCGCATCATAGTCGAACCCAAGCTGGTAGCGGGCCATGCCCACCAGCAGCTCTTCCGTCTGTACCTCGGTCAGCGGCTCGAGATCCATCGCCGGCAACCCGCGGAGAACCGGGGCTGGCTCCTTCTGCTCCGTCGACGAGCCCCGCACCGCTGCGATGACGGCCAGATCCGGCTCCCTGCCCACCAGGTCCTTCAGCCGCAGCACCAGCTCCGCCCCGGCGCCATCCGCCAGGTCCGCGAGCTCCAGCCCGTCTAGAAGCAGAATGAGGGGCCGTCCGCGCAGAAACCGCCGCCACGAGGGCAGGAGCTCCCTCTCGAGGTACGCCGGATCTGAGAGGAAGGCCTCTTGTGACAGCTCTGGCGTCGAGCCTTTTCCGTGGTGGATGGAGGAGTGGGCTTCCAGAACAACGCGCCACAGGAGGCCGCCCGGCGGGGCTTCCCGCGCCTGCCCGAGGTCAACGTAGACGGCCGTTCCCTTCCCGGCGAGCCGCGACTGCAGGCGGTAGAGAAGCGAGCTCTTGCCT
This sequence comes from Anaerolinea sp., assembly GCA_020725765.1. Lineage (GTDB taxonomy): Bacteria > Chloroflexota > Anaerolineae > SpSt-313 > SpSt-313 > SpSt-313. The sequence continues at coordinate 2,626 of DYEI01000183.1, read as the reverse complement.
ATCCGGGGCGTACCGTAGATCAGCAGAAATCGCTGCCCTGTGTCGAGGCCATCCTCGACCCACTCTATCGCATCCTCGCGACCGTAGAACCTCTCCTCTTGCCGTATGGGCTGGTCGGGTGTGAACGGGTTCGTGGGCCGACGCGACACAATCACCTCATCAGATGACCATCGACTCTCGGGCCGCCTGCCCGCCCGTGGCAAAGCGGTTCAGGCGAAACGGCTGGACCTCTGCGGGCATGCGCCCCATCAGGAGCTCGGCCATGAGACGACCGCCCTCCGGGCTGGCCATGATGCCGTGCCCGCCGTATCCAATGTTGAGATACAGCCCCGGGATCGGATCATAGGCATCGATCACCGGGTTATTGTCCGGCGTGCAGGGATACTGCCCGGCGCTGAGGTACACCTGCTCTCGCCGCAGACGTGCCGCAATCCCCTCCCAGAGAGGGCTGAGTTCCGAGACGGCCTCGAGGACCAGGGCAGGGAAGGTCCAATCCGTCGGCACGGTCTCGCTCGGCTCCATGGGCGGCTCCGGCAGCGCCCAGCCGAGCGCTGCCCCCCCGCTCTCCGGGCGCCAGTAGGCGCCCGTTCCATCGTCAATCGTCATCGGTGCCGACTCTGGAATCACGGGATACCCCGTGATCACTACCTTGTGCCGTCGCACCGCGGTGACCGGCACCATCGCTCCAAAGCGGGCCGCGGTGACCGCCGCGAACGGCCCGGTCGCCAGCACCACCCGACGGGTAGCGATCCGTCCCCGGTTCGTCTCCACGGCAGCCACCCCGTGGCTATCGACGATCAGTCCGGTCGCCTCGGTGCGCACCCAGAAGCGACCCCCTGCCGTGGCCCTCGCCATCCCGTAGGTGAGAGCATGGGTCGACAGCCACCCGTCTCGTGCCCGAAACGTCCCAGCCGTTGCGCGGGGGCCGATGAAGGGGAAGCGCCGACGGACCTCGTCGCCATCGAGGTACTCAACATCGTCGAGCCCGTGCCGCCGCTGTAGCTCGACGCGCTCGCGGAGCAACTGTGGCCCCTCGTCAGCGGCACTGACGAACAGGTAGCCGTGTTGCCTCAAGCCCAGGTCACAGTCCTCCAGGCCGGTCACCTCGGCAAAGCGCTCGAAGAACTCGATGCTTGCCTTCATCATCCGAATGTTGGCCGGCTCGGTGAACTGCGCCCGGAAGCACTCTTCCGAGAGCGCTGTCGTCAGCGAACCGAGCGCGTCGCGACGCTCGAGGCACACTACACTGAGCCCGGCGCGGCCCACCCAGAAGGCGGTTGCCACGCCGATGATGCCACCGCCAACGATCACCACATCGGCCGACTGTGAGAGGTCAGCCGCCGATGGAACGCCGATCGTGCCCATGTCGCCTCCATTGGTCAGTTGCGACGACGCCACGGCACCGTGGCCTCATCAACATGGGGACGAACTTACGGCTAGCCGACGACGCAGAGGATGCGCCCGCAACTCGTACAGCGGTGGATCTGCTCGCCGCCACGAACCTGCTGCACGATGCTGGTCGGGACGCTCACCCGGCACCCCTCGCACAGACCCCCACGGATGGCGGCAATGCCCCGACCGCCCTTCTTGCGGCACGCCTCGTCATAGACCTCGAGGAGGGATGCGGGCAAGGCGGCTCGAAGGCGGGCTATGCGCTCGTCCAGCTCGGCGAGCTGCGCACGCAAGGCAGACACGGATGCCTGAAGCTCGCCCTGACGCGACTCCCAGGCGCTCTGCACCGCCTGCCATCGCCCTCGCAGCTCCCGCAGGCGGGCCTCGCGCTCGTCCATCTCCGTCAGGCCGGCAAGGATGGTATCCTCGAGGCTATCCCGACGCGCACGGAGGCTCGCCAGGTCGGCCTGCAGGCTCGCCAACTCCTTCGGGTTCCTGACCTCACCGCCGTAGAGGCGCTTCTCGGTAGCCGCGGCCTTGCCGTTGAGCCCCTTTACCTCGAGCTCGAGATCCCGCACGCGGGTCCGCAGGGCGGTGAGGCCGCTCTCCTCCCTCTGGAGGTCCGCCCGCACCCGCCGCAGGTCGTCGGTCTCCCCAAGGCCTCCCTCCGCCTCCTGCAATCGGCGCGCGACATCCGCCCGCTCCAGCTCCGCCACCTGCAGTTGATAGAGCGTCTGTAGGCCGGGCATGACAGCTCCTTCCGCAAGGCCATGCGTGCGCACGGTCAGCGAGGATTATAACACAAGGATTGCCGCCCGGCAACACACGCCCGCGACAGATTCGGTCCCACCTTCTGTTGGCGAGCAGCCCACCGAATGAATTCGGGGCTAGGGGGCCTTCCGGGCTCCCCACGGGCTGTCGGCTTCGCCGCAGCCCGTGGGGAGCCCCTTCGGGCTGCCTACTGCCAGCCCGAAGGCCAACCGTCGTCGACGGGGAACGGACCCCGCCCGCGCAGGCGGGCGGTTGGCGCCGAAGGCGCCTCTAGCGCGCTTCGCGCGCGCAACGCGACTTCAGTCGCCAGCCTCGTTAGAGCACGGGTGGCGCCGAGCACTCCCACAAGCCCCCATTGGGCCCAACACAAGATGGAACCGAGCCCGCGACAGGGGCATAGTTCAGTTTTGGGGCATCTCGCACTCGGCCGTCATCAGCCCCTCCCCCGTCCCCTCCCCCGGCG
>DYEI01000182.1 GCA_020725765.1 Anaerolinea sp. | reverse complement strand
TCGTTGCGCCTGCCACCGCGCGGCCCGCAACCCGCAATCAATATGTGGGTCACATTAGGTCTTGAGCAGCTTGCTCCGCCCCCGCCCCGATGGCTGCAGGAGCAGGGAGAGGTCGCGCTCTCGGGCGGAATCCTGGCCGCTGGCGAACCACTCCTGCCAGCGGGCGGGCGCGTCGAGGTCCTCGGCGCCGTGTGGGGTGAGGCGTCGGCGCACCCGGCAGAGCACGGGGGTGCTCACCGCCGTACCCGCGATGATGGCCTGGCCTTTGGAGAGCGCCGGCAGCTCGGCAAGGAGGTCGCGCCCGACGCTCTCGACGCTCTCGGCAACCCGGGCCTGGTCTATCGGGTTGACGATGCGCAGGATGAACTGGGTCATGCACTGGGAGAGCACGTCCGGGTCGAGCCGCCCCGGGCGCTGGCTGATCAGCCCGACCGACACCCCGAACTTGCGCCCCTCGGAGAGGATGGTCTTGAGGATCTGCGAGGTGATCGCATCGGCCGAGGCCGGCGCAAAGTTGTGGGCCTCCTCGATGAGGACGAAGGCCGGGTAGGGGAGATAGTCCTCGGCGCCGGAGGAGGTCAGTCCCTTCTCGGTGTTCATCCGCGCCTGCAGCAGGCGGCGCAGCAGGGTGGCGACGACGACCTGCTGCTCGCGCTGATCCACCTCGTTGAGTTGCAGCACGGTGCAGCGCCCCGGCCGGAAAAGCTCGCCAAGGCTCAGGCTCTCAAAGTCGTCAAAGATGCTGCCGGGGCGCCACAGGCCGTTCAGGCGCCACATGAGCGCGCCCACGGTCGTATCCTCATCGGGCTCGCGGTCGACGGCCTCGTCTTCGAGGCGCTCGTCGGCTTCGGGATCGGTCACCGGCTTGCCACTGGAGCCAGAGCGCAGGACGACGCGGAACTGCCCCCTCGTCCACTTGTCGCCGTACCGGCGCTGCACGATGTGGTAGGCGCGGCCGAGATAGTAGTGCATTTTCTCCGAGAGGTTGGGGAGGAGGTAGCGCAGGTCGCCTACTGTGAGGGATGAGACGCGCACCTTGATATCGCCGGGGCGGACGATGCGCGTCTCGGGCTGATAGTCGCCGGTGCCGAGGGCCGCCTGGAGGCCCGTGAGGGTGTCGTACTCGGCATGCGGGTCGATGACCAGGACGGCGGCGCGGTTATGGGCGGCCATCAGCTCCTCGAGGAGCACGGCGGCCAGGTAGCTCTTGCCCGCGCCGGTCGCGGCGATGATGGCGAGGTGCGTGCTGGTGATGGCTGCCGCGTCGAGTACAATGGGCACCGCGCCTTCCGGACGGCTCAGGAGCGAGCCGACGTGGGCCGAGCCAACCTCCCCCTGTCGACGGCGGTTGAGCACCTCCCTTAGCAGGGCGTCCTCGGCAATGTAGACCGGGTGACCGGCGCGCGGCGGCAGCCGCGGGTTCACAAAGTCACGCAGGACGTGGTCATAGTAGCCGAGGATGGTCACCGTGACCTCGAACAGCTCCGGCTCGCCCCGGTCATAGCCGACCATCGCGGCAACCGCCTCGGGGCTTGCCAGCGGGTCGGCCAGAAAGCCGTCGGGGAAGAGACGAACGGCCCGACGGTGCGCCACGCGCCCGAGGACCTGCCGCCTCTCGCCGTCGACGTCCGCCTCATAGTAGACGAACTCGCCGCTCTTGACCAGGTGTCGGCGGTCGGGGGTGATAAAGGTGTACTCGTGGGCCGTCTCCCCGGGCCCCTTGGCGATGCCGATGGGTTCGGATGTGCTCAAGGTTCCTCCTCCGGCTGGCATCTCCCCTCTCGCATGGTCATCGAGCGCCCGCAGATACAGCCTAGCCCAGCGGTTCGACCGCAGCGCGCCAGGCAACGCTGGCCCGCAGGACCTCGAGCCGCCGCGAAGCCTCCGGGCAGAGGGCCGCCAGCCGGTCGATCACGGTCAGCAGGAGGTGCCGGGCCAGCGGGCTGCCGAAGGCCATGAGCACCGGTGCATAGCCCAGGCGCAGGTTCCCAGTCCCCTCGGCGTGGAAGGCGCGCACCTCCTCGTCTGTCATCGTCTCTACAGGAGCGTCGAGCTGCGCGGAGCAGGGAGGCACCCCATGCACGGGGTCGTGCTTCCCATCCCAACAGCCGATGGCCACGATGCCGACCAGCGTGGCCCTCTCATTCAGCAAGTCGGGGCTAAAAACCGCGATGTCGGGCGCGGGCGAGAGGCGCGGCCCCAGCGTGCCATAGTCGGGGTTGAGAAGCACGGTGTTGTAGATCAGGCCGACGATGGCCGGCGGCGGGTCACACGCGATCCGGACAAAGCTGCCAAAGGCATAGTCTGCCGCGCGGGGCACCTCGGCGGCTTCCCCCGCCTGATAGACCTGGCAGGCATACTCGATATGCCCAGAGGAACTGACGATCTTGCCGATGCGGATGGTGCACCTCCAGACAAGAATGTGTCGGCGGCGCTGCTCAGGACCTCCTCGCGCCCTTGGAGCCGGTCTTGCGACGGAAGCGTACAGGCAGGCCCTCGCCGTTGGCAAAGCGCTCAAAGGCCGCGTAGAACCGCTCCCGGTCCTCCATGGTGATGACCGAGACGGCATCGGCCGTCTCGATGGCATAGGGGTAGCCGTTGCCGATCACACACTCGGCGCGGACGACGTCGAGCGTGCGCTCGAGCTGGCCCTCTTCGAGCATCCAGCGCGGGAACTCGAGGCGGACCGGCAGGTTGTCGGCCGACGTCTTGAGGTAGACGAAGACGACCTGCTCGTAGTACTTGCCCTCGCGGGGCTGCACCAGGTCATCGCGGGCGCAGGTCCAGGCAGGGGTGCGATCCCCCCACTGTAGGAGCGGCCGCAGGAAGGCACCGTCGGAGATATGCCCTGACGGGGAGCGGCCCTCCAGTGTATCGAGGGCAGCGACAAGGTCGGCCGCGCGGCTGGCGTCGACGTAAGCGACCAACGGCACGCGGCACTCGGCCGAGACGGCGAGGAGCCTGGTCACGGCCTGCACATACAGAGCCTGCCGCTCGGGCCTCATGTGCTGGGCGAAAGAGACGATCAGCGACCCGTCGAAGAAACAGACCGGAGCCGGGTCAGCACCCTGGTGCTCGCGCATGTGCGTCTCGAGGCGCAGGCACTCGCCCTGGAAACGGCGCCAGTTGACCTGCCAGTCCGGGTAGTCGCCGTCCTCTTCCTTATCTCCGGCGAGCTCCGGCGGCGCCAGCACCTCGAAGTAGATGTCCTTGACGTAACTGCCGGCAGGGTCGTGGCGGTTCACGAACCAGCCGACCTGCACGGCACCGACCGGCGGGTCGAGGTCGGTGGAAGGGCTGATCTGCGAGCCGTCAACGGCGATGGTGGTCACGCCGAGGAGGACATCCCGCGCCCAGGCGCGCGCCTCCTCATGGTTGCGCCACCTCTGTCCGAAGGGGATGACGGGCTCGTGCCGGTCGTGCTCGGCCGTCGGCCGTGCTCCCGGGAAGGGGGTCACCTGCAGCCGGCTCTCGAGGGTTTCCCGGGGCAGGGCGGAGGTTTCGAGCCACAGGCGCCGATAGTGCTCGAGGAGGGAGGCCTGCGTCTCGCTATAGCCTGTGAAGAGGTGCCGTTTGGCCGCGAGGGCCTGTGCCACCCTGCGCAGATCCAGCATCAGCTCATCACCTGACTGCGGTCGCCCACCTTCTCCACACGGATGATGTGGTCGGTCTCCCGCTCAAAGGTATCGTCGTGGCTGACGACGAAGAGCTGTCCAAAGTCCTTGACGCTGACGATCTGGGCTGCCAGGTTATCCCGACGGGTGTCGTCGAGGTTGGCCGTCGGCTCGTCGAAGAAGACCAGGTCGATATCCGAAAGCTCCTGGAGGAGTGCCAACCGCACCGAGAGGGCGGCCGCCATCTGCTCGCCGCCGGAGAGCTGCGAGAAGGTGCGCTCGTGGCCGCCATGCTCCACGAGCACCTCATAGTCCTCCGTCCAGCGCAGGCGGCAGGTTGGATCGGACATAATATCGGCGTATAGCCGTGCCGCCTGATGCGAGATGACCTCGACGAGGGCAGAGGTCACCTGCGGGCCGGCGTCCCTGATCACCTGCCGTAAGAACTCGAAGAGGTGCTGCACCGCCTGCCAGGAGGTCAGGTCCTCCTGCTTCTCCCGAAGCTGCTCGCGGAGGCCCCGCAGTTCGGCGATGCGGGCCTCGGTCTCTTCGAGCTGGCTGTGCTGGAGCGCCATGCGCTCCTCGAGCCGGGCGTGCTCGGCGCTGACGGCGAGGTATGTTGCCGCGATGCGCTCGTACTCCTCAGGGCGGAAGGCCGATTGCGCCTGCTGCAGCTTCTCTTCCAGCGCCTCACGCTCGGAGCGGGCCCGTGCCAGCGCCTCCTGCTGCTGCTCAAGGGCGGCGAGGCGGGGTTCGAGTTCTCGTGCCTCCCGCTCGTGCTGCAGATACCGCTGGTAAGCCGGCTCGTGCGCGAGCATCTCGGCACGCGCCGCCGCCAGCGCCTCGTCGAGCCCGGCGTAGGCGGCCAGGCGCTTCTCCAGCTCGGCTATCTCGGCCTGAAGGGCGAGGGCCGCAGCCCGCTCGGCCTCGAGGTTCCCGGCCAGCGCTGTGCTCTGCGCCGCGATGGCCAGGGCGCTCTGGTAAGCCTTCCGCGGGTTGCCGAGGGCAGCCAGCCGTTCCGAGAGGGCTCTGGTCTGAGCCTCGGCCTCGCTCAGGCGGGCGACCTCGTGCTCCAGCTCGCGTACCGCCTCCCGTTGCCGGGCCCGATCGGCCTCGAGGGCGGCGCGCTCATCCTCGCGCGGCAGCTGGGCAAGGCGGGCCTGCAGCTCCCGCTGGACCCGGGTGATGCTGCGACTGCGCGAGGTCAGCTCGGCGGCCCGGGTGCGCAGGGCGGCAAGGAGCCCCTCCTGGTGTGCGGCCTCCTGCGAGTTGTGCTCAAGGAGCGCCTCCCGTCGGTCCGAGGGCAGGTCGCCCTCGCAGACCGGGCATCGGGCGCCCTGCACGTTGGCGAGCGCCTCCCGCCGCGAGCGCAGTTGCTCGAGGACGGCCTGGGTCCTGGCCTCCTCCGAGCGCACCGTCCGCAGCTCCTCGTTCACCGCCTCGAGGGCCTGCTCCTGCTCCTCAAGCTGCCGGGCGGTCTCGGCGCGCTCGGCGAGCCCCGCGGCGATATGCTCGATGCGCATCGCCAGCTCCTCCAGCCGGGCCCGTTCGCGTTCGAGCCGCGCTGAGACGGCCGTCTGCTCTCTGGCGAGGGCCTGGGCCTCGGCCAGCTCCTGCTCGAGGCGCTCCTGTTCCTCGGCCTTCGGGCGCAGGCTCTCCGCTGTGGCCGCCTGCTCCCTGGCTACCTTCAGGTCGATCTCTAGGCGGCGGATGCGGTCGGCCTTGACGCGCTGCTCGCTCTGACGCTCGTTGAGGGCCTGCTGCTCCCTGGCGCGTTCCTTCTCTTGTGCCTCCAGCTCGCGCTGCCGCTCCTGGGCGGCCAGGTAGCCGTGGTAGCCGGGCCGCGTCTCGGCCACGATCTGCTCGGACTGCCGGGCACGCTCGACGGCCTCCTGTGCGGCCTCGACCTGGCTCGCCAGCGTCACCAGCCGGGCGTCGAGTCGGGTAGCCTCGTCGGTCAGCGCCTGCAGCCGCTCTCTGGCAGCTTCCAGCTCCTGCTTTTGCCTGCTGAGGTCCGAGAGCTGGGCGGAGACCTCCCGCAGCCGGGCCTCTGCCTCCTCGAGACCGGCGGCCAGCGCGGCCGCGCGCGCCTCGAGATCGGGGAGTGCCTCGGTGCGGGCCTCCATGGCGGCTATCTCTGACCGGAGCGCGGCCAGGCGTTCGGTCAGCGCGGTGCGGGTCTCGCGGAGGCTGTCCCACGCCCGGTTGTACTCGTCGACGCGCAGCAGCGGGTTGAAGACCTTTCGGCGCGGCTCCGGGGCGAGCAGGAAGGCCGCGGTGAGCATCCCCTGCGGCACGCCGACCGCATCGTGGAAGAGGGCCGAGAGGTCCTCACCCTCGTCGACGCCGAATTGAGCGCCGAGCCAGTCCCGGACCTCCCGACCGCCCTCGACGATCTTCTGTCCGATCTCCGGGTCATAGACATAATACTGGTTCCGGCCGCCAAACTGGCGCACGACCTGATAGTCGCGGTCGTCGTTGGCGAGGACGGTCACGGTGATGGTGCCTGTGCGCTCCCCTTCGCGGACAAAGCCGGTGATGGGCCGGCAGGGGGCCACGTCAAAGAGGGCGTAGCCGATGGCCTCGAGGATGGTGCTCTTGCCCGCGCCGTTGGGCCCGCAGATGGCGTTGGTCCCCCGACCAAAAGTGAGGGTCGCGTGCTCGTAGGATTTGACATTCTCCAGCTCCAGCGCGCGGATCTCCATGGGCTACGGCTCCTCCAGGGGGATCTCGGCCCGCTTGCGGCGGAGGTAGTCCAGGATCTCGTCGGGGGAGTTGTTCGCGACGGCCATACGCTTTAGCTCGAGCGCCACATCCGTCCAGGCAGCGGCGTGGGCGCGGTAGCGGATGTCGCGCTCGATCAGCTCGCGCAGTACCAGGTGCTCCAACTCGGCGCGGCTGGAGGCCTGCTGCAGGCTGATCTGGAACTCGCTGGGCACGGTCGCATTGTGCACGCGGACGAGCAGCGGGCTGAAGGCCTCCCTGACCATGGTCTCGACCCGACGGAGGTCGAGCTCGGCCCGGTCGAAGGAGAGCGTACCCTCGAGAGTCACCTCGACGACGGGGTCCCGCCCGGAGGCCGGGCCAGGGCGTACCCGCCTCAGACGGGCGTGCAGCGCCTCGTAGACGGCCTCGGGGCTTGCGCAGGCATCGACGGAGAGCCGGAGGCGCTCAAAGGGCCGCCGCGGCGAGGGCACCAGCGTGGCGCGATGGCGCAGCGGGCTGCGCGCCGTGAGCTCTACGACATAGTAGCCGCGCTCCTCCCAGGCCGCCTCCTCGACCGACCAGGTCTCCAGGGACCCGGGGTTGTAGATCCACGCGTCGAAATCGTATGGCTTGTGGATGTGTCCGAGCGCAACATAATCGACGTGCTCGCGCAGGGCCTCGAACGCCCGGCGTGGGACGGCACCCGAGCACCGGGCGAGCACGCCCTCGAGCCCGGCGTGGGTGAGCAGGATCGAGTAGGCGGGCCGCGGCGAGGAGGCCTCGGCCAGGGCGTCCTGCAGGAGGGCAAGGGCACGTTCGGTGGCTGCCCCGTAGTACTTGAGCCCGTAGACGCGAATGCCTCCCGGGAGATCGACGTAGGCGCCGCCAGTCTCGACGTCGTAAGGCTCGAGCACGAGGCGGCCCTCCCGCACCAGGGGGTCGAGGAGGATGAGGAGGCCGATTGCATCGAGGAACTGCAGCCAGGAGTACTGGTCGCGGTAGTGAGCGCGCTCGTGGTTCCCCTCGACGGCGATGACGGGGATGCCGGCGTCCTTGAGGGTTTGGAGGCCGTCGACCGCCTGCCTCATGGCCAGCGGATCGACGGTGCGCTTCTCGAACAGGTCGCCGCCGAGCAGCACGAAATCAGCCTGCCGGGCCTTTGCCTCGTCGACGAGGTTGCGGAACGCCAGGTAAAAGTCGTTGAAGCGCTCCTTCGAGTTGTACTGCTGGTACCCAAGGTGGACGTCCGCCGCGTGCAGGAAGCGCAAGGTGGCCCTCCGCTAGTGGATCTGGCCCATGGGCGCCGTTTGGCAGCCGCGCGGGCTCTATTATACATCGGGGTGGGGCGGTGGGCAATCGGATGGAGGGCAGGGCGCGCTCGCAAAGGCTCATCTCTGCCGCACTCCTGTGCCGGCATGGAGCACAGGGCGTGCAGAGAACCCGGACCCTCGCGCTAGGCGAGGCGTGCGCCGGGCAGTGGCGGCCCGCCGGCGTAGACCTCCTGCACCTCGATTGCGCCTCCACCCAGCCAGCGCCCCTTGGCCTGGTAGGAGATGGCATCAGTAGTGAGGACGTTGACAGCGACCTGTGTGCCCGGCGCGGGCACGCGGCGGCCTGCCCGGCAGACGAGCCCACGCTCCCCGGCCGGCTGCAGCGAGAGGAGCGGGACGACGGTGGGGTAACCATCGTCCCCCAGCCAGGCCAGCACCTTCAGGGCGGCCATGCGCCCAAACTCGCGCCGTGCGGGCAGCGGGACGGCCACTCCCCCTGCTGTGGCGCGAGCTACACGGCCCGCAGCCAGACGGGCGAGAAGGAAATCCCGCGCCACTGCCAGCTTGCTGAAGCCAAAGCTCTCTCCCACAGCACGCACCGAGATGATGCCCGCGTCGCGGATGCCCGTGTAGGCGTTGTAGCGCAGGAGTGGGCTTGCCATCTGCTGGTCATAGTAGGACCCGCTGCGCTCAAAGCCCCGCAAATCCCCGGTCAGCACCCAGCCGCGCAGCTCCTGGGTCATAACCAGGATCCCTACCCGCGGGTCTTCGCGCAGGTTGCGGATGCTCTTGCGCAGCAAAAAGTTGCCGAAAAAGAGTGTATCCGGCTGGTCATCGGCAGGCAGCAGCGAGACTACCGGCACCACGTTCGGCATCCCCGCCGCACTGCGCGTGGCCAGAAACTTGGGCGTCATCGCCCCCCTCAGTACATCCAGCAAGCCAGATGTCTGCTCGAGCAGGGACATTGGTTCCCTCCCAGCTGCGTGCTTGCATGCTCAGCCCTCCCTTGTCGCACCGGACCACTGGGCGACGGGGACGATGTTGGCGGCGGCCTGCCAGACGGCCTGCATCTCGCTGAGCGTCATGAGCGGCATATCCTCCAGGGCGTAGGGGCGGCCGAGGCGGTGGTATTTCGGGCGACCCAGGTTCGTGTAGGCCAGCAGGTCCCACCGTTCGACGGTTGGCAGGTGGCGCCGGATGAACTCGCCAATGGCGCGGATGTTGTCGAGGTCCGCGGTGTAGCCGGGAATGACTGGCGTGCGTATCCACAGAGCCACGCCGCGCTCGGCGAGGGTGCGGGCGTTGGCCAGGATCCGCTCGTTCGGCACGCCCGTGGCGGCCCGGTGCCGCGCAGAATCCATCACCTTGAGATCGTAGAGCACCAAGTCGACCCAGGGCAGCACCCGCTCATAGCGCTCCCAGGGCAGCGCGCCACAGGTATCGAGCGCCACATGCAGCCCTGCCTCCTTGCAGTGGGGCAGGAGCGCAGCCAGAAAGTCGGCCTGCAACAGAGGCTCGCCGCCGCCAAAGGTCACGCCCCCACCCGAGGTCTCGTAAAAGACCTGGTCCTTGCATACCTCTACCAGCAGTTCCTGCACGCTCCAGCGGCGGCCAATGACCTCCAGGGCGCCAGCCGGGCAGGCGGCCGCGCATGCCCCGCAGCCGTCACAGATAGCTCGCTCGATGCGCATGCCGGCGGGAGTAAGCTCGAGGGCGCCCTTCGGACAGGCAGAGAGGCACTCGCGTGCTGCGATACAGCGCATGTCGTACCACACCAGGTCGGCGTTCGGCTCCAGGCCCTCTGGGTTATGGCACCACGCGCAGCGCAGGGGGCAGCCCTTCAGGAACACCGTCGTGCGGATGCCCGGGCCATCCTCCGTGCTAAAGCGCTGGACATTGAACGTCAATCCGGTAGGGGTCACCTGTCGCCTCGCAGAACACGGGGCAGGGCCGAGCCAAGCCGGCCAGAGGGTGTCACGTGTGCATGGTGACCCTGACCCTCGGTGCCGCCCGTGGCTCGGACCGCCCCTTCAGAGCTAGAGCTGGTGCGACTCGCGCGCGATGATCTCGTCCTGGATCTCCTTGCCCAGGCCCACGAAGTAGGCGTTGTAGCCGGTTACGCGCACCAGGAGGTTGCGATACTCCTCGGGGCGTTTCTGGGCCTCCCGCAGGGTGGCCGCATCGACGACATTAACCTGCAGGCAGGTTCCGCCAACCCTGCCGTAGGCTCGAAGCAGGGCGGCGAGCTTGGCCCGCGATTCCGGGTTTCGAAGCAGGCTTGGGCTAAAGCTCATGGTGTGGCTGGCACCATTGGGTGCAGTCTCCAGCCCCAGCCGGCCGACGCTCTTGATCACGGCCGTCGGGCCCTGTCGGTCGGCGCCGTTGACCGGGCAGACGGCGTTGGAGAGGAACTGGCCTCGCCGCCGCCCGTCGGGGGTGGCAGCCGTCGTGGGCGCATAGGCTATCCAGTAGTTCCAGGACAGATAGCCGCCCCGGTAGCGCTTGCCGGTAGGCGAGGTGTAGCGGAACACCTCCTCAGTCCAGGTCCGACTCAGCTCGCGGGCCAGGTCATCGGCGTAAGGGTCATCGTTCCCATACTTGGGAGCCTTGTTCAGGAGCATCTGGCGCAGAGGCTCGTCGTGCTCAAAGTTGGTGCGGAGGGCCTGCAGCAGTCGGTCCCAGGTCACTGCGCCTTCCTCGTAGACCAGCTTTTTCACCGCGGCCAGGCTATCGGCTGCGGTAGCCAGGGCAATCCCTTCGACAGTCAAAAAGTTGTAGTGTGCACCCCCAGCGGCCGAGTCGCGGCCGCTCTCGAGGCAGCCGCCGACCAGCGCGCTCAGGTAGGGCACCGGCTCCCAGCGCGCACGGCCGACATCGGCCATGTCATTCACGCGCACGATCCAGCGCACCAGGCTCTTGAGCTGCGCCTGGCAGGCTGCCATGAACTGGTCAAAGGAGGCAAAGGTACGCGGGTCGCCGGTGCGGGGGCCAAGCTGCTTGCCGGTGGCCATATCCCGCCCGTCGTTGAGGGCAAGCTCGACGGCCTTGGCCAGGTTCAGGTTGACATCCACGGTTCCCGAGCGGTCATCGCCGGCCAGCGTGTTCTCCAGGCAGCCGACGGGAGCATAGTCCCAGAGCCGCTCCTCGGGCAGCCCCTCCCAGCGGAGACCGGCTATGGCGTTCTCGTCAAAGTTGATGAGGAAAGGCGCGCCCTGGGCGCGGGAGAGCATCTCGACCAGACGGTCCAGCAAGCGGTCTGGGGTGCGGGCGTGGATGCGCACGTTCGGCTTGGGTTCGAGCAGGTTCATCTCCTCGATCACGTCGAGGATCAGATAGGTGAGGTCGTTGGAGGCGTCGTTGCCCTCGGCATCCATGCCCGCCAGGGTGATGAGCTGGCCGAAGGACGAGTTGATCCCCTGGTTGGTGCCGACCCAGCCCTGGTAGTCGTACACATAGTTGTGCTTGATCCACAGGCATTCGAGCCACTCTTTGGCCTGGTCACGCGTGAGGCGGCCAGCCGCCAGGTCGGCGCGGTAGTAGGGATAGAGGTACTGGTCGACGCGGCCGGGTGACACACCCGGCCCGGGATAGCTCTCGGCGGCCATGACCAGCATGTGCGTGGTCCACAGGGCTTGCAGGGCCTCAGGGAAGGTCTCTGCGGGCAGCCAGGGCACCTTCCGCACGATGCGCGCGATCTCGATCAGCTCGGCACGGCGCTGCGAATCGTCCTCAGCCGCGGCGAGGCGCTCGGCCTCGGCGGCGTACCGCTCGCTCAGATCGCGCACGGCCTCGGCACAGATGACGATGGCCCGGGCGAGATCGCGTTGCTCATGCGTGGCCGCCGGGTTCGCAAGCACAGCCCGCGCCTCGTCGGCGATGCCCTTCCAGCCCAGGTGCAGTGCCTTCGGGTAATCGGGCACCAGATGGCCGGGCACAGCGCCGCAGTTCCCCACGCCGTGGCTGTTGAGGACCCTCCACTCCTTGAGGAAGGCCTGCTCAGCGCGGTCGCGGGCCTCTGCCTCGGCCTTGTTCAGACAGCGCGAGAGGGCAGTGTTGAACTGCCCGCCGACGACAAGCTCCCCTTCGAGTATCTGCACCGGCAGGTAGCGGCGCAGTACCTCGCGAAAGAAGAGCGCCTTGCGCACCACTAACGGCTCTCTCCAAAAGCCCGCCGGCAGCGTCACCGGTGTGGCTGCGGCCAGCAGGTAGCTGCGGTAGCCGGTCTGGAACAGCTCAACCTCGGGCACATTGGTCCAGTTCCAGATGGAGTAGACCACGTCCCATGGGGTGCCGGTGGTGTAGGCGCGGACCTCGTTGGTGAACGGGCGCTCGTAGAACGACCAGTACTCGTCGCGCAGACGCTGCACACGGGGAGAGAGGTTGCGGGCGGACCAGAGCTGGCTCGGCGCGACCACGCAGGCGCTTTCAGGGGTGGCACACATCGGCATCCCTCCTTGGGCGACAGGCGAGGCGGGCGGAGTGGAACGCTTTTGCTCTAGTATACGCGGAAGCAGGGGAGCAGGCAACGTGAGGGTCGGGAGGGGTGCGGTTCTGTTTGGGAGCAGCCCCATCTGTGTTGCTGCCAGGACCTCCACCCCCGCAGCCCTCGGCGAGGGGGCGAGGACCTGGCCCATCGAGGGGACTCCCACCCCTGGGGCATTCCCCGCTTTGCCCAGCGGGCAAAGCGGGGTTA
>DYEI01000181.1 GCA_020725765.1 Anaerolinea sp. | reverse complement strand
GGCCGGGGGTGGGGGCTTAACCCCGTTTTGCCCGCTGGGCAAGGCGGGGAATGCCCCAGGGGTGGGGCCCCTCGCTGCGCAGGGGTCTCGCCCTGCGACAGAAGAGGGCTGTTCGCCGTTGAAGCGCGGCGGGGGCGAGGCGCGCTACACCACCGCTCAGCGGCAGGGCCAGTGGCGAGCTACGAGGACCCCAAAAGGCCCAGGCTCCAGGCGAGCGGGCTGCCGGGCCTGGCATTGCGGGATGCGCTCCAAAGGGCCGGACTCGAGCACAGAGCGGCCCTGTGCACCGCCCCGGAGCAGGCACCCCAGACCGTCGGCCGTTGGCGACCTGGGTCAGAGGGCCATTACCGCCAGTATCTCTCCCACACGTCGAAAGCCGCACCGACCGCTGGTGAGCACCGGCACGCCAAGCTCGTCCTCCGGGCTCGGGTAGCTCAGGTGGAACACCGACATGGAAAGCTGCGCCAACACGACGCAGCCAAATGCCTCCCGTCGCACACGCGCACGGATGGCCTCCGCGAGCGCCCGATTGTGGCCCTCAACGTCGCCGGTAGCGAGCCTTTCCCATGCCTCCTCGACCTGCAGGCCGCTGAACGACACCTCGCAGCCCATGGCCTCGGCGGTCTCCTTCAGAAGGGCCTGAGTGCTGGCGACGGTCGGCCCGTGGGTGGCCACCACCAGCACCCGGCCCCCCAGGCGCACCGCCTCCTCCATCATCGGCAGGTCGATCGGCAGCACCGGCACCCCGTACGGCGCCAGCGCCTCCTCCACCTCACGGTACGACCGGTTCATGGTGGAGCAGGTGATCAGCACGGCATGCACATCAGCCAGCTCGACGAGATCCCGGGCGTAACGGACGAACGCCTCGATGTTGGCCCGGGGCGGGCACGGCTCCCCCCGCGCATGCGCCGCCATAAAGCTCAGCTGCACCGCCTCGTTCCCGACGTTGACCAGATGGACCCCGGGCAGGTAGAGCCGCCCGAAGTAGTTCGCCCACAGCGTGATCCACGAGGAGCCGTTCAGCAGCCCCAGCCGCTTGCCCACCCAGGCCGGGTTTGCCCCGGCCCGCACAGGCTCGGGGCCCAGGTGCGCAACCCCCGTGACCCGCAGATAGTCGGAGAAGAGGCGCAAGGGGTCAGAAACCGGTTGAGCGGGCAGCATCATGGTCGACTGTCCTTCGCTTCCAGGGCTTCGCGGGCGCGCCCGGCAATGTCTGCCGGACGCATGCGGTGATGCGCCAGCAGCTCGCCGATCCCGCCGCTCTCGATAAAGCGATCCTGCACGCCAACGCGCCGGAGCACGGCCGGCGCTCGCTCCGTCAGAACCTCGGCCACTGCGCTGCCGAGGCCGCCGACGACACTGGCGTTCTCAGCGGTGACCACCGCCCCGGTCTTGCGCGCCGATTCGGCGACCAGGTCCTCGTCGAGTGGCTTGATGGATCCGCAATGGAGCACCTCAGCCGAGATGCCATCCCGTGCCAGGAGTTCCGCCGCTTCCAGGCAGAGCCCCGTCATCATGCCGGTGCCGATCAGCGTCACATCGCTGCCCTCCCGCAGACGCACTCCGCGGCCCCAGGCGAACTCATAGTCCGTCGCAAAGAGGTCGGGCAGGGTATACCGGGTGATGCGGAAGTAGACGGGGCCTTCCGTCAGCACCGCAGCTCGCATCAGAGACCGCAGCTCGCGGTTGTCGCCGGGATCGGCCACCCGCATATGCGGCAGGCTGCGCATGATGGCCAGGTCGGCCACGGCGTTGTGCGACGCTCCCGCACGGCTCGTGGGTATCCCCACATACGAGCCGGGTATCTTGACGTTCAGCCGCGGGTACGCGATGCTGACCGCGATCTGATCCAGCGCCCGCTGGCTGGCAAAGACGGCGAAAGTGCAGGGGAAAGGGATAAACCCCTGCGTCGCCAGACCCGCCGCGATGCCGAACATGTTCTGCTCGGCGATGCCGCACTGGATAAAGCGCGCGGGGAAGGCCTGCTTAAAGTACACGGCCTTGCTCGAGGTATGCAGGTCGGCATCGAGCACCACCAGCTCTGGAAACTCGTGCCCGAGCTCGACCAGCGTCTTGCCGAACACGTCTCGCATCTCTTCGGACATGGCTCGCCCCTGTGTCACTCGCCGCCGTAGAACTTTTCCTTGGCAACCGGATCGTTCAGCTTGCTGTAGCCCTCTTCCGGACGGCCATAGTTGCGCGCCAGCTGTCGCAGCATCGCGTCGGCCTGCTCCGGGTCGGGAGCCTGGGTGTGCCACTTGTAGTTGAACTCGGTCTCGCGCAGGCCCTTCCCCTTGACGGTGTGCGCGATGATGGCGACCGGCACGCCGTGCACCCGCACATGCCGCGCCTCGTAGAGGACGCGAAGCAGCGCCTCGACATCATGGCCATCGACCTCAAGGACCTCCCAGCCAAAGGCCCTCCACTTGGCCCCGAGGGGCTCGAGCCCCATTTCCTCCCACACAAAGCCTTTCGCCATCACCTTGTTATAGTCCACGATGGCGATGAGGTTATCCAGGTGATAGTGGGCGGCGCTCATGGCGGCCTCCCACACCTGTCCCTCGTTGCACTCACCATCGCCCAGGACGCAGTAGACCCGATTGTAGGGCTGCTCCTTCATCCGGAAGCCCAGTGCCATACCGACCGCTATGGAGAGCCCCTGCCCCAGTGCCCCGCCGGAGCACTCCAGACCCGGCGTGCGGGTCATGTCCGTGTGGCCCTCCAGGCGTCCGCCCAGCTCACAGTAGGTGTACAGCTCCTCCAACGGGAAAAACCCCCGCAACGCGAGCGCCGCGTACAGCGCCGGCGAGGCATGGGCCTTGGAGAGCACAAAGCGATCACGCCCCTCCCACCTGGGGTTCTGCGGGTCGACCTCCAGCTCGTGGAAGTACAGGCAGGCAAGAATCTCTGCCAGAGAGAAGGACCCACCCACGTGGCCCCAGCGCCCACAGGTGATCATCTCCAGGCTCAGGCGGCGTATCTGGTAGGCGATCTCCTCCAGCTGCGCAATCTTTTCGGCAGTCACACGCATGGTACTGGCTCCCATCGACACCCGGTCAGACTCCCATTCCAGCCGCTTCACAGGCCACCGCGAACTCGGCGGCGGTCACCGTGTACCCGATGACCTCCTCGAACCAGGCGATCCAGCGGGCCGTGTTCTCCAGTGTCTCAACGCCCTCTCCGCTTTCCCCGGCCAGCGTGCCGTCACGCAGCCAGATCACTGTATAGTTCCGGTACAGCGCATCCAGCGCGGTTGCGGCCATACAGACGTTGGCCCACAGGCCGGCGCAGACCAGAGCCGACACGCCCAGATTACGAAGCGCAGTATCCAACCGGCTGTCGAAAAAGGCGCTGTAGACGTGCTTGCGAATGTAGGGCTCACCTTCCCGAGGAGCCAGGCTTGGTGGAATCTTGAGGGGTGCGGACCGCCCGCCGCAGTACTCGCGGTTGTCGACACCGCCCTCGGCAAAGGCGCGGATGAAGGCGTCCGGAGCGCCATCGGCGCTCCAGCTGCGGGCAAAATGTGCCCCAAAGGCCGAGCGCTCCAGGGCAACGCGCGGAGCGCTGTTCATCGCATAGAGCACTGGCAGACCCGCTTTCCGCGCCGCCGCAAGGGACAACGCGATCGAGTCCTCCAGGCGCTGGAAGTGTGCGACAAAGGGATCCGCAGGATCACCCCAATCGCCGCGCTCCTGGTCGTTATAGTACACGTCTACCAACAACAGGGCAGTCCGCGCGGCCGGAAGCCTCAGCATTTCCGACCGCTCACGTCCATCGCTCCTGTAGCGCCCTTTGAGTAGCAGCAAGCCCGGCATCACAGCTCCTTCCCGGCTGAAAGACCCGGCTCCTCCGATGGCCGGAAATGCCTGGCGGACGCCCGATACCCTCCGCCCCTACCGCTTCTCCGCGCACGCGCCGCACGACCGCCGCACGACGAGCCTGGGCTTCAGCAGCACCTGCTGCGGAGGCCCGCCGACATCGTTCGCATCGATGCGACGAAAGAGAATCTCGGCCGCCCGCCGGCCCAGCTCATGTTTGGGCAGGGCCACCGTTGTGAGCGGTACCTCAAGGAACTGGGAGTAGTGTATGTCATCGTACCCGACGACGGCGACATCCTCCGGCACTCGCAGGCCGCACTCGCGCAGCCGATGCACAAAGCCGATCGCCACCCGGTCCGCGGTGACGAACACGGCGGTAGGCCTCTCCGCAAGCTGCGTATAGACGTCCGCGGCCGCGATGCCATCCTCCGGGGTCTGATGCCGGCAGAACACCTGCCACTGCGGGCGACACTCGGCGCCTCCCTCCCGCAGCGCCTGCAACAGCCCCTCCAGGCGTGCCTCGACCGCGGTGTTCCCGGCCTCACCCAGTGCCACAAACCCCACCTGACGGTGACCGAGGCGCACCAGATGCTCGCCGGCGATGCGGCCACCCTCGCGGTCATCGACCGTCACATAGTCGCCATTCGCCCACTGCCGCGAGTACGCCACGACCGGCACCCCCTGCGCGCGCAGCTCCTCCAGATGCCGCAGGTCCGGCGAAACCGGTGCGACCAACACTCCGGCCACCCGCATCTGCCGAAAACGCGACAGGCTGGCCTCCTCCATCTCCCGTCGGCGCAGGGACTGGTTGACGATGAGCAGATAGTTCCGCTCGAACGCCACGGCCTGCGCGCCGTCAATGATGGGGTTGACAAAGGGGTTGGCAAGCTCGAGCACCACCATGCCGATCATCGGGCTGCGCCCGCGCACAAGGCCCCGCGCCAGGAGGTCCGGCACATAGCCGAGCTCTTCCGCAGCCGCGAACACGCGGCGGCGGGTCTCTTCAGCAACGGGGTGCGTACCGCTGAAGGCCCGCGAGGCGGTAATGGGTGAGACGCCCGCACGGCGCGCCACGTCCCGAATTGTCGCTGTCACGGTGCCCTCCGGGTGCAGGAGGCCGCCTGCCCGCGTCGGCCCGGGCGACCCCTGCCTCGCCGTATGATAACGGTGTCCTGATAACGCTATCATATCACCAATATCCGTCTTTGTCAACCCTTCTTCGGTCGTAGGGCGATCGCATGGCCCATCGAGGGCCCCCACCCCTGCTCCTCCCCCAGGCAGGCGCCGGGCGCCTGCCTGGGGGAG
>DYEI01000180.1 GCA_020725765.1 Anaerolinea sp. | reverse complement strand
CGCCCTACGACCGAAGAAGGCTGTCCGCCCTTGAACCCTTGCCGCCTCCCCTGGGCGGAGGCCATGGGCTGAACGCGGGTGTGATCGCGAACATGCAACCGGCTCTTGATCGCAGCTTCATCAAACCTTCATGGCCCCATGATACAATACCTGAGCAGTCGGGCTTGTGGCCCGATATGGCTGAAAGGGAGGATTGGACGATGATAAAGAAAGCTGTGGCAGTGCTTACGGCAGCGACCCTGGTGGCCCTGGTCGGGCTGTTTGCGGTTGGCACCGTGTTCGCAGAGGAGCCGACCCCAACGCCGACACCCGGCGCAAAGGGGCCGGGCTTTGGCCCCTGGGTGCGGATCTGTCGAGGCGCAGGAATCCTGGCCGACGCCGTCATCGACCTGCTCGGCATGACACGGGAAGAGGTCTTCGAGCAGCGCGCGGCAGGCAAGACCCTGTCGCAGATCGCTAATGAGAAGGGCGTGAGCGATCAGCAGGTGATCGACGCCATGGTGTCGGCCTACAAGGATCGCCTCGACGAGGCCGTCAAGAATGGGCGGATCACCCAGGCCCAGGCCGACTGGCTTCTGGCCAGGATGAAGGCCCTGGCGCCCTTTGAGCTGACGAACCCGTTCGCCCCGCGTGGCGGCTTCCGAGGCGGGATGCGCGGCGGGCACGGCTGCTGGGGAAACAACACGCCTACCCCGGCGCCTTCAGCCAGCTCGTAACAACTCTGGCCCAGATGGCTGGCACGCCTCCGGCTGGGCGAGGAAGGAGCCGGAGAGCGGGCCCTGCGGCCGTGCTCGCGCGCACAGCCCGGGCTCTACCGGCGCGATAGCGGGCACGGCGGACCTGAAGAAGGGGGCGTTGGAGGGAAAGTCTCCCTCCAATGCCCCCTTCACAGCGGTGGCCCACGTCAGGGTCAGGAGGTGGGGTGCCCGCCTCGGGGGCGGGCGGCCCGTCTGCACCTGAAACCCCTGCGGCAGGCCCCTCCCGGCCGTGGTATAATGTGGTGAGAGTTCCTGTGGGGGTATTCGATGGCCAACGCCAGCGTGCTCGTGGTAGATGACGACAGGAAAGTGGTCGACCTGGTGACGCTGTACCTCAAGCGGGATGGCTACCGGGTTCTGGCCGCCTATGACGGCGCGCAGGCCCTGGAGATCGCTCGTGAGAAGCGGCCGGACCTCATCATCCTGGACCTCATGCTCCCCGGTGCGGACGGCCTGGCCGTCTGCCGCAGGCTGCGCGCTGAGGGGCAGAGGGTGCCCATCATCATGCTCACCGCTCGCTCCCTTGAGGAAGACAAGCTCATCGGCCTCGATCTGGGGGCGGATGACTATGTCACCAAGCCGTTCAGCCCTCGTGAGCTGGTGGCGCGGGTGCGCGCCGTCCTTCGGCGTGCTGGCGAGGGGAAGGAGGATGGGCCGTCGGAGATACGCCGGGGCGACCTGGTGGTCGACATGGTGCGACACGAGGTGCGGGTGCGCGGGATGCAGGTCCATCTGACCCCCAGGGAGTTCAGGCTGCTGGCGACCCTGGCCGGGCAGCCCGGGCGGGCCTTCACCCGTCAGCAGCTGCTGGATGAGGCCTTCGGCTTCGACTATGAGGGGCTGGAGCGCACCGTCGATGTGCACATCATGAATCTCCGCCGCAAGGTCGAGGAGGACGCGGCTCGTCCGGCGCGCATCCTGACGGTTCAGGGCGTTGGCTACAAGTTTGCTGAGGATACCGATGCTCCGTAGCCTGCGGGTGCGACTCTTCCTGATCTTTGTGGCCCTCATCATCGCCACACTGGGGGCTGTTGCGCTCTTTGCCAGCCGCACTACCAGCCACGAGTTTCGCCGGTACGTCGACTATGGCGGCGGGCTGAGGCAAAGGCGTCTGGCCGCCATGCTTGCCGTCTATTACCACCAGGCGGGACGCTGGGAGGGGGTGCAGTCGCTCCTCGAGCAGATTGGGCAGCTCTCTGGGGAGCGCATCATCCTTGCCGATGAGACGGGGCTGATCGTGGCGGACTCTGGCGGCAAGCTGGTCGGGCAGAGAGTCCGCCCCAACTGGCCGCGGCCGGTAGTCCTCCTCGACGCGGCGGGCTGGACCGTCGGCAGCGCCTATATCAACCCTACCGGTCCTCCGCCCCCTGAAGGCCCGGAGCAATCCTTCCTGGCCTCGGTCAACCGGTCGCTCGGCCTGGCCGTGGTAGCCGTCGTGGCCGCTGCCGCAGTGGCCACGCTCCTTCTCTCCCGGCACATTCTGGCGCCCGTGGAGGCGCTCACGGCGGCGGCGCGGCGCATGGAGCGGGGAGACCTCACCCAGCGGGTGCAGGTGCAGTCGGACGATGAGATCGGCCAGCTGGCCCATGCCTTCAATGCCATGGCCGACGGGCTTGCGCGCACCGAGGAGTTGCGCCGGCAGATGGTCGGGGATGTGGCCCACGAGCTGCGGACGCCCCTTGCCAACCTCCGTGGCTATCTCGAGGCCCTCCGTGACGGTGTTCTGGAGCCGGAGCCACAGCTCATGGCATCCCTCCATGAGGAGGCGATGCTGCTCACCCGCCTGGTCGATGATCTGCAGGAGCTTGCTCTGGCGGACGCCGGTCAGCTCAAGCTGGCGCGGCACGAGGCCGGGTTGCCGGAGATCGTGCGACAGGCCGCAGCAGGCTTTGAGCACGAGGCGACGGCGAAGGGGCTGAGTCTGCGCACCGAACTCCCGGCGGACCTTCCCTGCGTCTATGTCGATGCCCAGAGGATCGGGCAGGTGCTGCGCAACCTGATCGAAAACGCCCTCGCCCATACGCCGGCTGGCGGCGAGATCACCATCTTCGCGCGGCGAGTTGGGGCCCACGTGGAGGTCAGTGTGAGGGACACAGGCACAGGCATCGCCCCCGAGCATCTCCCCTACGTGTTCGAGCGCTTTTACCGGGCCGACCCCTCCCGCGCGCGTAGCACGGGAGGTGCGGGCCTTGGGCTGACCATCGTCAAGAAGCTGGTAGAGGCCCACGGTGGCGAGGCCCGCGTGGAGAGCGAGCCCGGGAAGGGCTCGACCTTTACGTTTACCCTGCCTGTGGCGGATGGGGCTCCAGGAGAGCCCAATCAGGAGGGGTAGAGCCCGGGCATGGCCTGCGACCACCTGCCGGGGGACCTGGCCATGGCCTGTTACGGGGTGTCTCGGGCTCCGGAGGCGCGCCAGCGGAGCCCGAGACACCCATTGGAATCCAGAATGGGAGGGGGTGTTCGCGGGCGGCTTTGCTGCCCGCGAACATCCCCTCCATAACCTAAGACGCCCCCATCCCCGCCGCCTCGGCGGCGGGGTTCAAGGGCAGACAGCCTTCTTCGGTCGTAGGGCGAGGGAATGGCCCATCGAGGAGACCCCCACCCCTAACGCCGCCCCCGCGGCGCGGGGAATGCAGAATGGGAGGGGGTGTTCGCGGGCGGCTTTGCCGCCCGCGAACACCCCCTCTTCTGTGTATCCCCGCCCCCGCCGCAGCGCTATGCATTACCGATAAGTCGGGCTGCACAGCATCACGGGGCGTGAGATAGCACCTTGGCACCCATCCCAGCGGACCACCCGCCGTACACACCGCTGTTCAGGACACGCCGAGCGGCAGCCGCAATGTGCTGCAGCTGAGTGCCCCCACCCCTGCCCCTCCCCCAGTCAGGCGCCGGGCGCCTGCCTGGGGGGGGGGGGGTG
>DYEI01000179.1 GCA_020725765.1 Anaerolinea sp. | reverse complement strand
GCGCCGCAGGCGCCTCTAGCGCGCGAAGCGCGCGCAACGCGATTTCAATCGCCAGCCTCGTTGCGCCTGCCACCGCGTGGCCCGCAACCCGCAATCAATATGTGGGTCACATTAGCGTGGGACCCCCAGGCGTTGGCCCCGCCATTTCCCACCCTCAGGTTTGACACGAAGCGCCAAACGGGCGACACTGTGCTGCGTCGTTCGGAAGGTGGCAGGAGGGTGACGTGCTGCCAGGGCTGCACAACACGCCCGTGTGGCCGCCGTCGTTGGTTTCTGCAGATCAGGAGCGTATATGCCAACCGAAGAGCAGGTCCGCACTGCCCTCAGCAGGGTGATGGATCCGGAGCTGGGGAAGAACATTGTCGAGCTCGGCATGGTGCGCGATGTGGTGATCGACGGCAATCGCATCACCTTTGCGCTGGCGCTGACGACGCTCGCGTGCCCGCTGAAGGAACGCCTGTCCGGGGAGGCGAGGACGGCGGTCGAGGCGCTGGAGCCGGGGCTGGAGGTCAACGTTCGGCTCACTGAGATGAGTGAGGAGGAGCGACGGCGCCTGTTCGGTCCGCGGGTGCAGGGGCCGACGATCGCGCAGGAGGTCAGCAGCGTGGAGCGCGTCGTCGCGGTGATGAGCGGCAAGGGTGGGGTCGGCAAGTCGTCCGTGGCCGCCCTCCTCGCCGTGGCGCTGCGCCGGCGCGGCCTCAGGATCGGCCTCCTCGACGCGGACATCACCGGCCCGAGCATCCCGCGCATGTTCGGCGTCCGCCAGCCGCCGAGGATGGGGCCGTTCGGCATGATGCCCGCCGAGACGAGCACCGGTATCAAGGTCATCTCGATCAACCTGCTGCTTCCTTCCGAGGATGAGGCTGTCGTCTGGCGTGGCCCTCTCATCTCCGGTGCCATCCGCCAGTTCTGGACGGATGTTGTCTGGGGGGTCCTGGACCTGCTCATCCTCGACCTTCCGCCCGGGACTTCGGACCCGGCGCTGACCGTGATGCAATCCATGCCTCTGAATGGCGTTGTTCTGGTCACATCGCCACAGGACCTGGCGGGAATGGTGGTGCGCAAGGCCGCGCACCTAGCGAACGCGCTGCGGGTGCCGATCATTGGCCTCGTGGAGAACATGAGCTATGTGCTCTGCCCGCAGTGCGCCCACAAGGTCGAGGTGTTCGGGCCCAGCCAGGCCGGGCGCACGGCCGCGTCCCTCGGGGTGCCGCTGCTCGGCAGCCTTCCCCTCGATCCCGAGATTGCCAGACGGGCCGATGCGGGAGAGATCGAGCAGTACCCGGCAGAGGCCTTTGCGCCGCTGGCCGATGCCGTGTGGGAGCGCATCCCGGCGACCAAGTGCACGCCGGCGTTCGGCTGAGTCTGTCCCCCTGGCACCCGGGCACGGACCTGCCGTCGGGAGGCCGCGCGGGTCATATCAGCCGGAGCGCTCGGGAGGTGAAAGGATGAAGATCGCGGTAGCGACCAACGATGGCTGCACCATCGCCAGAGACCTGGGCCGCGCCGCGTACTATGCTGTGCTGACTGTGGAGGGCGGCCTGATCGTGGGGCGCGAGGTGCGAGAGAAGCAGCCGCGCGGGTGGTATCGGGCGACTGGCCATGCCGAGCATCGCGGACCGGCCTCTTCCGCGCCTGAGACGGTGGAGGGCCATGATCAGCTGGTCGACCCCATCGACGATTGCGCCGCCCTCCTCGCTTCAGAGATCGACCCGGTGAGTCGTGAGCGGCTTGAGGAGGCCGGCATCTGGCCGGTAGAGGTTGAGCCCGGGCCGATCGACCCGGCCGTGCGGGCCCTCATGGCCGGGACGCTGGTCGGCTGAGGTGGCACGCTCCTTGCTGCTCTCCTGCGACCCACCCGCAGGAGGTGCAGCCAATGCCCGACGTTGCCATCACGCAGGACCTCGAGTTCATCGGTCAGGCCGTCTTTGATGCCCTGAACGCGCTCGAGCTCGACGACCTCTTCGCCGGCAAGGTGGTGGCCATCCATCCCAACGACACCGCCGCGACTCCCGGCAACATCAACGGCGTGACCCACGCCGACACACTCCAGGCGGTAGTTCGCTACATCAAGCGCTTCAGCCCGCGGCATATCGTCGTCTCGGGTGGCTCGGGTGCCTCGCAGACGGAGGATGTGTTCCGCTATACGGGCATGATGCAGGTCATCAGGGAGGAAGGGGTCGAGTTCTTTGATCACAATCGTGCCCCCTTCCGCGAGATCACCCTGGAGTTCGGCCCCCAACGCCAGGTGATGGTCAACCCCCGCATCCTCGAGTACGACAGTGTCGTCTCGCTGGCTCAGCTCAAGCTACATGAGACGGCGACCGTCACCCTCAGCATGAAGAACATCGCCATGAGCTTTCCCGCCGCCGACTACTACGGCCACCCGCGCGGCTCGGGGGAGATTCACGCCAACGACTTTTTTGGCGACATGCACGAGTTCATCGTGGCCATGATGCAGCGCTTCCCGCCGCATCTGGCCATCATCGTCGGGCATCCCGCCATGATCGGTACGGGGCCGCTGGCGGGTATCCCGGTCGAGACTGGACTGGTCATTGCCAGCCGGGACTTTGTGGCGGCCGACGCCGTTGGCGCTCAGCTCTTCGGCTTCAACATGCAGGGGGTGCGGCACATCTTTGAGGCCCACCGTCGAGGGTTCGGCGAGGGCCGGCTCAGCGCGATGCGCTTTCCGCGCATGTCTCTCTCCGCAGCCATCGAGGCGTTCACCCGCCTGGCGTATGCGCAGGAGGCCGTCTGGGCCTGAGCGCGCATCCTGGCCCGGGCGCTGCTGGGTGGGCGGCCGGGGAGGTGCGCGCCGGGCCCGGCTGCGAGGGAGGTGTCGTGGAAGCTCTGCCGCCGGAGCCCAATCCTCTTCGCGAGGGGTTGCGCCTGCCGAGGGCGCCGGAGCCCAATGCCATGGTCATCTTTGGGGCCACCGGCGACCTGGCGCGCCATCGCCTCATTCCGGCCCTGTACGATCTCTACGCTGCCGGCTTTCTGCCGCGCGGCTTCAGCGCTGTCGGGTTTGCCCGCCGGCCGCTCGGCGATGAGGGGTTTCGCGCCCAGTCCCGCGAGATGTGTCAGCGGTACTGCGAGCTCCAGTTCGCGCCGGAGGTCTGGGAGAGCTTTGCCGAGGGGCTCTGCTACGTTCAGGCTGACCTCGCCGAGCGCGAGGGCTACGATCGGCTCGGCGAACGGCTCGTTGCACTGGACCGGGAGCGTGGCACGCTGGGGAACCGCATCTACTACCTGGCTACTCCGCCCGACCTCTACCCGGTGATCACCCGGCTCCTCGGCGACGCACGTCTTGCCCAGAGCGAGCGAGGGTGGGTGCGGCTGGTTGTGGAAAAGCCCTTCGGGCATGATCTGGCGAGCGCGAGGGAGCTGAACCGGCTCCTCCGGGAGGTCTTTCGTGAGGAGCAGATCTACCGCATCGACCACTATCTGGGCAAGGAGACGGTCCAGAACATCCTGGTGCTGCGCTTCGCCAACGCCATCCTCGAGCCCCTCTGGAACCGCCGCTACGTGGACCATGTGCAGATTGCGGTCGCCGAAGCCGTCGGGGTCGAGGGTCGCGGGGCCTACTACGACCGCACCGGGGCCCTGCGGGACATGGTGCAGAACCACATGTTCCAGCTCCTCTCGCTCATGGCCATGGAGCCGCCTGCCTCTTTTCAGGCCGACATGGTGCGGAACGAGAAGGTGCAGGTCCTGCATGCCCTGCGGCTGCCCCGCGTGGACGAGGTGCCCCGCATCGCCGTGCGGGGGCAGTACGCAGCGGGCTACATCGATGGCCGGCCGGTGCCCGCTTATCGGGAGGAGCCTGCCGTCGCGCCCGACTCCCTCACCGAGACCTTTGTGGCCCTCAAGCTCTTTGTGGACAACTGGCGCTGGGCCGATGTGCCCTTCTATCTGCGCACCGGGAAGCGCCTGCCGCGGCGAGTGAGCGAGATTGCGGTCCAGTTCCGCCGGCCACCCCTCAGGCTCTTTGGACCCGAGGTGCCGGTGCCCGCAGAGCCCAACGCTTTGGTCCTGCGCATCCAGCCGGATGAGGGCGTGTCCCTGCACGTGGTTGTCAAGGTGCCGGGCATGGCGTTTGACGTCCGCCCGGTGTCCATGGCGTTCCTCTACGGCCCGACCTTTGGGCGGGGGCCGAGCGCCTACGAGCGGCTGCTCCTCGACTGCATGCTGGGCGATTCGACCCTCTTCACGCGCGGGGATGAGGTTGAGGCGGCATGGGAGTTCACCACACAGATCCTGCGTGGCTGGGAGGCGGCCTCGCCGCCCGCTTTCCCCAACTATGAGGCCGGAACGTGGGGGCCGCTTGCCGCCGTGCGGCTCATCGCCGATGACGGGCGACGCTGGCGGCGACTGTGAGCGCCCTGCAGGGCACTCGGGAGGTGCGGATGGCAGAGCGGGTTCGGGTGATGGACCCGGCTCAGATCGAGAAGGTGCTGGCAGAGGCACGACAGGCCTCGTTGGAGATGGCGGGGCCCGAGAGGCCCGCTGTTCGGGCGACCGCGCTCAACCTGATCGTCTTTGCCGGGAATCTCGCCGCGGCAGCAGAGCTGGCGTCCGTGGCGGCCGCCCTGGCTGACAGGCACCCCTCACGGACGGTCCTGATCGGCACCGCCCGGCCCGCAGGGGACGAAGAGTGGGCGATAGAGGTATGGGCGCGCTGCCATCGCGCCCCTGCGCGCTATGTGGTGTGCTTTGAGGGGATCGAGATCATGGCCCGGGAGGAGGCGCTGGAGCGGGTGCCTGCACTCATCCTGCCGCTCCTCCTGCGAGACCTGCCCGTCGTGCTCTGGTGGCCGGGGGATGTGCCGACGAGATCGCCCCTTTTTCTCAGCCTGCTTGCCAACGCCGATCGCCTGGTGGCAGACTCGGCCAGCGCACCCGCTCCCGAGGCGCTGCTTCCCCGGCTGGCCGGCCTTGTGGGGCTGGAGCAGTGCCAGTGCACCATCGGGGACCTGGACTGGCACCGCCTGACCCCCTGGCGCGAGCTGACGGCGCGGCTCTTCGACCCGCCCGACTCACGCCCATACCTCCAGCACGTTGAGCGCGTGCTCCTCGACACGGTCGAGCAGCCTGGGCGGCCGGATGCGACACAGGCCTACCTCTATGCGGCCTGGCTGGCCACCCGCCTGGGCTGGACGCCTGCGGCGGAGCCGCACACCATCACAGCGGGCGCGGAGCAGCTGAACCTGCTGCGGGGCCGCGAGGCCGTGACGGTCGAGCTGGCGCGGCTCCCTCTCGCCGAGGGGACGAGGGGGCTGCGCCGGGTGCTATTGCAGGCGTCGCACCCCGAGGGCGAGGCGAGCCTGGCTATCCGGCGCTCGGCCGACGGCACCTCTGCCATACTCACGACCGTGCTGCCCGGCAGGCCACCCCGTCAGCACGCGGTGCGCTTTCGCGAGCCGAACCTGCCTCACCTCCTCAGCGAGGAGCTGGGGCTTGTGGCCTCTGATCCGATCTATGCGGAGGCGCTGCCGGTGGCGGCGCTATTCAGCGCGCCGCTCGCAGAGACCCCGCCGCCGTGTGCTATACAATAGCCGCAAGTCGGATTTCAGAGCGTTACGGCGCTTGAGACAGCGCCCCAGTGCCAATGCCAGCGGATCGCCCGCCACCCACCCTGGTGCTCGGAAGGCTTGGAGCGGCAGCCGCGATGTGCTGGGACTGAGTGCCCCCACCCCTGTCCCTTCCCCTGGCGGACGCGTCGCGTCCGCCAGGGGAAGGGGCGAGGGGCATAGGCGCTAACTTGAGGGCCGCCGACGTGCTGCCCTCCATAGGTGCCCCCACCCCCCGGGGCATTCCCCGCTTTGCCCGCTGGGCAAAGAGGGGTTAAGCCCCCCGCCCCGCCCTCGCCCCGGCGCTATGCATTACCCATAAGTGGATGTCAAGTCAGATTCGTGCTACACTCATGCTCCCTTGTTGGCCATCTGGAAATGGGTGGAGCGTGGAGTCGTGGGCTGCAGAGGAGCTTTCGTACGTTGATCTGGGGGACAG
>DYEI01000178.1 GCA_020725765.1 Anaerolinea sp. | reverse complement strand
CCCGCCTCCCGTTTCGCGGGATTGCTTCGGCGGCTGACGCCGCCTCGCAATGACAGGCCGGCGTGACTGGTAGCCAGCCCGCAGGGCTGGCGAAGCAATCCCATCCCCTGCGTTGGGGATTGCTTCGGCAGCTGGCGCCGCCTCGCAACGATGGGTGGGCAACGATCGCCACTGCGACCGTGGCCGCCAACTGGCGACAGGTCTGCGCATCGGGCAGGGGCACGGGTGCGTCCCCACAGGCACGCCGTGGCGGAGCGCGGCGCCATCGGGACGACTCGCTTGCGAAATGGACCGCCTGATGACAGCAGGGTGCCGGGAGCAGACCCCAGAGTCGGAGTGATCGCAGTCTGCGCAGACGATTCCCGGATCCACGCAGGGGCCCTCTGGGCGGGTCCTCTTCCATCGCCGGAGCCGCGCAAGGGTTCAGGGGCGGACGGATGGTTACCCGCGAGGCGGAAGCCCGGGTCTCCGTGGCCTCCGAATGGGCAGCCGGGAAAGGATCCGCCACGGCATCGCTCCGGCCTGCGCTCTTGCCGCCAGACAGCGCCTGTCCGAATCCGACGGGGAGTCCAGCCCCAGAGGGGCTTACGCTCTTTGGCGCGGGGCCGCCTGCCACCCGAGGCCATTCCCTCAAGGGGCTGGGTCCGAACGCTGTGGTACTCGTTCCGCTGCTGCCATCGGCCGACAGGGCGCGCCCGTCCGCCCCTGCGGCGTGCTAGCGCATGGTGGATGGCAGAATGCCCATCCGCTTGCGGTATTTGGCGACCGTGCGCCGCGCCACGTGATAGCCGCGCCTGCTCAGCTCCTCCGCCAGCTCTGCATCGGCGAGGGGGCCATCCTCCTGCTCAACGATCTCCCGCAGCACATCCTTCACGCTCCGGGAGGGCTCAAAGAACGCGCTGAAGGGGATGACCTTGCGGTTCGGGAGCAGGACGTACTTGTCGGCGACGGCCCGGCTGACGGTCGATTGGTGCAGGCCGGTCGCCTCGGCGATCTCGGCCCGCGTCAGCGGCCGGAGGTGGCGGACTCCGTCGCGCAGGAAGGGAATCTGCCGCGCCACGACCGCCTCCGCCACGGCCTGCAGCGTCTCGCGGCGCTCCCGCAGGTGCGCGATGAAGGACTGGGCGCGGCTCAGATGCTCCATGACGTGCTCCCGCTCGCGCTCGGTGGTCGCCCGAATGCCCTTGCGGATCTCCCGGGCCACGCGCTGATACACCGGGCTCACCTGGAGGAAGGAGCGGCGCGAGCGCACCACCTCCACCTGATAGCTGCCGGGCTCCCCTGGCTTCTCGTGGATGATGACGTCCGGCGCGGTGTAAGGAATGTCGGAGGTGCTCGTCCACGATTCGAGCGCCACCAGATCGGGCACAGGGAAGGGCCGCAGATGCTGGCGTATAAAGTCGCGCGCCTGGAGCACCTCCTTGCTGGTAACCCCCAAGGCGCGCGCAATCTCGTGATACTGGCCCTGGCCGAGTCGCTCAAAGTGGTTGCGGATGATCGTCTCCGCCAGCGGGTTAGAGATACCCCCCTCCGCGAGGCGCTGCAACTGCAGGAGCAGACACTCCTTCACATCACGCGCCGCGGCCCCGACGGGCCCCGCCTGCTGCAGCGCCTTGATAACGCGCTCGACCTGCTCCGTCGACACGCCCAGAGTAAAGGCGACGAGCTGCGGATTGCAGTCGAGGAAGCCACGATCGTCCAGGTACCCCACCAGGTATGCGGCGATGGACATATCCTCTTCGCTGAGCAGCGTACCGGCCTCGCGCAGCATCTGCTCCCCGAGGTTCACCTGGCCCGCGATCAGCGTGAGGGGGTCAAAATCCTCGTCAACCTCCTGCTGCCGTCGGCGCTCCTCGCGCTCGATGACCTCCGAGTCTTGTCGCAAGCACTCGTAGCACATGCCATCGACCAGCGGAGCGCCACAGATCGTGCACAGCTCGGGCTCGCAGAGCTCCAGGGCAGGGTTCCCCTGCAACTCCTCCTGGATCGTCTGCTCCAGCTCCCAGCTGGCCAGCGTCAGCAGGCGAGCAAAAGTGATGAGCCCCGGCGAGGGGCGCATCTCCATTTCATGGGTCGGTTGTTGTGCAGCGGTCTGATCGAGCGAGACTTTCACCTGCCTCTCCTTACCCCTGTCCGGCCGCAGAAGACAGGGTCGCCAAACGTTGTTTCTCCCACTCGCGGACCTTGAGCTCCAGCTCCGCGGTGGACAGGCCCAGCATCCGGGCGGCCTCGTCACGGTCTCCTCGGGCCTGGTTGATCGCGATCTCCAGCGCCAGGTGCTCGAC
The DNA here is from genome assembly GCA_020725765.1 of Anaerolinea sp. GTDB lineage: Bacteria > Chloroflexota > Anaerolineae > SpSt-313 > SpSt-313 > SpSt-313. The sequence continues at coordinate 1,500 of DYEI01000178.1, read as the reverse complement.
CTCGCGCAGGATGTCGCCGAGCCTGGCGCCGGAGCGTATGCGCTGTGTGACGTTGAAGAGGTTGTCGGTCATCAGTGGTGAGTCCAACGCCACATGTTCGGGCATGATCAGCTTGCCCTGGGAGAGCACAACTGCCCGCTCCAGCGAGTTCTCCAGCTGCCGCACATTCCCGGGCCAGGAGTAGGACATGAGCAGTTTTAGCGCCTCATCGGAGATCTTGCTGGGCGGGTACCCCGGCCGGTAGCGGTACCGGTCCAGAAAGTGCGCGGTGAGGAGCGGGATGTCCTCCCGACGGTCGCGGAGCGGCGGCATCTCCACGCGGATCACGTTCAGGCGATAGTAGAGGTCATCGCGGAATCGCCCCTCCTCAACCTCCCGCTCGAGGTTCTTGTTAGTTGCCGCGATCACGCGCACATCGGTGTAGAGGGTCTCGTTGCCGCCGACGCGCTGGAACTCGCCTTGCTGCAGCACGCGCAGCAGCTTCTTCTGGGTGTTGGGGCTCATCTCCCCGACCTCGTCGAGGAAGATGGTGCCACCATCGGCCAGCTCGAAGCGTCCCTTGCGCTGGCTCACAGCGCCAGTGAAGGAGCCCTTCTCGTGGCCGAACAGCTCGCTCTCCAGCAGCGTCTCGGGCAATGCGGCGCAGTTGACCTTGACGAGCGGCCGGTCAGCCCGCAGCGAGTTCTCGTGGATCACATCGGCGACGAGCTCTTTGCCGGTGCCGGTCTCCCCGCTGATGAGCACCGTGGCATCGGTTGCAGCGACACGGCCGATCAGCTTGTAGATCTCGTGCATCGCAGGGCTCTGCCCGACGATGCGCTCCCGGATCAGATGCTCGTTCAGCTTGCTCTGCAGGGTCTTGACCTGCTGAGCGAGGGCGTGATGCTCGAGCAGCCGCTTGATGGTCATGCCCAGTTGGTTGAGGTCAATGGGCTTGGTGAGGTAATCGTAGGCGCCGAGTTGCATGGAGTGAATGGCCGTAGAAGAGGTGCCGTGCGCCGTCATGACGATCACTGGCAACTCCAGGCCCTTCTCGGCCATGGCGCGCAGAATCTCGAGGCCCTGCACGTCCGGCAGGCGCACGTCCAGAAGCGCCAGATCAATGCGCTCGGCGCACTTTTTGAGGACGTCCAGGGCGCTCGCGCCATCGCCAGCGACCAGGATCTCGTAGCCCTCTTCGCGGAGAAAGTCCGTCAGCATCTCACGGATGGGCGGGTCATCGTCAACGATGAGGACCGTTCGTCGCTCTGGCATATGTCTCCCGTCCGTCGAGATCGATTTCAACTGTCAGCCATGATTATACACAGTCCGGGCCAGCTTGCAACAGCAATCGCGCCCCGGGGTGTGTTCAGCCTTCAGCGGCGGACAGGCTGCTTTGGCCGCCATCCTTCGGCCCCTGCCGGAGGGTACCCCATCCCCCCGTGCCCCTTCCCCGCCGCGGCCTATGCATTACCCATAAGTCGGGCTGCACAGCATCACGGGGCATGAGATAGCGCCCTG
>DYEI01000177.1 GCA_020725765.1 Anaerolinea sp. | reverse complement strand
TCGCCCTACGACCGAAGAGGGCTGTCCGCCCTTGAACCGACTCGGCGGAGGGGGCACCGGAGGTGAGGGCCCTGCCAGCGTCGCCGATGAGCCTGTCCGCAGGGTGAACTGCACCCCTATCATATCACATCCATGACACAGACGCCCAAGCGTGGTATAATCTGCGCCGCGTCTGCTGAAGGGGGTGACGCTTGCGCCCGCGGCTGGCCTGGCGGCCGTATCAGGAGATCATCCGCATCCGCGAGATCGGCGAGATTCTGCTCAAGAACGGCCTCGGCTTTGTGGTCGAGAGGCTGGAACTGGGCCGTTTCCTGCCCGGGTGGCGTCGGCGCTCTGCAGAGACGGACCAGCGCATGGCGCGCCTCTCTGTGCCGGAGCGGGTCCGGCGCACCCTCGAGGAGCTCGGACCAACCTACATCAAGCTGGGCCAGCTCCTGAGCACCCGGCCCGACCTGCTGCCGCCCGAGTACGTTCAGCAACTGAGCCTGCTCCTCGACGCTGCGCCTCCCATTCCGGCCGAAGAGCTGCGGCAGGTGCTGGAGACCGAACTGGGGCAGAGGACCGAGGCCGTCTTTGCGGCGCTCGACTGGCAGCCGATCGCCTCGGCCTCCATCGGGCAGGTGCACCGTGCCACCCTGCAGGACGGTCAGAGGGTGGTCGTCAAGGTACAGCGGCCGGGCGTTGAGCGGGTGATTGATGCCGACCTGGACTTGCTGCTGCGACAGCTCCGTTTCGTCGAGTCCCGCTCGGCGTTCCTGCGCGAGTATCGCCTCTCAAAGGTGCTGGAAGAGTTCGCCCGCGCCCTGAGGGAGGAGCTGGACTATACGATCGAGGGCCGAAACGCAGACATCCTGCGCCGTAACCTCGCCGGCGAGCCTCAGGCGTGGGTGCCTCGGGTCATCTGGGAGCTGACAACCCGCCGGGTCATCACCATGGAGGACATCGGGGGCATCAAGCTCTCCGAGCTGGAACGCCTGCGGGCGGAGGGATACGACCTGTCGGCAGTAGCCGAGCTCGTCGTCCGCCTGTACATGAAGCAGGTCTTTGACGACGGCTGCTTCCACGGCGATCCGCATCCTGCCAACATTCTGGTCTGTGGCGACCGGATCGGCTTCGTCGACTTTGGCATGGTCGGCCATCTCTCGGATGGTACGCGGTCGAATCTGCGTGACCTCCTGATGGCCGTGGTCGCACAGGATGCCGAAGGGATGGTCCGAAGCATCCAGCGCATGGGAGCCATACCGCCGCATGCGGACCTGCCGGCGCTGAGCCGCGACCTCGAGCGCCTGCTCTGGCGCTACTATGGGCTGGCCCTCGAGGATGTGCCCATCGCCCAGTTTCTGGGCGACGTGTTCGCAGCGGCGTTTCGCAACCGCGTCCTCCTGCCCGGAGAGCTCGCCGTACTGGCGCGGACCGTGCTGTTGCTGGAGGGGGTTGCCCAGAGCCTCGACCCGAGCTTTAGCCTTGTCGAGGTCGCGAGGCCCTTTGTGGCCCGGATGGTGGCGGAGAGGTACTCTCCGGCACACCTGTCGCGCAGGGGCCTGCGTATGTTGCGGCAGCTCGAGTACCTGGCCGAGGATGTGCCGCCGCGCCTGGGCACGATCACAGAACAGCTCGAGAAGGGGCAGCTCACCCTCGGGCTCGACGTGCGGCGCCTGGAGCAAATCCTGGCCAGGCTGGATGTGGTGGCGAACCGTCTCGCCTTCAGCATCGTGGTCGCGGCCATGATCGTGGGCTCGGCCCTGGTGATCCTGGGTGGCGAGCGGGCGGCGGTCTTTCGGCTGCCGCTCGTCGGAGCAGCGCTCCCTATCGCCCATGTGGGCTTTATCATCGCCGGGTTGATGGCAACCTGGCTCCTGTTCTCAATCATGCGATCGCGAGGAGTCTAGACCGTGAGCGAGAAGCGCGAAGGGGAACGCGAAGCACGCGAAGGGGAACGCGAAGGACGTGAAGAGGGGGGGTATCCGGGAGGCGTCCCACCGGAGTGGCAGGTGACGATTCGGCGCACCCTCAAGGATGACGGGCGGTACCTGATCTACTACGATTTTGTGCCGAGTCCCCAGGCGCAAGAGGTCGAGCTGGAGCGGCCGCGGGAGGCGCCGGAGCGCCAGCGCTGAGGGCTTGGCAGTGAGGTAATGTGATGTCTGAGCTACGCTGGAATCCGATGCTGGAGGAGTGGGTGGTCACGGCCACCCACCGCCAGGAGCGGACCTTTTTCCCACCCCCCGACTATTGCCCGCTCTGCCCGACCAAGCCGGGGGGCTTTCCGACCGAGATACCGGAGTCGGACTTTCAGATCGTAGTCTTTGAGAACAAGTTCCCGTCCTTCCGCCGCGGGGCACCCCCTCCCGAGGTCGCCAGCTACGACATACTGGAGGCCCAGCCGGCCGAAGGCGAGTGCGAGGTCGTTGTCTACACGCCCCGCCACGAGGGCACCCTGACCGAGCAACCGGTCGAGCTGATCGACCGGCTCATCTGGGTGTGGACCGATCGCACCCGCGAGCTGGGCGAGCGGAGCGAGATACAGTACGTGCTGGTCTTTGAGAACAAGGGCGAGGAGATCGGCGTTACGCTCACCCACCCCCACGGCCAGATATACGGCTTTCCATTCATCCCGCCGATCCCGGCACGCGAGTTGGCCGCCCATGAGCGGCACATGGAGCGCACCGGCCGATGCCTCCTCTGTGACGTCCTCGCGGCAGAGCAGGCCCAGCGCGAGCGCATCACGGTCGAGAACGAGCACTTTTGCGCCTTCGTACCCTTCTATGCGCGCTACCCCTACGAAGTCCATGTGCTCCCGCGCCGGCACCTGCAATGGCTGATGGACCTCACCCGCGAGGAGCGGTGGTCGCTGGCCCGGCTGCTGAAGACCGTGATGGAACAATACGATCAGCTGTACGGCTTTCCTCTCGGTTACATGATGGTGCTGCACCAGGCTCCGACGGACGGAAAGCCACACGCCTCGTACCACTTTCACATCGAGTTCTACCCTCTGCGGCGCACGGCCGAAAAGCTCAAGTATCGGGCCTCGTGCGAGTCTGGGGCCGGCACATTCGTAACCGATGGCCTCGCGGAGGACTGGGCTGCCCGCCTGCGCGGAGAGGAAAATGGCCGCTGAGCCCGGGCCACGGCTGCGGGTGGCCCTCAACGCTGCCTTCTGGGGCCGGGAGACGGTCGGCAGCGGCCAGTACCTGCACCATCTTGTCGAGGCGCTGGTGCGCCTGCCGGATGCGCCGCAGGTAGACTTGTGTGGGCCGGCCGCGCTACGGGCTGCCCGGCCGCTGCCGGCAGGCGTCTCCTGGCGAGAGGTGGCGCCCTCACCGTTGCGCCGGCTCGGGCCAAACCTGGAGAAGGTGTGGTTCGAGCAGGTAGCCTTCCCGCGGGCAGCAAAGGCTGCCGGCGCGGCTGTGGCCCATGTGCCCTACTTCGGCTCTGCCCTTCGCTCTCCGTGCCCCATGGTGGTCACGGTTCATGATCTGATCCCCCTCGTCCTGCCCGCCTACCGTAGCTCGGCCCTCGTGCGACTCTACACCGCGCTGGTGAGCCAGGCAGCCCGCCGCGCCGCGCTGGTGCTCACGGATTCGGAGGCGACGCGCACGGAGGTCGTCCGTCGCCTCGGGATACCGCCCGCCAGAGTGCGCGCGGTGCCGCTCGCCGCGGGGCCGGCATACCGCCCCGTGGAGGACCCCTGGTCGGTTGTGGAGGTGCGCAGCCGCTACGGCCTTCCGGAGCAGTACTTCCTGTACCTGGGCGGCTTTGACCAGCGAAAGAACCTGGACACGCTCTTTCGTGCCGTGGCAGAGGCCCGTCGGCGCGAACCGGGCCTGCCACCCCTGGCCGTGGCCGGAGCCCTCCCCACCGGGGACACGCCCCTCATCCCCGACCCGCGCCGCCTGGCGCGCGAGGCGGGGCTCGAGGGCGGTGTCAGCTTTTTGGGGCGCGTTGCCGAGGAGGACAAGCCCCCCCTCTACGCGGGTGCCGTGGCCTTTCTCTTCCCCTCGCGCTATGAAGGGTTCGGGCTGCCTGCGCTCGAAGCGCTCGCCTGCGGGGCGCCGGTGGTATCGGCATGCGCCACATCCCTTCGTGAAGTGGTCGGCGAGGCGGGCCTGCTCGTGGATCCCGACGATGTGCCCGCATGGGCCGAGGCCATAGTGCAACTCGCCCGGAACGAGGAGCTGCGGACCAGGCTGCGAACGCTGGGCCTGGTCCAGGCGCGGCACTTTTCCTGGGAGCGCACGGCCCGCGAGACGGCTCTCGCCTATCGGATGGCGGCTCTGGACTCTGTCGAGTCGGTTGAGTGAGCAGAGATGGCCCCTACCCCGGTCATGCGTCTGAAACGCCGCCTGAGGCGGCTGCGCCTTGAGCGCTGGCAGCGCAACCTCTACACCATCGTCATGGCAGAGACGGTGGCGATCCTCGGCTTCAGCATCTCCAACCCATTCATGCCCTTCTACATTCAGGAGTTGGGCGTGACGGGCCTCCGCGAGGTGGCCTTCTGGGTGGGCCTGGTCAACTCGGGCGCACCCATTGCCATGGCCCTCTCCTCGCCGATATGGGGGATGCTCGCCGATCGCTACGGCCGCAAGCCGATGCTCGTGCGCGCCATGTTGGGTGGCGCGGTGATCCTGGGGCTTCAGTCCCTGGTCAACAGCGTCCCTCAGGCCGCAGCCCTGCGCATCTTCCAGGGCGCGGTGACGGGAACCGTCGCCGCCGCGACGACCCTGGTGGCCACCTCGGTGCCGCGCGAGCGCTGCGGCTTTGCCCTCGGCCTGCTGCAAACGGCGGTGTTCGCGGGCAGCTCGCTGGGCCCCTCTCTGGGAGGTATCATCGGTGGCACCTTCGGGTACCGTGCAGCCTTTGCCGCCTCGGGTTGCCTCCTGTTCGTGGCCGGTGTGCTCGTCATCCTCCTCGTGCACGAAGAGTTCACCCGCCGCCCCCGTGCGAAGCAGGATGGCAGCGCCTTCCTGACCACCCTGCGCACCATCGGCCGCGACCGCGGCCTCCTCTCGATGCTGGCACTGCTGATGATGAACCATCTCGCCGGCTCGGTTACCACACCGGTGTTGCCTCTCTACGTGCAGACCCTCGTGCCCGACCCCAGGGCTGCGTCAACGGCGACGGGCTGGATTCTCGGGGCAGCCGCGGCAGCCAACGCCGCGGGAGCCGTGTGGATCGGGCGCTCGGCGGATCGATTGGGCAGACGACAGGTGCTGATCGGCTGCCTCGCCATAGGGGCCCTGGTATGCTTCCCTCAGGCACTGACTCGCCATCCCGCGCAGCTCCTCGCCCTGCGGGCCGTGCTGGGCTTTGCCATGGGCGCGGTGGCCCCCCTGGCCAACGCCATCATCGCAGAGCACGCTCCCGAAGGCTACCAGGGGGGCATCTACGGCATCTCCACGAGCCTGAATGCCCTCGGCGGCGCCCTTGGCCCGATGCTGGGCACCCTGGTCGTGACGGGATGGAGCATCGGAGGCGTGTTCCCCGTGACCGGCTCGCTACTGGGCACCGCGGCCGCCTTTGTGGTGGCGATGATGGGGGCGCCCCGGAGAGTCCCCGGCAGGGCGGCAAGGCGCCGGGCGGAGCCGCCCGCGGCCAAAGGGACGTGAGGCAGCAGGAGGGCGCAGCCTTCGTAACTGGTGGCGATTGAGCTCCTGGAGGGAGATCGATGGAAGCAGGTCTCATCGTGGCGCTCTTTGCAGGCGGGGTAGCTGCAGGGATCGTGGCGGCACTCCTCGGCGTCGGCGGCGGCATACTGATGGTGCCCCTCATGACACTCGTGTTCCGGGTTCCCATTCACAGTGCCCTGGGGGCCAGCCTGGTTGCGGCGGTCGCGACCTCTGATGCGGCCGCCCTCTGGCCGGGAAAGCGGCGCCTGATGGACGTCGGACTGGCCTGGAAGCTGGCGCTGGCCACGACCTTTGGCGCCACCATCGGTGCCACGGTCGCCCTGGCCTCCAAACCAGAGGTACTGCAGCTGCTCTTCGCGCTCGTGCTCCTCTATGCAGCCTACCAGCTCATCGCCCCGCGGCGAGGCACCGAAGTGGTCCGCGACGTTGAGTGGGCCTCGATCGGCCGCTTGCGCAAGGCCGCAATGTGGCTGATCGGCCTCTTCGCCGGCGCAAGCTCCGGTCTGCTGGGCATCGGGGGAGGGATCGTCATCGTGCCGGCCCTGTACCTGGTGCTGCACAAGCCATTCAAGACGGCGACCGCCACCAGCAACCTGCTTGTGGGCATCACGGCCATGACGGGAGCCTTCGCCTACTGGTGGAGCGGTGCCCTGCTCCCCGGGCTGACCCTATCCATCACCGCCGGCGCCTTTGTGGGCGCGATCATCGGCTCGATCCTGGACCGGCGCGTCTCAAGCGCGGTCCTGCGCTGGGGGATGGCCGGCCTCCTCGTATACTCGGCGATCCAGATGGGGTCCGGGCTGGTGCGGCAGTGGCTGGGAGGCTGACCGATGGCTGAGCAATGGCTCATTCTCGCTGTGATTGCGACGCCGCTCCTTATACTCGCCCGCGACGCCTGCAGCCGCCGACATCGCCGCGGCGATGTGCTCCTCGCGCTGGCCGTCCTGCTGGCCATCCTTGTCAATGTGGTCGTGGTGTTGCGATTCGGCCGGTGAGGCCGCGAAGGGCGGGGACATAGCGCCCCGACGCGGCGGGGTGGCACGCCCTTTGCTGAGGAAGGAGAAGGGCCTGTCGAGCCCCCGGGCGCTCCTGGCCCGGCTATCGCTGCCACTCTCCCATTCCAGGTCAGCCGGGCCCACGCCGCCCGCAACCTGGCGTTGCGGCGGACTCCTCGCCCGACGCCGTGAGAGGGGAGAGATGGAGAGCATCGTGTTCCACACCCCCCGCCGCATTGACCCCGCCGACGTGCAGGTTCCGCCGGGCTACCGGATCGAGGCGGTCGCCGCCGGCCTCGCCTATCCGACCAGCGTCGGCTTTGACAGTATGGGCGGCGTGTACGTCGCCGAGGCCGGGTACAGCTACGGAGGCACGATCACCGACGGGCGCATCCTGCGCGTCGAGCCCGACGGCACCTGTGTCCAGGTCGTCGGAGGGCTGCGCGGACCGGTCGGGGGCATCGCTTACTATCGGGACGACACCCACGATGGCTTTTTCATCACCGAAGGCGGGTACCCCCCTCGGATCTCCTACGCCGGACTGGACGGATCGTACAGGCCCATCCTGGAGGGACTGTACGGCCCCGGCGATCACTTCCTGGGCATGCCAGTCGTTGCCCCGGACGGATGGCTCTACTTTGGCCAGGGGACCTACACCAACGCGGGCGTCGTCGGCCCCGACAACTATGGCTACGGCTGGCTCGCGCTCCAGCCCATGGCCTGCGACGTCCCTGGCTACGACGTCACCCTGACCGGGCAGAACTATAGCTACCTCAATCCCTTGTCCATCGATGGCAAGCGCAAGGCCCGCACGGGGGCCTTCAGTCCCGTTGGCCAGGCGACGCAGCGAGGCCAGCGAATCCGGGGACGGGTACCATGCACCGGTGCGATCATGCGCTGCCGGCTCGATGGCAGCGGGCTCGAGGTCGTGGCCTGGGGCCTGCGGAACCCGCATGCCCTGCTCTTCGTCCCCGACGGGCACCTCTACTGCATCGACCGCGGCTATGAGGACCGTGGCGCCCGCCCGGTGGGGAACGCGCCCGAGCCCCTTTACGAGATCCGTCAGGGTGCCTGGTACGGCTGGCCGGACTATGCCGCCGGGGAGCCGGTGTGGAACCCCCGCTACCGCCCGGAGCACGGGGCGCCCGCCGAGCCGCTGCTTCAGGATATGCCCGCGCCCCAAAAGCCTGTCTTCACCTTCGCCCCGCGCACGGCACCCTCCGGGTTTGACCTCTCGCGGGATGGCTTTGGCTACGCCAATCACCTCTTCATCGCCGAGTTCGGCGCTGGCGCTCCCATCGCAGCCACGGAACCGTACCGGGCGGGGCACTGCGTCGTGCGCCTCGACCTGCAGACTCGCACCATTGAGACCTTTGCCGCGAACCGACACCCCGGCCCGGCCTCCGCCCATGGGGGCGGTGGGCTGGAGCGGCCTGTCGAGGCGCGCTTCAACCCGGCCGGCGAGGCGCTGTACGTGGTGGACCTGGGCCTCCTCTACCTGCGCGATGGCATCGGCATGCGGCCATACGGCCGCACCGGGGTGCTCTGGCGGATCACGAGAGGCTAGGAGGAGAGAATGAGCCTGGCACCTGCAGCCGTCACGGTCGCGACCCTGAGTGTGGACATCCCCTCCCTGCGGGATCAGCTGAACGAGCTCGCCGAGCTGGCGCAGATCGCCGCCGACACCTACGCCTCCCGCGCCGGCGGCCTGCCCGAGCCATGGATGACCGCCAGGGCGGAGGAGTTTCAAGCCGGGGCCCTGCGGGCCCGCGACGCCGCGGTGGAGCTGATGCACATGGTCGGGGGTAGACCCTCGGGGCAGGCACGAGGGCTGGCAACGGCCTTCGCCCGCGCCAGGGCCAGCGCGGAGCCAAAGCGGGATGGTCGCCTTGCCCGCCTTCAGAGCCTTCAGGATATGCTCATCGCCGCCTTTCTCACCGCAGCCGGGTGGGCCATGGTGCAGTCGATGGCCTACGGCATTGGCGATCCGCGCCTGATCGAAGTGGCGGAGCGCCAGGTGGCGGAGACGAGCCTGCCTTACCAGTGGCTGCTCGCGGCCACAACGCAGTACAGCTCCTGGGCCGTCCTGCAACCGCAAGCGGCAGGGTAAGGGCGGAGCGAACGGCGGCGCGTCAGGCCAGGAGGCGCAGGCTCAGCTCGTGGACCGCCTCCATATGCCGCCGGAGGTCCTCGCTGAGGCGCGCAGGGTCGCCCTGGTACCCGAGGCGGCGGGCGAGGAAGGCGAACTCTTCGCTCCCGGCCGGAGGTACCGTCAGATCCCTGGCGTTGCCGCGAACCATCCGAAGGGCATCGATGAGCTGGCGGAGGAAGGCGTAGGCATCGCGCAGGCGGTGATGCTCCTCAGGGCCGAGCGCGCCGACCTCGGCGAGGGCCTCGATGGCCAGCCGGGTGTTGGTCAGGCGCACCCGCGGCTCCCGGCTACCGTAGCGTATCTGGAGCGCCTGCACCAGGTACTCCGCATCGACGAGGCCGCCACGGCTGTACTTGGCGTTGATGGTGCCGCCTGCGACATGGTGTCGGAGCTGCCGCTCGCGCATGGCCCGCATGGCGGCGACGTTGAACGGCTCTCCACTGTAGATGAAGAGATCGCGCAACGCGGCAACCTCGCGCCCCAACTCCGGATTGCCGGCGATGGGGCGTAGCTTGACGAGGGCCTGTCGCTCATAGTCCCAGGCCGGCCCACCGGGAGCAAAGTAGCGGCGGAAGGAGTCGAGCGGCACCGCCATGCTCCCGGCCCTTCCATAGGGCCGCAGCTGCAGGTCGATCTCAAAGATGCCCTCGCGTCTCGCCCGGATGGTGCCCACGAACTCGCGCACAAGGGCCTCATAGTACTCCGCAGTGGCAACGACCTGAGGGCCGGTGGTCCTGCCCCCTCCCTCGTAGATGAACATCAGCTCGATGTCGGACGCAAAGCCCAACTCCCGCCCCCCGCACTTGCCCAGCGCGCAGACGCTCAGGCGACTCGGCCGCCCGTCCTCGCGGCAGGGCACGCCGTATTGGGCCTGCAGCTCCTCGTCGCAGAGCTGACAGGCCGCTTCGACGACCACCTCTGCCACGTCGGTCAGCTCCCCCGCAAACTGGCTCAGGTCGAGGCTGTGAGCGAGGATGTGCCGCATGTCGGCCCGGAACATCTCCCGGTCCTTGAAATCGTTGAGGGCGTCCCGGCGCGCACGGCCGTCGGGCGCAGCGCGCAGCGCCTCGGCCAGCTCGGCGCGGAGCACCTCCTTGGTCTTGGCGATGGCCAGGGCGTCCACATCGCGCACCACAGGGAAGAGGTTGGCGTGCTGCATGCGGAGAAAGTCGTCCCACAGGAAATCGCTCACCCCCAGAAGCCGCGCAAGGGCGCTGAGCACCTCGGGGCGATGCAGGGAGGCAAGCTCGGCCGGCCAGTCGGGCTGGCCGAAGAGCTGCCCGAGCAGCTCGTGGAAGTGCAGCAGGGCCGATTCAGGGTTCGGAGAGTGGGGAAGGAGCCGGGTAAAGTGCTTGACCAGCACCGTGGCCGCGCGCAGCTCCCGCTGCTTCTCCGGCGAGGTGATCTTGCGCCCTCGCGTGTCGGTCAGATAGACCGTATCGCGGGCCCGGCTGCCAACGGAGTCGATGACCACGCGGGCGATGTGCATACCGTTGAGGGCGAGCGCGGTCGTGAACTCGTAGAGAAAGCCGGGCGTGTCCGGCGCATCGATTCGCAGGACGGTGTACCGGCCCGAGGCCTCGTTGTCGATCTCGATGTCGACGGGGTAGAGGAGTGTACTCGGACCCGCCTGCTGCCGCAGCGTCGCAGCGGCACGCTTGACCAGCTCCCCCTGGGCCTCGCGCTGCCTTCCGGCCTCGAGGCGGCGCAGCAGGTCCGACAGATCGGCCGCATACCGAGCCCACACGTCCTCGGTAGCCTCGCCAAAGACCCGGCGCACCTCAAACACGTCCACGATCTTGCGTCGCGCCCTCTGGCGGGCGGCGCGTGCCGCGGGTCCCCTCCCGTCTGCATCTGGCGGCACGGTCGGAGCGGCTGGCTCGTAGGTGAAGGCCTGCCCGCGATGGATGCTGAATCCATACACGAAGAGCAGGCCACAGATGGCGGAGAGCTCCCCCGGGTAGTCGTAGGCCACGACTGTCACCCGCCAGGCCCCCTCATCAAGGGGCTCGGCCTCGACCTCGACCAGATTGCCATCCCCGAGCCGGTCCGCGAGAGCTGCGTGGCGTGCGATTTCGGCCGCCTCAAAGGCCTGAGCATACGCCGGGTCCATCCGCGCCAGGTGGCGCTGGACCTCGGAGTCCGGCGACGTCGCCTGCGGGTCGGCGGGCATCTCTGCCTCCTCTCTCTCCAGGTAGCTCTGGTAGACGGCGCGGACGGCCGCCGCATGCTCCGAGTAGCGTGCCAGGAGTCGTGTCCCTGCATCTGGCCCCTGAAAGCCGAGCCGGCGTGCCAGGTAGGCCAGCTCCCGCGCGTCAGGCGGCAACGAGTGGGTCTGCCGGTGATGCATGAGCTGGAGGTAGTGCTCGAGCGCGCGCAGGAAAACGAGCCCGTCGGCAAGCGCCCGATAGTCATCTCCGGGCAGGAGCCCCAATCGGCTGAGGCGGACGAGCGCCTCGAGGGTGTTGCCTGTGCACACGGAAGGGTGCCGCACCCCATGAGCAAGCTGGAGGTACTGCACCACGAACTCGATGTCGCGGATCGAGCCGGAGCCGAGCTTGACCTCGCCCCACTCCCGCCCTCGACGCCGCAGCTCGGCCTCGATGCGCAGCTTCATCTCGTGCACATCCCGGCGGATCGCCTCCGGGGACGCGGCGAAGAGGAGCGGCGTTGCCTCCCGAAGGAAAGCGGCAGCGGCGCCCCGGTCTCCGGCGACGGGGCGAGCCTTGAGCAGCGCCTGCCTCTCCCAGAGCCGGGCGTGCTGGCGCAGGTACCTGAGATAGCCCGTTGCCGAGCAGACCAGCGGCCCAACCCGGCCCCATGGTCGCAGGCGCAGGTCGACGCGATAGAGGAAACCCTCGCCCGTGACCCGGGCCAGCGCCTCCACAAGCAGCTCGGCGAGGCGCTCGTGGCCGAGCCCGTCTGCAGTGGAGATGAAGAGCAGGTCGATGTCCGAGCTATAGTTCAACTCCTGCCCGCCCAGCTTGCCCAGCGCGATGACGCTCAGGCCCTCGGCCGATGCGCCAACCTCAGCCTCCACAACCTCGAGCGAAGCCTGCACCAGGCAGTCAGCGAGGCGGGAAAGCTCTGCCGTGACGGCCGAGAGGTCCCACAGCCCGAGGAGGTCGCACGCGCCGATCCGCAAGAGCTCCCGCCGCTGGAAGCGGCGCAGGGCGTCCAGCCGGTCGGCGTGGGTAACGCAGGCGCCGACCTCGGCACGGGCCTCAGCCAGGAGGGCATCGGGGGTCTTGGCGCGAGCCAGGTGCCGCGGCCGGACGACCCAGCGCACGTACTCGGGATGGCGGAGCACCACCTCACCCAGGAACTGGCTGCTCGCAAAGAGGGTTGCCAGTGCCTCCGCGCTGCGGGGGTCCTCCAGAACCGAGCGCAGCTCGCGCGGCTCGGGCATCGCCGCTGCCAGCCGATCGAGGTAGAGGAGGGCGCGGTCCGGATTGGCGGTGCCGGGGAGCGCCCTGACCAGGGCGGCCAGGGCCTCGCTATCGGAAGGGACGCCCAGGAGGCGTTCCAGCCGTCTCCAGGCGCTGATTCCTGCTGCCGGGTCAGCAAGCTCGACTTGGGCAAGCAATCCGTGCATTAACCATCGCTCCAAGGGTGTCGGACAATCTCGCGCCCCAACCGCTGCCCGGCCGGGGCAGCGGGCGGACAGGCGTACCCTCTCGCTGGCAGGCGCCCAACTCTAGGGGCGAGGCGTCGCCTCGCCCGTGCTATCGGCTCAGCCCCCGAAGGGGCTGGGTTCACGGGCGGACAGGCGCTGTCTGGCGACACCGCTGCAGGGTTGGCGGCCGTCGAGCGGCAGATCGCATCCTGCCCCGTCCGTCCGCGAGCTCACTCGGCGGACGCTTTCGCCTCGCACAGGACCACCTGTCCGCCCCTGAACCCGGCCGGGGCAGCGGGCGGGCTGCGCCTGCCTGCGAAAGCCCTCCTCACCACTGCTGTAATGCCCCCACCCCCGGCCCCTCCCCCAGGCGTGCACGACGTGCCCGCCTGGGGGAGGGGCCATGCCAAATGGGTGTTTTGGGCTCCGCTGGC
>DYEI01000176.1 GCA_020725765.1 Anaerolinea sp. | reverse complement strand
CTGGCGAAGCAATCTGGCCTCCCGTAGTCGCGAAATGGTTGCAGTCTGCACCGACGATTCTGGGATACACCCGCCGGCGGGTGCCTCGCTGCTCGCCGGGCGCGCCGGGCGCGGATTCACTCGGCCTGGACAAGGAGGGCCGCCTGGTGGAGACGGCGGTACGTGCCCTCGTAGCGGGCCGAGTACTCGCGATGGGCTGCGGCATCCGGCCGGTAGGCCCGGGCGGCCCGGTAGGCGCTGGCGGCGGCTTCCTCCACGGAAGGGTAGACCCCGGCGCCGACGCCTCCGAGGAGCGCGGCGCCAAGGGCGGCACGCTCGGTTCCTTCCGGCACCTCCAGCACGCGGCCGGTCACATCCGCGCGCAGCTGGAGCCAGAAGGGATTCCGCGCCCCGCCTCCGACGGCGCGCAGCACGCTCTCAGGGGCCCCAGTCAACGAGTTCAGGCTCTCGAGGAGCCGGCGTAGCTCGTAGCAGACGCCCTCGAGGGCAGCCCGTGCTATGTCGCCGCGGGTGTGATGCAGCCGCAGGCCCAGCAGCACCCCGGTTGCCCGCGGGTCCTGCTCCGGCGATCCGGCCCCGGCGAGGAAGGGCAGCAGGTACAGCCCGCGTGCCCCGGGCGGGCTCTCACGTGCAGCTTCTGTGAGCGCGGCGTAGCCTTCAGCGTCCGGGGGCAGGTGCATCAACGTCTCGACCAGCCAGGACACGAGAGGCCCGATGCCGAGGAGCCCGCCGATCAGGTAATACCGCCCGGGCACCGCGTGGGCGCCGCAGGAGAGCCCAAGGGCGCGCACAGCAGGCTCCGTCCGCGGGCGGTCGATCACGGCCATGGCGGCCTCGGTCGTGCCAATCGAATCGAGCACCGGCCCCGGCTGCGTGACGGCAGCCGCGATGGCAGCGCAGATGTGGTCGTGCCCACCGGCAGCCACGACCGTGGACCGCGGCAGGCCGCAGGCCTCTGCGGCCTCGGGCCGCAGAGTGCCCAGCGCCTGCCCCGAGGGCACGGGGCGCGCAAAGACTTCCGGCGACACCCCGGCCGCCCCCAGCACCTCCGCAGACCAGTCCAGAGTGCGGAGGTCAAAAGCCATAGTCCGGCAGGCCTGTGGGTAGCTCATGGCCGCCGCGCCGCACAGACGGTAGGCGATATAGTCGGACACGCTGAGCCAGAGCCTGAGCCTCTGATAGGCTGCCGGCTCGTGGTCCCGCAACCACATGATCTTGTTGAGGGAAAAGATGTGCCCCGGCTGCAGCCCGCAGATGGCAAAGAGCCGGTCATCGCCAAAGTGGGATTGCCACCACTGCCGGTAGGCCAGTGTTCGCCGGTCATACCAGGCGATGATGGGATAGACCGGCGCCCCCCGTGCATCGAGGGGCGCTCCCGACTCTCCCATGCTGGAGATACTCAGGCCAAGCACCTCAGCCGGGTGCGCCTGCGCTGCCGCCCGGCGGATCACATCCACAACGGTCCGGTAGACGGCCTCCGGGTCGCGCGTTGCCAGGCCGGGGCTTTCCTCCCTCAGCGGCGTCGGCGCTGAGGCTTCCGCACAGACGCGGCCCTCGAGGTCGTAGACGACGGCCTTGGTGTTGGTAGTGCCTACATCGAGGCCGAGAAGATGGGGCATATGGGTATCTCTCCTGCGTCAGGCTGGCCGGCGGCCGGTGCCTGCGCTGCGATTGTAGCCGCATTCGCCGGGTTGGACAACTGTCCAGATTTGGCCTTTCGGAGCGCAGCCCGCGGTACCGTCCAGAACCCGCCGAGATGACCTACAGCCATGCCGCGTCCGAGACGCCCCTCCCCCTGGCCCCCTCCCCGGGACGGACG
>DYEI01000175.1 GCA_020725765.1 Anaerolinea sp. | reverse complement strand
TCCGGGGAGGGGTCGGGGGTGGGGGCGTTACGGCACGAGCCGCGCTACACGACTGCCGACGGGCGATGGAGGTAATCGTGAAGAGCCAGAACCTCGAAAGGCCAAACTCCACCCCACTCTACACATCCCCCCTCCCCATGCGGACTCCGCGGAGTCCGCATGGGGAGCGGGCGGGGGAGGGGCTGATGACGGCTGGCAGAGTGCGAGATGCCCCAACACTGCGAGATGCCCCAAGACTGAACTACGCCCCTACAGCGAGCTCACTTGCGGTTCTGACCGGTCTGCTCTACAATTACCGCGCACGGGCGATGGGAGCCGCAGCGATGGCCATCGGCCCGCCCGGCGCTAGCTCACCCGCGATGGGGCCCAGCGGCCCAGGAGGCAAAGATGACCGAGCAGGATGCCCCGGCGATACAGGTCAGCGAGCTGCGAAAGCACTTTGGGACCGTGAGGGCGGTCGATGGCGTCTCATTCACCATCCCCAGCGGGCAGATCTTCAGTCTCCTCGGACCCAACGGCGCCGGCAAGACGACAACGATCTCTATGCTCAGCGGGCTGCTCACCCCCGATGGCGGTGACGCGGTCATCGCGGGCTACTCCGTCCGCCACCAGCCCCAGCAGGTAAAGGCCGCCATCGGCGTTGTGCCGCAGGATATCGCCCTCTACGGCGACCTCTCTGCCCGTGAGAACCTCCTCTTCTGGGGCCGCATGCAGGGCCTCAGCGGAGCGGAGTTGCAGCGTCGCGTCGACGAGGTCCTCGAGCTGATCGGCCTGACTGAGCGGCAGAAAGAGCGGGTCGACCGGTACTCGGGCGGCATGAAGCGGCGCGTGAACCTCGGCGTCGCCCTCCTCCACCGCCCGCAGATCCTCTTTCTCGACGAGCCGACGGTCGGGATCGATCCCCAAAGCCGCCGCAGCATCCTCGATGGCATCAAGGACCTGAACCGGCAGGGCACGACGATCCTCTACACCACCCACTATATGGAGGAGGCGCAGGAGCTGAGCGACCGCATCGCCATCATGGACCACGGCAAGATCATCGCCGAGGGCACCCACGATGAGCTTGTGCGGATCGTCGGCGGGCAGACGCGAGTCACGGCGACGCTCGCCGATGCGAACCCCGACACCCTGCGGCGATGGCAGGAGCTCCCCGGCGTCACCCAGGTGCGCACCGACGAAGGCAGGGTCAATCTGCTCGTCACAGACCCGGGCCGGGTGCTGCCGCTGCTCTTTGAGACCGCAAGCGCTGCCAACGGACGCATCACTTCACTGTCCATAGAGGAGCCCGATCTCGAGATGGTCTTCCTCCACCTGACCGGCCGCGCCCTTCGGGACTGACCGGCTGTTGCCGCAAGGGAGGGACCCATGCGCACGGTCCTGGCGATTGCGATCAAGGATATCAGGCAGTGGACTCGCAACCTCCCTGCCCTCATGTTCGGCCTGGCTGCGCCGCTTGTCCTCACCGCACTCATCGGCCTCGCCTTCGGGGGGTTCAGCGGAGGCGGACCGCCTGAGCTTCAGCCCGTCTCGGTGCAGGCCGTGAACCTCGACATCGGCGCCGGCTCGCCGCCAGTGAACCTTGGCGAGCAGCTGATCCAGACGCTCCAGGGACCCGGGCAGGCGGGTTTGCTCGAGATTGCCCTTGCCGCCGACGAGGCCAGTGCCCGGTCGGCCGTCGACCGGCGGGAAGCGGATGCGGCGCTGATTGTGCCTGCGGGGTTTTCGGCAGCGGTTATGTCCAGCGGCGAGCAGCCAGCCGAAGTCGTGCTGTACCATGACCCCGGGCTCGTCTGGCGTCTGCCCATTCTGAGCGGTGCCGTGCAGGGCGTGCTCGACGCATACTCGGGGAGCCGGGTCGCCAGGCTTGTCACCGCCGCTCAGATGGCCTCCCGCGGCGCCCCCGACGAGGCCATTGCCTCGGGCGCCGAGAGTGCCGCGGCACAGTACGCCCAGACGGCTGCCATGCCCCTCGTCGGCATGCGGGTCGAGAGCCTGTCTCACCCTGCGGCGGAGGGGGCCGCAGCTGTCCTCGCCGAGGTCTGCGCCGGCATGCTGATCACCTTCACGTTCTTCACCGCAGCGACTACCGCCGAGACCATCCTCAAAGAGGATGAGACCGGCACGCTGCGGCGCCTGTTCACGACGCCTGCGGCCCGCACAACAGTTCTCGGGGGCAAGCTCCTTTCCGTGTTGCTGATCACGCTGCTACAGGCTTCGATCCTTGTGATCGCCGCAGCGCTCCTCTTCGGCGTCCGTTGGGGCGATCCGCCGGGGGTCTTTCTCATGGTGCTCGGGCTGGTCATCGCCGCTTCGGGGATGAGTGTGGTGCTTCTCTCCTTTGCCAGGAACACCAGAGAGGCCGGTTACCTCATTGGCGGCGCTCTGACGATTCTCGGCTTCGCCGGGGGCCTGTTCACGACCGGCTTTCAGAACGTTCCGAAGGTGCTGGACACGGTCGCCCTGTTCACGCCACAGGGCTGGGCCATGCGCGGCTACAGGCTCCTCCTGCGAGGCGAGAGCCTCCCGGCACTGCTCGTCCCGGCAGCAATCTGTGCGGCGGCAGGTGCCGTGCTGTTCCTGGCCGGCAGCCTCGTCTTCCGACGTCGCTACGCCTAGAGCGTTCCGGAGAAAGCGACAACATGAGGAAAGGACCTGCCATGAGAGTGCTTCACCTCGCCGCCAAGGACCTCCGGGTGCTGCGGGATCCGAGGATGCTGCTCTTCGCGCTGGCCATGCCTCTGGCCCTCACCTTCCTCTTTGGTATGCTCATGAGCGATAGCCCGGAGCGGGCGCCGGCGCCGGTCCCTGTCGCCTGGGTCGATCAGGACGCCAGCGAGGCTTCGACCATCCTGGCCGGGTTGCTCAGTACGAGTACAGGCATTGAGCTGCGGCCCATGGGCAGAGATGAGGCGGATGCGGCGCTCGCCGGCTCCAGGGTCGCGGGCATCATCACCGTGGCGAGCGGTCTGGATGCGAGCCTGCGAGAGGGCGGGAGCCCCGAGGTATCGCTGCGCGTCACCGATGTGAACAGCGGGGATGCCGGGGTCGCCAGGGCAACCCTCGGCGCAGCCCTATCCCGGCTGACGGCAGCGGCGCGGGCGGCCCGCGCCAGCGAGGAGGCCGCCGCAGCCTGGAGGCCCTTTGAGGACGATGGCGCTGCCGCAGCCTTTTTCCAGGAGGGGCTGGGGACGGCGAACGAGCTATGGAGGACGCCGCCCGTCACCCTGCGCCTGACCCCTGCACGGGCCAAGGGCGTCCGAACGCCCAGCGGGTTCGCCCAGTCCTCCCCGGGTATGCTCGTCCAGTTTACGATCTTCAACCTCATGGGTGCGGCTGTAGCGCTCGTCCTCGAGCGGCAGAGCGGCGCGCTGCGGCGCCTGCTGACGACGCCCATCAGCCGATCGGGGATCATCATCGGCAAGGCGCTGGCGATCCTGGTCATCGCCCTGTTGCAGCAGGCCATTCTCGTCACCATCGGGCAGGTGGCCTTCGGTGTGGGCTATTTCTCCCAGCCGCTGGCGACGGCCGCGGTTGTGCTGAGCTTCTCCTTCTGCCTGGCGGGGCTCGGCCTCCTCATCGGCACGCTGGCCAAGAGCGAGAACGCCGCCACCGCGGCAACGCTCGTGCTCATGTCCGTCCTCGCCGTGCTGGGCGGCGCCTGGTTCCCCCTGGAGATCACCGGGCCGGCCTTCTCCGCGGTCGGGCACCTGCTGCCATCGGCCTGGGCCCTGGACGCGTTCCACAGCATACTGCTCCGGGGGGCCGGCCTGAGCGACGTGCTCCTGCCGGCCGGCATCGTCTTTGCCTATGGGCTGGCGTTTCTGGGCGTCGCCATCTGGCGCTTCCGGTTTGAGCAGTAGCGGCCGCTCCTGATGCTGCCCCGTTGCACTCGGGACAGCTTTATCACACACAGCGCATGCTGTGGACATCTTGAGGCCCCTTGCACTGGTCGGCCTGGTGGCATGCCTGGCGCCACGGCCGACCCGGGGGAGGGGGCGCGATAGGCGCTAACTTTAGGAGCCGCGCTCCCGTCGACTTCACCCTACCAGACGCGGTAGCCGGCCCTGCGCGCGGCTCGCTCTCTTGTACCGTCGCCCCATCCCCCTTCTCCGCGGCAGCGGAGAAGGCGGAAGCTTACTGAAACTCGACTTTGGCCTTTCGGAGCGCAACTC
>DYEI01000174.1 GCA_020725765.1 Anaerolinea sp. | reverse complement strand
GGGGGGAGGGGGTACCCTCCGGCAAGGGCCGAGGGACGGCGGTTAAAGCAGCCTGTCCGCGCCTGAAGGTGGCGTCCCTGGGCGGAGGGCCACCAGGGGAACGGCGGTTTCGGGCGGTCGGGCGCGCCGCGGCGCCTGACTGGCCAGGGGACGGGGCGACGGGTGGCGCAGGTTGAGAGGCAATGCAGTCTGCGGCGGCGAAGGGGCGCCCGGCCGGGAACCCCATTGGGGGGCACGGCCGACTCGCGATTCCGGCAACCGGTCTGCCTCCCCAGCACGATCTGGACGGCAGTCCGGACATAGCCTCGGGGTTCGGCCGGAACCTTAAAGTTTGGCCGAAGTGGGGCGTTTTCGCCCCCTGGGACTGGCAAAGTGGGTGAAAGTGGTGTATAATGGGGCACGATGGGAGGGGGGAACCTCGATTCATAGCCGCAGGGCCAGGGCCTGAACCCGCCTCGTGCGGTGTAGGGGGGCAGATGTTCCTCGGCCACTACGTACACGCCATCGACGACAAAGGGCGGCTTACCCTGCCAGCCAAGTTCCGTCCAGGTCTGGAAGCCGGTGTTGTGGTGACCCTAGGCCTGGACGGCTGCCTGTTTGTCTTCCCGCGGGCGACGTGGGAAGCGCTGGCAGCTCGTATCGAGGCCCTGCCCATCACCAACCCCGACGCGCGCACCTTTGCCAGGTTGATGTTCGCCAACGCCGACGACATGGAGCTAGACCGCCAGGGGCGCATCCTGATCCCCGCCTTCCTGCGTAGCTACGCCAAGCTGGAAACTGATGTCATCGTCACCGGTTTGCACTCAAGAATAGAGCTCTGGAACCCCACCCAGTGGCAGGCGCTGCAGGCGACGGCCCTTGAGCGCAGTGCACTCATCGCTGAGCACCTGAAGGAGCTGGGGATCTAGCTTGGAAGAACGCAAGAAGGCTTTGCCGGGAGAGCCCGAGCACGTACCGGTCCTCCTGGATGAGGTCCTGGCGATGCTGGCACCGGCCCCGGGCCGGTGCTACATCGATCTCACCGTCGGCGCGGCAGGCCATGCGTGCGCACTGCTGGAGCGTTCCTCTCCAGACGGCAGGCTGCTGGCTCTCGATGCCGATGCCGAAGCCGTACGGTATGCCCGCTCCGCGCTGGCTGTGTTCGGCGAACGAGCCATCGTCCGCCAGGGGTCCTTTGACAACCTGGCGGACATTGCTGCGGGGGCCGGATTCCGGGCGGTAGATGGAATACTGGCGGACCTTGGGCTCTCGTCGCGGCAACTGGCCGATGCCAGGCGCGGGTTCTCTTTCCAGGTTGAGGGGCCGCTCGACATGCGGCTTGACCCGGCGGGGCAGGCGACGACCGCGGCTGACCTGGTGAACACCCTCCCGGAATCGGAGCTCGCCGACCTCATATACCGGTATGGCGAGGAGCACCGTGCGCGCGCCATCGCCCGCGCTATCGTGAGGCAGCGGCCGCTGCGGACGACCTTCGAGTTGGCCGAGCTGGTTGCGCGAACGGTGGGCCGGCGGGGTCGCATTCACCCGGCAACGCGGGTGTTCATGGCTCTGCGCATCGCCGTCAACGACGAGCTGGGAGCCCTGGAGCGGATGCTGCCTCAGGCGGTGGATCTCCTGGGTGCGGGCGGACGGCTGGCCGTGATTTCCTTCCACTCGCTGGAAGACCGTATCGTCAAGACGTACATGCGCAGGGAGGCGAGCGGCTGCATCTGCCCGCCGGCGAGCCCTGTTTGCCGGTGTGGACATAAGCCGCGGCTGCGGTTGATCACGCGGCGGCCCATTCGGCCCTCTCCTGAGGAGCAGGCGCGGAACCCGCGGAGCCGGAGTGCGCGGCTGCGGGTGGCGGAGCGGCTTCGGTAAGAGTGATCAGAAGGGAGTCTGGCATTGAGGCCGACCCAGAGGTGGGGGATTCCACCCTGGTGAGGCGATAGCATGGCGCAAGTCCGACGCGGCTTGCGCCGCGTCGCAGTCAAAGGAGTGGAGCATGATCGCCCGTCGTCACAGCGCCTCGTTCGCCTACCCCCGGCGGGTAGGCGCTGTGCGCAGCGCAACGCGCGTAGACTATCGCTCTCTCATGCTGCTTGTGGGGCTGCTGGCGCTACTGGCCTTTGCAGGGGTCCTCTATCTGTCGCAGGCAAGCAAGGTGGCGGAGCTGCGTTTCCGGCTCGACGCGGCTGAGCGGGAGGCGGAGGGCCTTTGGGCCCAGAATCTGAGCCTGCGAGAGGAGATCGCCCGCAGCCAGCGGCTGGACACGATCGAGGAGCGGGTGGCGCGCCTGGGCATGGTCAGTGCCACCGTGGAAGGCCCCTACCTGGTCTGTGTGCTCCCGCATCGAGGGGAGGCCGGCGTGAGCGCCGCTCCTACGCCGGAGGCGCCAGCGAAGAGTGCGCCTGCGGGGCTCTGGGGCAGGCTGCTCTCACGGTTCGCCCTGGCCGCAAAGCCTGCGTCGGGAGAGCTTGCTGCGGTGACGGGCCGCCGATGATCGCCGCCGGCGTGGGGCGGGCGATCCTTTGGGCATCGGGGTGAGCGGCTGCCGTGTCGGTCGAGTTTGAGCGGGCAAGGCCGAACCGAATCCTCTTCCTTGGCGTGGCCTTTGCTGGAATGGCACTCCTGCTCTTCATGCGCCTGATCTACTGGCAGGTAATGCGACGGGACGAGGTGGTGCGGTACGGTGCGGAAGACACGAGCATCAGCACCATGGCCTGGCGGGGCACCATCCAGGATTGCCACGGGCACTACCTGGCCATCCCGTCGCTGGTGTACGACGTGGGCGCCTCGCCACAGCTCATCACGGACCGGGTGGCCGTTGCGACCACGCTCGCTCCGCTGGTCGGTCTGCCGGTGCCCGACCTGTTGGAGAAGCTGGATCAGCGGGATCCGGTCACGCAGAAGCCGGTGTCCTTTGTGCCCATTGCCCGTGGCCTGCCGACTGTCACGGGGCAACAGATCAAGGCTCTGGGCTTCCTGGGGATCAAGCTCGACGTGCGCCCAGGGCGCTTCTATCCGGAGGGAAAGCTGGCGGCCGCGGTGCTCGGGTTCGTGAACGGTGAGCAGCAGAGCTACTATGGCCTGGAGGAGTACTACGACACGCGCCTGCGCGGTGTGAGCGGCTTCAAGATGGCGAGCAGTCCACAGGTACTGTTCGACCTGCCGGTGGTGCAGGCGCCGAGGAACGGCCTCGATCTGGTTCTGACCATCGACCGCGTGGTGCAGCGGGCGGCGGAGAAGAATCTGGAGCAGGCGCTCCGCGAGTATGAGGCGGAGAGCGGCGTCATTATCGTCATGGACCCGCGCACCGGAGCGATCCTGGCGATGGCGGTGGCTCCGGGCTATGACCCGAACGCGTTTGCGAGGGTGCGGTCGCCCGCAGACTATGTTAACACGGCCATCAGCGCCCAGTACGAGCCTGGCTCCGTGTTCAAGATGGTGACGATGGCCGCGGGGCTCGATGCCGGGGTCATCAGCCCGGAAGACACGTACTATGACGAAGGCAGCGTGGTCGTGGGGGAGCGTACCTTTCAGAACTGGGACCGCAAGGCCCACGGCCTGTGCTCGATGACCGACGTGCTGGCGCGCTCGCTCAACCTGGGGGCGATCCATGTGGCGCGCAAGCTTGGGACCAGTCGCTTCTACGATGCGGTGCGCCGCTTTGGCTTTGGGGAGCCGACGGGCATCGACCTGGCCGGCGAGATCCCGGGGACCGTGCGCATGCCTGGCTCTCCGGACTGGTATCCCGCCGATCTGGCCGCACACTCCTTTGGGCAGGGCCTGGCCGTCACGCCCCTTCAGATGACGGCTGCGGTTGCAGCGCTGGCCAACGACGGCCTGCTGATGCGGCCGTACGTGGTCGACCGGATCCTCGACGGGGACCGCGTGGTCTGGCAGGCCAAACCGCAGGTCGTCCGGCGGGTGGTGAGCGAGGAGACGGCCGAAAAGCTGACCAACATGCTGGTGGATGCCCTGCCGCAGGAGACGCCGCTCGGGGTGGTGCCCGGGTATGCGGCCGCAGGAAAGACGGGCACGGCACAGATCTTTGAGAAGGGCCGCTACGACGATGCCATCATTGCCTCATTTGCGGGCTATCTCCCGGCGGACGATCCAAGGTTCGTGGTGCTCGTCAAGCTGGACCGGCCCAAGCGTGAGGCCTGGGGCTCTCGGGCCGCAGCGCCCGTCTGGAGGAGGCTGGCGACCGAGCTGTGCGTGTACATGGGAATCCCGCCGGACGGAGCAAGGCTTGCGGAGCGGTGAGCCGCCTGGTCTGTGATCGGTCTGCACTGCCCGTGACTTGCGGGCACACGGATTGCAGAGTGTCTCTGTAGTATAATGAAGGTAGGGGGATAGCAACGGACGAGGAGGCACGGGTGCTCACCCTGGGCGATCTGTGGAGCGCCCTCACCGGCAGCGAAAGGGCGCGAGGAGGCACGGCTGACGTCAGGTTGGCCACAGTCGTCATCGACTCCAGGCTGGCCATGCCGGGCAGCCTCTTCGTTGCTCTGCGAGGGGAGAGACAAGACGGACACGAGTTTGTGTCCGATGCCTTCGGGCGAGGTGCTGTCGCCGCCCTGGTGAGCCGGCCCCTCGAGGGTGGCCCCTCCTCACTGGCCGTGGAGGGCCGCTTCCCGGCCGACCTGCGGACACCAGTATGCCTGATCGTGCCGGACGTGCTGCGGGCACTGCAGGACCTGTCGGCGTACTATCGCAGGCAGCACCCTGCCCTCCGGGTGATTGGGGTCACGGGAAGCGTCGGCAAGTCCAGCACCAAAGAGGCCATAGCGGCCGTCCTCGGGCAGCGCTACCGTGTGCTCAAGAGCGAGGGGAACTATAACAACGAGATTGGCCTGCCGCTGACCTTGCTGCAGCTCAATCCGGGCCATGAGCGGGCTGTGCTGGAGATGGGGATGTACGCCCTCGGCGAGATCGCACGGCTGGTCGAGATCGCAGGGCCATCGGTAGGAGTGGTGACCAACGTGGGCCCCGTGCATCTGGAGCGGTTGGGCTCCATCGAGGCGGTGGCCGAGGCCAAGTCCGAGATGGCGCGCGGATTGCCGCCAGATGGGGTGCTGGTCCTGAATGGCGACGACGTGCGGGTGGCCGCCATGGCAGACCTCACGCCGGCGCGCACAGTGATCACCTATGGCCTGAGCGAAGGCTGCGACCTGCGGGCCACGGAGGTAAGGAGCCGGGGGCTGCAGGGCATTGAGGCGAGCGTGAGCTATCGGAGCCATGTGTGGTCGGTGCAGCTGCCCTGGCCGGGGCGACATAACGTGTATGTGGCCCTCGCGGCGGCAGCGGTTGGGCTGGCAGAGGGCCTGACCCCGCAGGAGATCCTGGCCGGCCTCGGCGGGCTCGAGGGTCTCGGCAGGCTGAAGGTAGTGCCTGGCCCGTCGGGGGCGACGATCCTGGACGACACGTACAATGCGAGCCCTGCCTCCACGCTGGCGGATCTCGACTTGCTGGCCGAGTTGCCCGGGCGACATATCGCGCTCCTCGGCGACATGCTGGAGCTGGGCAGCGAAGAGGAGGAGGGGCACCGGCGAGTGGGTCGCCGTGCGGGCGAGCTGCTGGACGTGCTGATAGCCGTCGGAAGGCGGGCGCGGTGGATCGCAGAAGAGGCCCTGCGGGCGAATCCGCACCTTGTGGTGGAGACAACGGACGACCGCCGTGCCGCTGCCACGTGGCTCCGCCCGCGGCTGCGGGCCGGTGACCATGTTCTGGTGAAAGGCTCGAGAGGTATGGCGCTTGAGGAAGCCGTCAGCATACTGCGTGAGGAGGAGGCGTGATCGCGGCACTGCTTCTGGCTTCTGGCACCTTCCTGGCGACTGTGCCGTGGGGCGAGTATCTCATCTCCTGGCTGCAGGGGCACGGCTTTGGCAAGCAGATCCGCGCTGACGGGCCGAGTGGCCACGAGACGAAACGTGGCACGCCCACGATGGGCGGCATTCTCATCCTTGTGCCCGTGCTCCTCATTGGGGGAGTGATGGCGAGGAATGCAGCGCGCCTGTGGGCGCCGCTGGCCGTGACGGCGATCTTTGCGGCTTTGGGCGCGGTCGATGACGTCCGCGGCCTCAAAGACCGGGCGGGCGTCGGATGGCTTGCGCGGTTCAAGTTCCCCTGGCAGGTGGCACTGGCCCTGGTGGGGGCGTGGCTGCTCTACCGTAGCGGAGCACCGACGACGGCGATCATACCGGTGCTGGGGAGGACGATAGACCTGGGTGCCGCCTATGTGCCGGTGGCTGCCTTTGTCATCGTGAGCACGGTGAACGCCGTGAACCTCCACGATGGGCTGGATGGCATGGCGGGTGGTACCGTGGCCATGAGTTTTGTGGCCTTTGCGCTCATCGCGCTCGGGGCCGGGCCGCGGAATGTGGACCTTGCGCTGCTCTGTGCCGTCTTTATCGGGGCGATCATGGCCTTTCTCTGGTACAACGTGCACCCGGCGCGGGTGTTCATGGGAGACCTGGGGGCGCTCGGCCTGGGCGCGGGGCTCGCCTCGGTGGCGCTGCTGACCGGCTACTGGCTGCTCCTCCCGGTGGTTGGTCTGGTGCTCGTGCTGGAGGTCGTGGCCGATATCCTGCAGGTCGCCTACTTCAAGCTGACGCGCGGCCGGCGGATCTTTCGCATGGCGCCGCTGCACTGCCACTTTGAGCTGTGCGGCTGGCCGGAGACGCGGATCGTCCTGCGGGCCTGGATCCTGACGGCGGTCACAGTCGCGCTGGGCGTTGTGCTGGCGATGGTGAAGTAGCATGGCGATCGATGGCGGGCTGGCAGGTCTGAGGGTTACCATCATCGGCCTTGGCCGGGAAGGGACGGCACTGGCACGTTTTCTGGCGGGCAGAGGGGCCGAGGTGACCGCGAGCGACATCAAGGGGCCCGACGCCCTCGCGAGCAGCCTGCGGAAGCTGGAGGGCCTCAATGTGCGGCTGTTCCTCGGGCAGCACCCGCCGGAAGTGCTGAATTGCGACGTGCTCTTTCTCAGTCCGGGCGTGCCGCAGGAGGCGCCGGTGGCGGTTGAGGCACGCCGCAGGAGTATCCCAATCAGCAGCGAGACGCGCCTGTTCACGCGGCTGTGCCCCGCGCCGGTGATCGGCATCACGGGCTCGAGCGGCAAGACGACGACGGTGAGCCTTGTGGGGCGGATGCTCGCGGCGGCAGGCCTGCGCACACTGGTTGGGGGAAACATCGGGCAACCCCTCATCGAGCATCTCGACGGCATTGCCCCGAGCGATCGGGTTGTGATGGAGTTGTCGAGCTTTCAGCTTGAGGGCTTTGGCGCGGCAGCGCCGCCGGCCCAGGCCTTCCCGCCCGGCGGCTGGAGCCCACACGGCGCGGCAATCCTGAACATCACCCCGAACCATCTGGACCGGCACCCGTCGATGGAGAGCTATGTCGCGGCCAAGGCCAACATCCTCCGCTATCAGAGGCCGGGGAACTGGGCGGTGCTGAATGCGGATGATCCCGTCACGATGGGCCTGCAGCCACTGTGTGTCGGCCAGATGCTGCTGTTCAGCGTCACACGGAGGGTACCATCGGGCTCCTTTCTGCAGGGGGACGACCTCGTGTGGGCGCCGCAGCCTGGCGAGGAGCGGCGGGTCTGCGCCCGGTCCGACCTGCAGCTTCGGGGGTGGCATAATGTGGGAAACGTTTTGGCGGCGGTGGCCATAGCGGGCGCGGCAGGCGCGGGCGTTGACGCGATGGCGGAAGTGGCGGGCACTTTCAGCGGAGTGGAGCATCGCCTCGAGCACGTCAGGACGAGGGGTGGTGTCGCTTTCTACAACGACTCGATCGCTACCTCGCCGGAGCGAGCTATCGCAGCGATCCGTGCCTTCAGCGAGCCGCTGGTGCTGCTGGCGGGCGGCCGGGACAAGCATCTGCCGTGGGACGGCTGGGTGACCCTGGTCAGGGAACGGGTGCGCGAAGTGATCTGCTTCGGCGAGCTGGCGCCGATGCTCGAGCGCCTGCTGGCCGAGGCGGGCGATGGGGGACCGCGCGTTCACACCTGCGGTACGCTGCAGGAGGCGGTCGAGCTGGCAGCGCAGGTCGCCCGGGCGGGCGATGTGGTGCTGCTTGCGCCCGGCGGGACAAGCTTTGACGCCTTTGCCGACTTTGAGGCGCGTGGCCGGGCGTTTCGGGACCATGTGCTGGCGCTGTGAGGGGACAGATGGCTGCGAGGACAGGCGCCGCAACTTTGAAGCCGAGCCTGAGGGGGATCGACTTCCCCCTGCTGCTGACTGTGGCCGTGCTCCTTGTGACGGGGCTGGTCATGGTGTACAGCGCGTCCTTTGGGCTCGACATGGCCAGGTTGGGCAAGCCTACGACCTACTTCCTCCTACGGCAGCTCGAGTGGGCGGCCATCGGCTGCGTGGCGATGGTCGCGATGGCGCTGATCCCGTACGAGGCCTGGCGGCGGTGGTCCAGGTGGATCCTGGGCGGGGCCCTGGCCGTGCTGATCCTGCTCCTTGCACTGCCGGCGGAGGCGGACCAGCCCGCGCAACGCTGGCTGATGGGCAACTCGGTGCAGCCTGGCGAGTTTGTCAAGCTGGCGGTCATCATCTACATCGCCGACTGGCTGGCGGCGAAGGGTCCAAAGATCCGGCAGGTGACCTATGGCATGATTCCCTTTGCGGTCATCCTGGGTGCGGTCACGGGGCTGATCATCCTGCAGCCCAACTTTAGCACGGCGTTCCTGATCGTCAGTACTGCGGTGGCCATGTTCTTTGTGGCGGGGGCCGATCTGGCGCAGCTGGGGATCGGTGGGCTTGTGGGCGGAGCTTCGCTGGCTGTGCTCGTGCGAATCTCGCCATACCGGTGGCATCGGGTGCTGGCCTTTATCGAGGATCCGCTACAGGACCCCCTTGGCCGGGGCTACCAGACGGCGCGCGCCATCTATGCCCTGCAGGCAGGGGGCATTGGCGGGGTGGGCCTCGGAGGCAGCGTGCAGAAGATGGGCTATCTGTACGCGCCACACACGGATGCCATCTATGCCATCATCGGCGAAGAGCTGGGCCTGATCGGCGGGGTGGCCGTGTTGGTGCTCTTTGGCGTCCTGGCTTACCGGGGGCTACGCATCGCGAGGAAGTGTGATAGCTCCTTCGGTGCGCTGCTGGCGGTGGGTGTGACGAGCTGGATCATCCTTCAAGCGGCGCTACACATCGCTGTGGTGACGGCAACGGTGCCATTCACCGGCATCACGCTGCCGCTGATCAGCTTTGGAGGCTCGTCGCTGGTGGCGTGTATGGCGGCTCTCGGGCTGCTCTTGAGCGTGTCGCGGGGTCGGCCAAGGGGGCGCGTGGCATGAGACGCCTCCTGGTGAGCGGCGGAGGGACCGGCGGGCACGTCTACCCTCTGCTGGCGGTGCTTGAGGTCGTGCGCGAGGCTGACCCGTCGCTGGAGGTTCTCTACCTCGGACGCAGCGGTAGCCTCGAGCAGCGCCTCGCAGAGCAACACGGGGTGGGCTTTGCGGCTGTATCGGCCGGAGGCGTGCGGGGCATGGCACCCTGGCGGGTTGTGGCGAACCTGGCCAGGGTGGCCGCTGGGGTCCGTGCGGCGGCTCGCGAGATGCACCGGTTTCGGCCGGATGTGGTGCTCGTCACCGGCGGGTACGTCTCGGTGCCGGTGGGGCTGGCAGCCAGGCTGGCCGGAATCCCGGTTGTCGTCCTCCTGCCGGACATTGAGCCCGGGTTGGCGGTGCGCGTCTTGGGACGGCTCGCGACACGGGTGACGGTCACCTGCGAGGAGGTTGAGCGCTGGTTCCCGCGGGGCAAGGTGGTCGTCACCGGCTATCCGGTGCGGCGGATGCTCGTGCGGGGCAGCCGCGAGGAGGCCCGCAGACGGCTGGGCCTGACGCCTGAGGACCGAATGCTTCTGGTGTTGGGCGGCTCGACCGGAGCGAGGAACGTTAACAGTGCGGTACTCGGGGCCCTGCCGGAGCTCCTGAGCCTGGCGCGCGTGTATCATGTGACCGGTGCTCTCGACCATGAGCGGGTCCGATCACGCTGGCAGGCCCTCGAAGCTTGTGCGCGGGAGCGGTACCGAATATACTCATATGTTGAAAAGGAGTTGACGGACCTGCTGTGGGCGGCCGACCTGGCTGTGGCGCGGGCAGGGGCGGCCACGCTGGGTGAGCTTCCGATGGCCGGTGTGCCTGGCATCCTGGTGCCGGGGACCTATGCCGGAGGACACCAGATGCGCAACGCGACCTACCTTAAAGACCGCGGTGCGGCTATGGTGGTCGAGGATGGCGACCTGGCTGAGTGGCTGCTGCCCACGGTGCGAGCGCTGCTGGACGATCCGCCTCGCCTGGCCGAGATGGCCTCGGCCGCGCGCCGACTGGCAAGGCCGCAGGCGTGCGAGGCGATCGCGGGCGTGCTGCAGGAGGTCGCCAGGCAGCGCTCGCTGTAGTGGCGGGAGGTTCAGCGTGACGCAGCCGGTGCGTCTCGACCATCTCGCGATCGCGGTCTTTGTCGTGGGGCTGTTCGCGGTGGTGGGCTATCACCGGGGGATCCTACGGGAACTGGTGGCCACGCCGGCGATTATCCTCGCGCCACTGATCAGCCCGTGGCTGGGCAGGGTCCTCAAGCCCTGGGTCAACCGCTTCTACAAGCTGGCGATGTTTGCTCGCTTTGGGGGCCTGACCACGGACGATCTGTCGGTGCCTCTCGCCAGGTTGAAGGAGCTGCCGCCGCTGATTCAGACCGACGAGGATGTGCGCCGACTGGGCATTGCCCTGTTCCTGTTGATCGTCGCCCTGGCCTACCTGATAGGCCAGAAGCGGGTGAAGGGTCCTGCCAGCCGGATGCAGCGCCTGATGGGGGCGGTGCTGGGCGCAATCAACGGTTACGCCCTGTTTCAGGCCGTCTTGCCGATGTTCCTTACGGCGCAGTTTGTGGTGGTGGTCGTCCCGGCGCAAGGGGTGTTGCAGTTGTTCCATTCCTGGGTGGCCCTGGCGCTGGTGGTCGCATTCGCCGTGCTGGTGCTGTTCGCGTTGCGGCTCGCGCGAGGCAAGAAGTAGCCGGCCGAGGTGCGCTGTGCTGCCGATCGAGCTGGTCTGGTTCATCATCGTCCTCATCTTTGGCCTGATCGGGATCGTGCGCGGGTACCTGAGGGAGCTGGGCGTCACGACCGTAATGGTGCTGATGCTCTTTGCCTTCAACACCTTTGAGAAGCGGTTAGCGCCGATAGCAGCCAGGGTGGCGAGCATCCTGGCGCCGTGTCAGGACGAGAAGATTCAGGCGGCCATATGGGTGATCGGAATCGTGGTGGTCGCGTTCATTTCCTACCATGGAGAGACGCTGGCCTTCGAGGGCTCGCTCCCAAAGGCCAAGCTGGTCGTGCTGCTGAACCTGGGCGCGGGCCTGGTGAACGGCTACCTGATCGCTGGCAGCATCTGGCACTACCTGAACCGCCTCGGGTACCCGTTCCTGGGCATCCGGCCCGAGCACCTGACACCGCTGGCGCAGACGCTGGTGCCCTTGATGCCGCCTTGCTTGCTGGCGCCATACCTGCTGTACCTGGGAGTGTTTCTGTTGCTGATGCGGGTCATCCGCTAGTTGCCCTTGGGCCCCGGGGGGCACAGGGCCTGTGCAGGGTGCCCGCTCTGTGAGGCGAAGCCGTGAGCTGGGATTGTGTGGCAGTGGAGATGCCGGCCATTCCAAGAGGTGCCCACATCCATATCGTAGGCATCGGCGGGAGTGGCATGTCGGCCATCGCCCGCGTGTTGCTGGAGCGCGGGGGCTGGCACATCTCGGGCTCTGACCGGAGCCTGTCGGAGGTCGGGCGCGGGCTGGCCGACCTCGGCGCGTGCGTCTATGACGGGCACCGGGCGGAGCAGGTCAGCGATGCCGACATTGTTTTCGTGTCCTCTGCCATTCCACAGGATAACGTTGAGGTCCAGGAAGCCCGCCGGAGGGGCATTCCGGTAATCCGCCGGCCTCAGGTGCTCGCCTGGCTCACCGAGGGGTACGATACGATCGGAGTCGCCGGGACGCATGGCAAGACCACGACGACGGCAATGATCTCAGCCATCCTGCTCCGCGCAGGGCTCGATCCGTCCTTCATCGTTGGCGGCGTCGTGCCAGAGCTGGGGACCAACGCGCATGCCGGCCGCGGGCGCCACTTTGTCATCGAAGCGGACGAGTATGAGAGGACCTTCCTGGCGCTCAGGCCGTCGGTCGCCGTGGTCACCAACGTCGAGATGGACCATCCGGATTGCTTCCCGACCTATGCCGATGTGCAGGCGGCTTTCGGGGCCTACCTGGGGCAGACACGGCCCGGCGGGTGGGTGATTGCCTGTGCGGACGATCCCGGCGGGTCGGGGCTGCTTGGAGGCGTGCCGGACGGGCGGCGGATGGTCCGCTACGGCCTGGGGCCGGAGAGCGACGTGCGGGCTGTCCAGGTCCTGCCGAACGGCCTGGGGCATGACTTTGACGTGGTGGCAGCCGGCGAGCCGTGCGGCCGCTTCTCGCTGCGCGTGCCCGGACTGCACAACGTGCGAAATGCACTGGCGGCTCTGAGTGTGGCGCGTGAGCTCGGCGTGTCGCTACAGGTGGCTCGGGAGGCACTGGCCTCGTATCGGGGGGTGGCGCGCCGCTTTGAGCTGAAAGGCGAGGTCGCGGGGATCACGGTGATCGACGACTATGCGCATCACCCGACAGAAATCCGGGCCACGCTGGCGGCAGCGCGGACGCGGTATCATGGGCGGACCATATGGGCCGTCTTTCAACCGCACACCTTCAGCCGAACACAGGCTTTGCTCGAGCAGTACCGACGGTGCTTTGACGATGCCGACCACGTGCTCATCACTCCTATCTATGCGGCCAGAGAGCGTGACGATCGGGGCGTGTCGAGTGCGGACCTGGTGCGGGATGCTGTCCACAGGGACATACGCTGCGTGCCCGACCTGGAGGCGGCGACGCTAGAGCTGGTGCGCAGCCTGAAGGCGGGTGACGTTCTGGTCACCATGGGTGCTGGCGATAGCTTCCGCGTGGGCGAAGGTGTGCTCTCAATCCTGCAGAAGAGGGCAACATGATGTCGGCGATGGACCGTCTGGCTGAGAGGTTACGGAGGATACCGGGTGGTGAGCAGCGGGTGCACCGGCACGCGCCGCTGGCCCCGTACACAACCTACCGGATCGGAGGGCCGGCCGACCTGGTCTACGAGGCGACTACGGTGCCGGAGCTGCAGCAGGCCTGGCAACTGGCGCATGAGTATGGCGTGAGCTGCCTCGTGCTGGGGCGCGGGTCAAACGTGCTGGTTGCCGACAAAGGTGTGCGGGGTCTGGTGATCCTCAATCGGTGCTCGGGTCTGAAGGTTGACCCTGGCGGCGTTCTGACGGTAGCGAGCGGCACACTGCTCAACGAGGTTGCGGAGCGGACGGCTTCGGAGGGCTGGGCGGGCCTTGAGTGGTCGGTGGGAATACCCGGCTCGGTTGGGGGCGCCATCGTTGGCAATGCCGGCGCCCACGGTGGCTATGTGGGGGACGTGCTGGAGGCGGTGACCGTGCTCGACCACGGAGAGGTGCGAACCCTGGCCCGACCGGAGCTCGGTATGGGTTACCGCACCAGCCTCTTCAAGGTGATCCCGAACCACAACGGCCGCCCTGTGATCCTCGAGGCCACCTTCGCCTTGCGCCCGGCCGACTCACGGACGCTCAGGCGGCAGATGGCCGAGTGGCTGCAGTGGCGGGTCGACCGACACCCGCAGGAGCCGAGTGCAGGGAGCGTCTTCAAGCGCACGGCGCAGTATCCCGCAGGCTTTTTGATCGAGCAGGCGGACCTCAAGGGCAGAAGGCGCGGCGGGGCACAGGTCTCGCCGCGGCACGCAAACTTTATCGTCAACCTCGGGACGGCGACGGCCGAGGATGTCCGCGGGCTGCTCGAAGAGGTCCGCGAGACGGTGGAGGCGCGCTTTGGGGTGCGCCTCGAGCTAGAGATCGAGCTGGTGGGAGAGTGGTAGGCGGCATGGGGAAGCGCAAGGTCCGTGTAGCCGTCATCTTTGGCGGCCGTTCAGGCGAGCACGAGGTCTCACTCGCGTCCGCCGCTTCGGTGATGCAGGCGATGGATAAGGACAGGTACGAGATACATCCCGTCGGCATCACCCGGCGTGGCCGTTGGCTTGTCGGGGGGGACCCGATGCAGGCGCTCCAGAGCGGGGTGGCCGAGCAACCCCTGCTCGGCACGGGCGAGGAGGCTCGTGACAGCCGCGGGGGGCTGGTGGTGGTGATGCCGCGGGGCGCTATGGTACCGGGTATGGAAGAGGCGCACTTTCCGGATGTGGACGTGGTGTTCCCCGTGCTCCATGGGCCCTATGGCGAAGATGGTACCCTGCAGGGGCTGCTCGAGATGGCCGACATTGCCTATGTGGGCGCGGGCGTCCTCGGGTCCGCGCTCGGCATGGACAAGGTGGCCATGAAGGACGTCTTCCGTGCTCGGGGGCTGCCCGTTGCGCCCTACGTCCACCTGCTCGCGCGGGATTGGCGGGCGCGTCCCATGGAGTGGGTGGCCCGGATCGAGGCGGAGCTCGGCTATCCCTGCTTTGTGAAACCGGCGAATCTGGGCTCGAGTGTGGGCATCACAAAGGCTCACGACCGAAGCGAGCTGGAGCGTGGGATGGAGGAGGCGGCGCAGTACGACCGCAAGCTCCTCGTCGAGCGTGGGATCAACGCCCGTGAGATCGAGGTCAGCGTGCTGGGGAACGACGAGCCCGAGGCCTCGGTGCCGGGCGAGATCGTGCCGAGCAACGAGTTCTACGACTATGCTGCCAAGTACCTCGATGGGCAGTCTGAGCTGTTGATCCCGGCGCCTATCTCTCCGGAGCAGACGCGCCGGGCGCGGGAGCTGGCCATTGAGGCCTTCAAGGCGGTCGACTGTGCGGGCATGGCGCGGGTGGATTTTCTGCTCTGCCGGGACACCGGCGAGCTGTATGTGAACGAGGTGAACACCATCCCGGGCTTTACGTCCATCAGCATGTACCCCAAGCTGTGGGAGGCGAGTGGCCTCCCGTATCCACAGTTGATCGACCGGTTGATCGAGCTGGCCATCGAGAGGCATGAGGAACGCAGGCGGCTCCGCTCCGAGTACCCCGGGGCCAGGAGGGAAGGATGACTCGGCGGCGTGTGGCCGCCCGACGCTACAGCCAGGCCAGGCGGATGCGGCGCTTTGAGAGCGAGCGCCCGACGGTGCGGGCGATTGTTCGCGAGGGTGCGACCTGGGCGACGGTGAACGTGCAGCGGCTGCCGGGCATCATGCTTGCGGCCTCGTGCATCTTGCTGCTGGTCTATCTGTTTGGGCACCCGCGCTTCTTTGTCTATGATTCGGAGATAACGGGCCACCGGCTGCTATCGCCGCAGGCGATCTACGAGGCCAGCGGGGTCGACATGTACAGCGTCTTTTGCATCGCCCCACGGGAGGTGGAGCGACGGCTGTTGGAGCGGTTCCCTGGCCTGCAGGAAGCCCGGGTGGCGCTTGGCCTGCCGGCCACGCTCCGCATCCACGTCGTGGAGAAGAGGGTGAGCTTTGTCTGGGAGGCTGGTGGGGAGCGGTATCTGGCCGACGCAGAAGGGACGGTTCTTGGCACGGGTGCGATAGTTCCCGAGGCGATCCTGATCCGCAGTGCAGATGGACAGGCGATGGCGGGCGGCCAGATGCTGGACCGCGCGGTGCTCGACACTGCAGCGGCTCTCAGCCCGCTCTTGGGAGGCGTCCGCACCTTTGAGTATTCGAGCCGGTACGGGGTGAGCTGGATCACGCCCGACGGCTGGCCTGTGCATTTCGGCACAGGTGGCGACCTGGAAGGCAAAGTAGCCGTGATGCGGAGCATGCTGGCCGACATGGCTGATAGGGGGATCACGCCGCAGTTCCTCGACGTCGGCGTGCCTACCCGCCCGTACTATAGATGAGGGACGATCCTTGAGACACTCCCCTACACAAAACGGCGGGCCGAACCTCCTCGTCTGGTTTCCAGTGCTGGGGCTGGTGCTGGGGCTGCTGATTGGCTCGATCTTTTCGCTATCGGTGCCGGTCAGATACTCCCGCTATGCAGCGGTGGGTATCCTGGCGGCGCTGGACTCCGTCCTCGGAGCTCTGCGTGCGGAGATGGAGGGCACCTACCGCAACAAAGTGTTCGTGAGTGGCTTTGTCAGCAACGCACTTCTCGCAGCGCTGCTGACCTACATGGGGGACCGCCTCGGGGTCGAGCTCCATCTGGCTGCCATCGTCGCTTTCGGCGTTCGCTTGTTCAACAACCTGGCCATCATCCGGCGCCATTTGCTGTAGGCAGCAGAGGGAGGGGGTGTTGGGTGGCACCGTTGTAGGCATTGATGTGGGCACCACCAAGATATGCACTCTCGTCGCGGAGGTTGACGACGACGGGCGCCTGCGGATCGTAGGCACCGGCGTCGTGCCTTCGCGCGGCCTTCGCAAGGGCGTGATTGTCAGTGTCGACGACGCTGCGGCAGCGATTCAGGCTTCCATAGAGAAGGCTGAGCGCATGTCCGGCTACAAGATCGAGAGTGCTTATGTCGGCGTCGCGGGCAGCCACATCCAATCGCTCAACACCCGCGGAGTGGTGGCCATCGGACGTGGAGACCGGCCGATTACCCAGGACGATGTGGATCGGGCCATGGAGGCGGCGCAGGCCGTTGCTGTGCCCCACAATCGCCAGATCATCCACGCCATCCCGCGCGGCTTTTCACTCGATGAGCAGGAGGGGATCCGCGACCCTATCGGGCTGATGGGGTATCGACTGGAGGTTGAGGCCCATCTGGTGACCGGGGCTGTGACCTCGCTGAGGAACCTGGCCAGCTGTGTGGAGGCTGCAGGGGTGGAGATCACGGCGATGGTGCTCCAGCCCCTGGCATCGGCGGAAGCCGTCCTTCGGCCCGAGGAGCGCGAGATGGGCGTGGTCCTCGTGGATGCTGGCGGCGGCACGGTCGATGTGGCCATCTTTATCGAGGGGAGTATCTGGCACAGCCTCGTGTTGCCGATCGGCGGCAACCATGTGACCAACGATATCGCCATCGGCCTGCGGATACCTTTCGACCTAGCGGAGGAGCTCAAGTGCCGGCATGGCCATGCCATCGCCGAGGCGGTGGCTCCGGACGAGGTCGTGGAGGTCCGTTCCTTCGCGCAGGGCCCGGAGCGGCTGGTGTCCCGGCGGGAACTGGCGGCCATCGTTGAGGCGCGGGCGGAGGAGATCTGCGAGATGGTCCTGCGGGAGATCAAGCGCTCCGGCTACGATGGCCTGTTGCCTGCAGGCGTGGTTCTCACCGGCGGTACTGCGGATCTGGAGGGGTTGGCTGAGCTGGGGCAAAGGCTGCTGGACCTGCCCGTACGTGTGGGCGTGCCCGACGACGTAGAGGGGCTGGACGATTCCATCCGCGGGCCGGCCTTTGCTACCAGCGTTGGGATCCTGTTGTGGGGCCTGCGCCACGACAGTGAGCAGGGGCGCAGGCGCGATCGTCGAGATCGTCGACCCCGGTTTCTGGAGTGGCTCAGGGAGCTGCTCCCTCGCTAGCGGAGCGGGACGTTGCGGCCAGCGTCGCTGTGCTCAAGGAGGGCAATCGATGCTTAAAGAGATGCCTGCGGGCGAGAGCTTTGCGCAGATCAAGGTGGTTGGCGTGGGGGGTGGCGGCTCGAACGCCGTCAACCGCATGATTGAGGCGGGCCTCCGTGGGGTCGAGTTCATCGCGGTGAATACCGACGCCCAGGCGCTCATGCTCTCGAATGCGCCCATTCGCATCCGTATCGGCGACAAGCTCACAAAGGGTCTCGGCGCGGGCGGCGACCCGTCCATCGGCAGCAAGGCTGCGGAAGAGTCCAGCGAGGACCTGGCTCAGACCCTTGAGGGCGCCGACATGGTCTTTGTGACGGGGGGCATGGGCGGAGGCACGGGCACCGGCGCAGCGCCGATTGTCGCGCGCATCGCCAAAGAGGTCGGGGCCCTGACGGTCGGCGTGGTGACCAAGCCCTTCAGTTTTGAGGGGTCGCGCCGGGCGGCAGTGGCCGAGCAGGGGCTTGGGGCGCTGAGGAAAGAGGTTGACACTCTGATCGTGATCCCGAACGACCGGCTCCTGCAGATCGTCGACCGTAAGGCGTCGGTTCGCGAGGCATTCCGCCTCGCCGATGACGTGCTCCGACAGGGCATTCAGGGCATCTCGGAGCTCATCACCGTGCCCGGACTCATCAATCTGGACTTTGCCGACGTGCGTGCGATCATGTCGCAGGGAGGATCGGCGCTGATGGCCGTTGGGCGCGCCAGCGGCGAGAACCGGGCAGTCGAGGCTGCCCAGCGCGCGATCTCCAATGCCCTGCTCGACGTGACCATCGACGGCGCCCGTGGCGTGCTCTTCAACGTCTGTGGGAGCAGCAATCTGACCCTCTTTGAGGTCAACGAGGCCGCAGAGATCATCAAGCGCATGACGCACCCCGAGGCGGCCATCATCTTTGGCGCGGTGATCGACGAGGAGATGGGCGACGATATCCAGATCACCGTCATCGCGACCGGGTTCGATCAGGCGGCCAAGCCGCAGGAGAAACCTGCCCGGCCGACGTTGACGAAGACCATCGAGTTTCCCGTCCGCGCCTTTGACTCCGAGGACCTCGACATCCCAGCCTTCCTGAGGAAGCAGGGATAGCCGGGCTCCCGGAGGTTGGATGGCGGAACAGAGGCGCGGGCGCGCGCCCATTACCAGGTGCGGGTTGCCGGGGCGGGTAGGTGCCGCTTCCGGCTCCCCGACTTGGGCCTTTCGGGGCGCAACCCGGTGCCGTCGAGCTCGCCGAGATGACCTCCAGCCATGCTGCGTCCAAGATGCCCCTCCCCCTCGCCCCCTCCCCGGGACGGACG
>DYEI01000173.1 GCA_020725765.1 Anaerolinea sp. | reverse complement strand
GCGCCGCATTCCGCAGAATATCCATGCGTCACATTAGTGCCTGACTGCGTAAGCCGGGAGGTCGACCGGCTGGTAGGGGTGGGCGAGGGCGACCTTTTCATCCAGCTCCACTCCCAGCCCGGGTCTGGCAGGTATGGTAAAGTACCCTCCGTCCAGCACTTCCACAGGATGCGTAAGAATCTCATCACGCCATGGCACATCCCAGGGATCACACTCCTGGATGAGGAAGTTGGGCGTGCAGGCGTCAATCTGCAGGCTGGCTGCGGTGCCGATGGGCCCGCCCGAGTTATGGGGAGCCACGCCCACGTAGTGGGCCTCAGCCATCGCCGCGATCTTTTTCAGCTCCAGGATGCCTCCACAGTGACAGACGTCAGGCTGGATCACGTCGACGGCATGCTGCTCCAGAAGGTCGACAAACCCGTATTTGGTGTACCGCCGCTCGCCAGCGGCGATCGGCACGCGTGCAGTCCGCTTGAGCGCGGCCATGGCCTGCACGT
Organism: Anaerolinea sp.; assembly: GCA_020725765.1. Lineage (GTDB taxonomy): Bacteria > Chloroflexota > Anaerolineae > SpSt-313 > SpSt-313 > SpSt-313. Next base: position 8,069 of record DYEI01000173.1, on the reverse strand, counting down.
TCTCTGGCGGCAGGGGTTCTTCCACGAAGAACACATCGAATGGCTCAAGGGCCGTCAACACCCTCTGGGCCATGGGCGCCTCAAACAGCCCGTGGGTCTCGATCAGCAGATCTACGTGCGGGCCGACCGCCTCGCGCACCGCCCGTACACAGGCGATAGCATCGTGGAACTGATCGCGTCGCTGCCAACGGTCCGCGCTGCGAAACGGGTTCCACTTCAATGCCGTCCATCCCCTGGCTACGGTATCAGCAGCGCGGCGCGCGAACTCGTCGGGCGTACTGGCATCCCCGAACCAGCCATTGGCGTACGCGCGGATGCGATCCCGGCAAGGGCCTCCCAGCAGGGCGTGGACTGGCACACCCAGCGACTTGCCCAGGATGTCCCACAGTGCCTGCTCGATGCCGCTCAGAGCGCTCAGGAGGATGGGGCCGCCCCGCCAGTGGAAGCCCCGATATAGCATTTGCCAGTGGTCTTCGATGCGGAAGGGATCCTGGCCCTCCAGGTATCGTGCCATGTCGTTGACCGCGGCGACCACGGCTTGCTCGTGGCTCCGGATGCTTGCTTCCCCGTAACCGGTCAGGCCGGCATCGGTGCGGACAAGGATGAAGACCCAGTTGCGCCACCCGCCGTGCACGACGCGGGTTTCCACCTTGGTGATCTTCACGGCCCCTCCTTGCTGAACTGTATCCGCCTGCAGTAACGGCGAACAGGCCACTCTCTAAGGGTACCCCATCCCCCCCGTCCCCCTTTCCGCGCCGCCGAGGCGGCGGGGAAAGGGGGCGTCTTATGTTATGGAGGGGTTGGAGTCTGGCCTTTTGAAGTTCTCGCCCCTCACTATTACCTCTTTGGCTGGACACTCTGTTCGCGCTCCAGAGGTGAGTCTCGGGCGCTTTGCACGAGGGTCTGAGCCTCGAGGGCCCATTGTGCCTCGAATTCCGCTGGGGTCAAATAGCCCCGCGAGGAGCGTACGCGCCGCGTGTGGCACACGACCCCGGTGAAGTGGCCGATACTGCGCCCGCCGTCAAGTCCGTCACCTGGCGCCGTTGCTCCCGTTACAGGCTCGAGCACCTGCTCTTTCTGGTGCCCGGCTTCCTGGGCTCACTGCGCACGACCCGGCCCGCTCACAGTATCAGCATCGCATCGCCGAGGCTGTAGAAGCGATAGCGCCGACGGACCGCCTCCTCATAGGCGCGGAGGATGAGCTCCCGCCCGGCAAAGGCCGAGACGAGCATGAGCAGTGTGGAGCGCGGGAGGTGAAAGTTGGTGACCATGGCGTCGACGGCGCGGAAGCGGTAGCCGGGGTAGATGAAGAGCCCGGTCCACCCCTCAAAGGGGACGACGGGCTGGCAGGCCCCCTGTGCCTCGGCCTGTGCAGCGGCGGTCTCGAGGACGCGCACGCTGGTGGTGCCAACGGCCACGATGCGCCGGCCCGCGGCCCGGGTCTCGTTGATGGCCTCCGCGGCCGCCTCGTCGAGCCGACACCACTCGCGGTGGATGACGTGCTCCTCGACCCGCTCCTCCTGCACCGGGCGGAAGGTCTCCAGCCCGATGTGGAGCGTCACGAGGGCAAAGCGCACTCCCTGCGCCTGGAGGGCCTCCATCAGCCTCGGCGTAAAGTGCAGGCCGGCGGTCGGCGCAGCGACCGACCCTCGAACGCGGGCGTAGATGGTCTGATACCGCTCGCGGTCGGCGAGGGGATTGTGGATGTAGGGTGGCAGCGGCACCTCGCCGAGGGCATCGAGCAGATCGTCGACCGCGGCGGAGAAGCGAATCAGCCGGCCACCGGAAGGCGTCTCGCCGACAACCTCGGCCTCGAGGGGCTCTCTGGACCCGGCGGCGGGGGATGCCTCGATCCGCAGCCGCGTGCCTGTGCGGGCCCTCCGCCCGCCGACGAGAGCCTCCCAGGTCCGGGGATCGTGTCGGGTCAGGAGCAGAATCTCGACCCGCCCGCCCGTAGGGACTTTGCGGGCCTGCAGGCGTGCGGGGATGACGCGGCTCTCGTTGAGGACGAGGAGGTCGCCGGGGTTCAGGTACTCGCCGAGGTCGCGGAAGTGCCGATGCTCGAGGGAGCCGTCTGCGCGATGGACGACCAGCAGGCGCGAGGCATCCCGAGGTTCAACCGGGGTCTGCGCGATCAGTTCGGGAGGGAGCTGATAGTCGAACTCGGCGGTCTTCACTGCCTGTTGTGTCTGTGGAGGCCCAGCCAGAGGGCGCCGATCAGGCAGCCAACGGCCAGGGCCGCCACCGTGCTCACAGCGAGGGTAAGAGCACTGGCAAGGACCAGCAGGTTCCGCCCGGGGTGCGCCCGCTGGAGGCTCAGCACGATAAAGGGGCTGAGGGAGGCGAGGGCGCAGGTGATGAAGAGTCCGCTGAACCCGGCGAGCGCGAGCGCACTGGTCAGGTCGCGCCGGTGCACGACCAGCGCCACGCATACTCCTACCCCACAGCCGAGGGCAAGGAGCGCCGGTGTGTTAGCCACGACAGATGAAAGTAGCGTAAGCCCGATCATTAACATCCTGCGGCCGGGCTGCTCGGCCTGTGAGCCGCCGGGCATCGGCCCTGCCGCAGTCGCATTGTAGCAGAGTGGGGCCCCTCTGGCAAAACTCTGGGGTGTGTCCCAGAATCGTCGGTGCAGACTGCAACCATTTCGCGACTAGGGGAGGCGGGATTGCTTCGCCAGCCCTGCGGGCTGGCTCGCAATGACAGGGTGCTGGGCAGGGCCTGAGCTCCCCGCTGGGTGCACATGGGCCATCTGCCGGTGGGCCTTTACTGCCGCAGGCGGCAGATACGTGGCTACCTGGCAGCGCAACCGGTGTGGCCCAACTGTGGAACTCACACGCACCACTCTGGCCCGAAATGCACCGACGATTGCGGGATATACCCAAAACTCTGGGCGGGGGTGACTGTTCCGTCTCGCCTCCGGGGAGCGTCGGCTGCCACTGCGGCGTTGCCTCTACCCCCTTCCCGATCGGCGCTGACTTTGCCGTCCCGTGGCGCATGGTCGGCGTCACACCCGGGCCGCTGCGCCCGCAGTCGGCTGGGGTTCCTCCGGGCGGGACCCCGTCGGGCGCAGGCGTGGCGCAGCAGGCTGGGGTCGGCACGGGCTCCCGGCAATGCCTCCTGAGGCCGCTTTTCGTGACTTGCCAAATCTTATCCCCCATGCTAGAATGCCGCAAGCTCCCGGAGGGGCGCGGACCCGGGGTTGTGAGGTCTCGTCTCGCGGGCCGGCTCCTCCCGTGGGACTGCACTCTGGCTGCGCCGTCGCCTGCTGCCGGCGACCGGGCCGGTCCGGAGGTGGTCTCGCACGGTCGGTGTCCCAGACCGTCGTCTTTCTCTTGATCCTCGGGTCGACTTGCTCGTCCAGTACCTTAGCACGTCTTGATACTCAGGGGGTGTCTTCCCAGCCACAAGCCTCTCACCCAGAGCCCCCTGCCGATCTTCCCGAAAGGAGTGGACACCAGACGATGGGGGAAGCGACTTCGGCCTGGAGAGAGCGGCTTATGGCCGCACTGCAAAACCCCAGGGTGGAACGGTTGATCAAGTACGCCCTGGTACCGGCGCTTCTCGTGTGCAGCCTGTGGCTGCCGCCGGTCTCTCTGGGGGTGCGGCTCTTCCACACTGACTGCCCCCTCATCACGGCCAAGGGTGGTACGGTGCAGGAGAGCAATGGCGCACAGCTCGCCATCGCGCCGGGTGTGCTGACTGGCCGCCTGAGGCTGCGGCTCGGGGCGGTCGATCCGGCCAGCAAGCAGGCGAGCCGCGGCGCTGTGGCGCAGGCGCTCAGCTCCGTGCCCACCGGCTTCGAGGTCCGTGGGCCAATCTACCAGGTGGAGGCCTACGGCGCCCACCCCACGGCGGCAGATTTTGAGGCGCCCCTCCCCTCGGGCCTCTCGAGCCCGGATGCGCTCGACCTGTACGCCTGGACGGGCAAGGACTGGCAGTTCCTCCCCAGCCGGGTGGCTGACGGTGCCCGGGTGGAGGCAGACCTCTCCTCGCTGCCGCTCCTCATCGCCGTCATGGAGGCGAAGCCACAGGCCGTGGCCGTGGGCGTCGATGCGCCGGATGGCGCCGCAGTAAACGCCGCTCCGCTGGACCTGGCGAGCAAGCTCTACGTGGCCGGCCTCACTCTGGTCGAGGATGGCACGGTGCGGGGCGAGGTTTCGCTCGATACCGCGCCCGAGCAACTGCTGGTGCTTCCGGTCCTCAGCAACCGCGTCAATGGCGTCGCCCGGACCGACTGGGTCGCCAACATCATCACTCGTTCCGAGCCGCGTGCCGCCCATATCCAGGCGATTGTCGAGGCGGTGAGCAAGGGCGGGTACCGCGGCGTGAGCCTGCAGTATGAGGGCCTCGATAGCGCCCTCAAGGGTTACTTCTCGACCTTTGTCGCGGAGTTGGCCGACGAGCTGCACCGGGCGGGCAAGGTACTGGCGGTGCGGATCGATCCGCCAACGCCCGCCGCGGATGGAACCTGGGATACGGCAGGCTATGACTGGGCGGCCCTCGGTCGCGCAGCCGACCTCGTGCGCCTCCCCGCCCTCCGCGAGCCGGGCGCCTACGCGGCTGGTGGCGCCATGGAGGGATACCTGCGCGAAGCCGTGCGGCAGATCAACCGGCAAAAGCTCGAGTTGGCCCTCACTGCCAGCTGCTTCGAAGAGGTCGGCGCGCAGGTCCGTGCCCTCTGCTACGGCGATGCGCTGTCCCTCGCCAGCAAGGCCGTAGAGGCCGGAGGGGATAACGTCGTCCTGCCGGGCGAGACGGTCGACCTCCGTGTGGCCAACCTGGCCTCCGGACTTGTGGAGGACCCCGCCAGCGGCCAGCTCTGCTTTGCCTTCAGGGATGATACCGGCGCCGAGCACAAGGTCTGGATCGAGAACTCGAGCAGCATCGAGCGCAAGCTTGCGCTGGCTAGCCGGTATCTGATCCGCGGCGTGGCGGTCGAGGAACTCGCCGGCACGGCCAACGACGCGCAGATCTGGGACGTTGTGCGGGCAGCCGCCAGCCCCACGGGGCGCAGTGCGTCCGTAGCCTCCCGCGGCGGCTCGCGCTATAGCGTTGTGTGGTCGGTGCGGACCAAGGATGGCGAGTTGGTCGAGCAGGCGGTGAGCCCGGCGGACAGGCCCACCTTTAGCTGGACCGCCGAGAACCCCGGCGACTATATCGTAAGCGTGGCCATCTCCGAGGACGGTGGCAAGACGACCGTCGGCCAGCCTGGCAACCTTGAGGTCCTCGTACCCACGCCGACGCCGAGCCCGACGCCGACGCGTCCGCCGACGCCGACGCCCAGGCCCACAACCGCGCCGGCATCCCAGCCGCAGCCCGCACCGCCTCCCGCGCGCACCGTCGGCCTACCCTTCGACTATGGCATTCAGGTCGACATGGTCACCGACCTGAACTATGACCGCATCCTCGGCAGCGTGCAGGCCCTGGGATTCCGCTGGATCAAGCAGCAGGTGGAGTGGTTCCGCTACAACCCGGCGCCGGGGCAGTACGACTGGGGTCGCCTCGATGCCATCGTCGATGCCTGCTCCGCCCGCGGCATCAAGATTCTCTTCAGCGTGGTCAAGGCCCCGAACTGGGCGCGGCCGGCCGATGACGACAAGAGCGTGGCCGGCCCGCCGGCCGATCCGAACACCTATGCCGAGTTCATGCGGCAGATGGCGGCGCGCTACAAGGGCCGCGTGCAGGCCTACGAGATCTGGAACGAGCAGAACCTGTGGTACGAGTGGGGCGGCTACGGGCACCGGCTGAACGCTGCCAAGTATGTGGAGCTCCTGCGCGCTGCCTACCATGCTATCAAGTCGGTCGATCCGGGGGCGGTCGTCATCAGCGGCGCCCTTACGCCGACCGGCTGGAACGACGGCGACACAGCCATCGATGACCGGGAATACCTGCGGCAAATGTACAATGCAGGCCTCAGATCGGTCTGCGATGCTGTCGGTATACACCCTTCCGGTTACAACAACCCGCCGGACGCTGACTGGCGAACCTGGAGTGATCCGAGCACCAGACTCTCCAAAGGTCACCCCAGTTACTTCTTCCGCTCGATGATGGAAGAGTATCGCGCCATCATGGTCCAATACGGCGACGGCTCGAAGCGCCTGATCCCGACCGAGTTCGGGTGGGCATCGGTCGACGGTCTCGGCGTGCCGCCGGCCCGCAACTATGAGTACGCTGCCGACAACACCGCGCAGGAGCAGGCCGACTTTATCGTCCGCGCCTTCCAGATGGGGCGGAACTGGGGCTTTGTCGGGCCCATGTTCCTGTGGAACCTGAACTTTGCCCCTCTCTGTGGCCCCCAGGACGAAAAGGCGGCCTTTGGCATCGTCGACCAGGGATGGGGGCTGCGCCCGGCCTTCCATGCCCTGGCGAACATGCCCAAGTAGGAGGGGAGTGCCGCGGCCCGAATCGGGTACTCGTGAGAGAATCGGGCGTGGAGCCTCGCTCGCCCGCGGTGGCAGCCGGCTCCACGCCTGCTGGTGGAGACGAAGAGTGGAGACCATGCGTGCGCAAAGGCGACGGCAGGCAGCGGCTCGCTGCCTGATCTGTGGAGTGCTCGTTCTGCTCGTGGTGCTGACCGGGTGCCGGCCGGCCACACCGACGCCCGGCAGCGAGGCCACATTCACCCCCCGGCCGACCTTTACGGAGGCGGCCCCGCCAACTGCAACGGTCGGCCCGGAAGCAACGGAACCGGGAAGCACGCCGACCCAGCTGCCGGTGGCTGCCAACACTCCCACCGCGGCGGCGACGACCGAGCCGCGGTCCCCTCAGGTCGTTCGGCTGCGCTCGCCCGAGTACGGGATGCAGTGCTTCCTCTGGTACAAGCCCGAGGTCGCCTCCCGGGACGTCCAGCTGGTCAAGCAGGCGGGGTTCGGCTGGATCAAGCAGGGCGTGGGCTGGCGCGACGTGGAGCTGAGCAAGGGCGTCTACAACTGGGTGCAGCTGGACGACATCGCCAAGTGGATCGGCGAGCAGCAGCTCAAGATCATCCTGCGGATCGACCATCAGCCGCAGTGGGCCGGCGGCGGCTACCCGACCAACGGTCCGCCGGACAACTATGAGGACTTTGGCGATTTCTGCTACGCCCTCGCCAGCCGTTACAAGGGCCGCTTTCACGCCTATGAGATATGGAACGAGCCCAACCTCGCACGCGAGTGGGGCGGTCGGCGGCCTAACCCCGCCGAGTACGTGCGCCTGCTCAAGGTCGCCTACCGGCGCATCAAGCAGGCCGATCCCAACGCCATCGTCGTCAGCGCCGGGCTGACCCCTACGGGCACCAACGATGCCAACGCCATGCCCGACGACCTCTATCTGCGGGGGATGTACCAGGCCATGGGCGGTTCGAGCGATGGGTACTTTGATGCCCTCGGCGCGCACGCCCCGGGGTACAAGGCGCCGCCGGAGGCCAGCCCCGATGAGGTTGCCGCGAACCCCAACCTTGGCGGGCAGCGCTTCTTCTGCTTCCGTAGGGTGGAGGACCTGCGGCGCATCATGGTCCAGTATGGCGATGACGCGAAACAGATCTATATCCTGGAGATGGGCTGGACGAGTGACCCCATCAACCCCAGCTACGCCTGGCACGCGGTGACCGAGGAGCAGAAGGCGGACTATCTGGTGCGGGCCTACAGGTACGCAAAAGAGCACTGGTCGCCGTGGATCGGGCTTATGTCGCTGATCTACATCGTCGATCCGGCGTGGACGGAGCAGGACGAGCAGTACTGGTGGGCCATCACCTACCCGGCGTGGCCTGATTTCAAGCCGCGGCCGGCCTATGAGGCCCTGAAAGCCATGCCGAAGTAAGAAGGCTGCATTCGCTGTGCGGATGCAGGGGGCCGCACCCGGAGTGGTGGTGGCCCCCTGCTGATTCCCCCTTGGCTGCCCGGACAGAGGCGCCTGGCGAAGGCGCCTGCGGGGCACCCCATCCCCCCATCCGTCTTCCCCGCCCCCTTAACCGCCGCATTACCCACAAGTGGCCTTGGGGGAGCGCAGGCGCCCGTGGCCTGCGCTACACCTCGCGGAGCCGCCCCTACCCCTGACCCCCATAGGCGCTAACTTAAGGGCCGCCGACG
>DYEI01000172.1 GCA_020725765.1 Anaerolinea sp. | reverse complement strand
CCCGTCCCCTCCCCAGGCGGACGCCGCGGCCTCCGCCTGGGGAGGGGAGATGCTTAGAGCGGGGTGTTTTGCGGCGGCGCGCTACGCGCGCCGCCGCAAAACACCCCGTAGAGAAAGGACCCCCTCCCCGGGTCGGCCTGCGGGCCGACCTGGGGGAGGGGGCGGCGGGGGTGGGGGCCCTGCCAGCAGCACAGATGAGCCTGCCCCCGAGGTGAACTACACCCCATAGGCGCGAATGGTTGACAAAGCGCCCTGCCGGGGCTATACTCCGCTTTCGCCCTGCCGCGGGCGCCGACGGCGGGGCCAATCTCGTGAGTTCTGGCCCGAGAGGAGTACTCAGTGGGCGAGCTACGCCGCCTCCTGGCACTGGTGAGGCCGTACTGGCGCAGGCTGGCCGCCGCAGTCATCTTTCTCATCATCTCCAGCGCCCTCGGCCTCGTCATGCCGTGGGTTATTCGCGGCCTTATCGATACAGTCTTTGTCCAGCAGGACTATCGCACGCTCAACCGCATTGCCCTGGGTTTGCTGGGGGTCTTTGCTGTCCAGTCCGTCTTTGTCTTTGCGCGCGATTACCTCCTGAACTATGTGGGCGAGCGCGTTGTGGCGAACCTGCGCAGCCAGGTGTACGAGCGCCTCATGCGCCTCTCCCTCTCCTTCTTCGCCCGCCGGCAGACGGGGGAGATCATCTCGCGCGTCACCAACGACGTGGCCCTGATCCAGACGACCCTCACCGGCAACCTGATCACCCTGCTCGGCCACGCCATATCCCTTGCCGGCGGCGTGGCCATGCTCGTGGCGCTCAACTGGCGGTTGGCACTCCTCCTCATCAGCGTCGTGCCGATCGTGATCGCCGTTGCGGGATACTTCAGCCGCCGCCTCCGCGCCTACTCGACCGCCGTGCAGGACCGCCTCGCCGAGGCGACGACCGCGCTGGAGGAGACGGTCGCGGGCATCCGCATCGTCAAATCCTTCGCCCGGGAGCCCTATGAGATCGAGCGCTTCAACGGCAAGGTCGACCGCTCCTTCCAGGCCGCCATGGCGCGGGTCCGCGCCAGGATCACCTTTGTGCCCCTTGTCTCGCTGACCGTCTTCAGCGCGCTCGTGCTCGTCCTGTGGTACGGCGGCACGCAGGTCATCGCCGGGCATATGAGCCCGGGAAGCCTGGTTGCCTTCCTGCTCTATGCCACCATTGCGGCGGGGCCGATTGGCGCCTTTGCGACCCTCTATGCCCAGATGCAGGAGGCGCTCGGGGCGACGAGGCGCGTCTTTGAGCTGCTCGACGCCGTGCCGGACGTCGAGGACGCGCCCCATGCCATATCCCTGCCGCCGATCAGCGGGCATGTGCGCTTCCGTAACGTCGACTTTTGCTACGAGGCGAACGAGCCGGTGTTGCGGGAGATCGATCTCGAGGTCAAGCCCGGTGAGATCATCGCCCTCGTCGGCCGCAGCGGGGCGGGGAAGACAACCCTCGTCAACCTCCTGCCACGCTTCTACGACCCGACGCGCGGCTCGGTCGAGATCGATGGCTACGACCTGCGCCGCGTCACTCTGGCCTCCCTGCGCGGGCAGATCGGGATCGTCCCGCAGGAGACGGCGCTCTTCAGCGGCACCATCCGCGAGAACCTGGCCTACGGCAAGCTGGACGCCACGCAGGAGGAGATCGTGAGCGCCGCCATCGCCGCCAACGCTGACGACTTTATCCGGCAGCTTCCGGACGGGTACGACACCGTGATCGGCGAGCGCGGCTTCAAGCTGTCTGGGGGGGAGCGGCAGCGCCTTGCGATCGCCCGGGCCATCCTCAAAGACCCGCGCATCCTCATCCTGGACGAGGCCACCTCATCGCTGGATAGCGAGTCCGAGCGCCTGGTGCAGGAGGCGCTGCAGCGGCTCATGGCGGGGCGGACAACCTTCGTCATCGCCCATCGGCTCTCGACCGTACACAATGCCGACCGCATCGTCGTCATCGAGGAGGGGCGCATCGTCGAGATGGGCACCCATCAGGAGCTCATGGCCCTCAACGGCCTCTACGCCCATCTGTACAGCCTCCAGTTCGCCTCGCCCACCGCAGCGGAGCGCGAGGCGGGCCCCGTCGCCCGGCCCGCCCCCTCGGAGGAGCTCGCCGAGGCCGGCGCCGGCTTCCCCTTCCTGCCCCGCTGGGGTGCCGCCCCCGGCCGCGGGTCGGGGAGATAGGGGGAGAGGGGGGAACTCAAGCCGCCGAGGTAGCGGCGGTGACACAAAAGCCGGGAACCGTCTCCGCACAGGCATTGCCACCATGGCACTGACGGTCTGGGCGGTTGGTTGGCAGCCTCGCACATTGCCCACCTGCGGCCAAGGCTGTGAGCGTCCCAAGTCACATCCGGTGGACAAGGCTGCAGTGGCTGGGTGTTCTTTCAGAATGACGTTGCCCTTTCACCGGGAGGAGGCTTTCTGTGGCCAGCACCTCGATCCACCATCTCTGGCACCGGCGCACACTGTGGCTTCTCGCACTCATCCTCTTGTCGACGCTTCTGGTGGTGGCCGCATCCAGGGTGGAACTGCTTGCACCGGTGTGGGCCGCGGTAGCTTGCAGTCTCTTGCTCGTTCTGCCCGGGTATGCGCTGCTGAGGCTTCTTGGGCGTGAGGTAGAGGCCGACTTTACCGAGCGCATCATCCTCAGTTGTGGGATGAGTCTCGCGGCCTTGCCGCTTCTTCTGGCGTGGATGACCTGGCTCGGCGGGCGTTGGACGCCTCCGCTCGTGGTCGTACTGCTCATCGCCTGTGGAGCGATCGCCGCCGCGCCCTCGCGGAACACACGGTCTGCATCCGGCAGGGTTTTGGATGTCGATGCTCCCACAGCTCTTCTGTTGGTTATCGTCTTCGGAGTGACCCTTGGTCTGCGCATCGATCACATCCGTGGGGTCCTGGCGCCTGGGTGGAGCGATTCACTGCAGCATGTCATTGTGTCCGAGTTGATCATCGAGGGCGGGCGAATACCGAGGGACTATGGTCCGCTGATCGGAATCGGCACTTTTCATTATCACTTTGGCTTCCACGCACTCGTTGCCTTCTGGGCCTGGCTGACGAACCTGGCGCCGCACGTTGCAGTTCTCTGGATGGGCCAGGTCGTGAATGCCCTCTCCCCGCTCACGGTGTACTTTTTCCTGGCCTATGGATTCCGGGACCGTCGGGCCGGGGTCGTTGGCGCAGTGATCGTCGGACTGCTGACCATCTCCCCCGCCAACCATGTGAACTTTGGCCGGTATCCACAACTGACCGGTCAACTACTGCTGCCCGTGCCCATGGCCCTCATGCTACGCTCGCTCTGGGCAGAGAACGGCGAGCGGCGCCCCTGGAAGCTTGCTGCAATCAGCGCGGCCGGGCTGTGCCTTGTCCACTATCGTGTGGTGCTGTTCTTTGGTTGCTTCGTCGCGGCCAATGTGCTGGTGCTCGCCCTTGTTCATGCTCGAAGGCCTGGAGAGATAGGCCACTTCCTGCGAGTTGGGGCCGTGTCGGCAGTCGCTTTGCTTCTGGTGGCACCATGGCTGGTGCACATGGCAGGAGTGTCGCGTCAAGAGATAGCGACGGACACTGTGTTCGCGCAGAGCGAGGACTATCATCATCTGTCCTGGGCGTTCGTGACGAACTGGAGTGTTCCGGCGCCGCTTCTCGGGGCAGCAGTCCTTGGCGCAGCCTGGGCTCTTTTTCGCCGTGCCGGGCGTGCAGTGGCGGTCGCGCTTTGGGTGGCTCTGCTCTTCCTGCTCTCCAACCCTCGCCTATTGGGGCTCCCTACCACGCTGGTCAACAACGGGGCTGTAGTCCTGGCCCTCTACCTCCCTGCAGGCATGCTCGGCGGCTACCTTGGCGGCGAAGTGCTGGCCGGCGTGGCACGCCGCTGGGGCACCCACCTGGGCGGATTGAGCCTGGCTGTGCTGGTGGTCGCAGGCGCCGCTATTGGCCTGACCTCGCTCAGTCGTCGCATCCTGCAGCCATGGCGCTTCTTCGTCACCGAGGACGATATGCGGGCGTACACTTGGATCCGCCAGAGTGTACCCGAGGAGGCCATCTTTGCAGTGCAGGCCATTCAAGGCATATCGCCTGTCCTGATGCACGGCATTGACGGCGGCTACTGGATACCGTACATGGCGAGACGCCGTTCCACACTGCCGCCAATGCCCTATGTCTCAGAGCTGTCGTTGAGTGAGGCGGAGCCGATCAATCGCGTTGCGGCTGAGAGTCGCGCCTTGCCGGGGGATCATGAAGCGCTGGCCAGGCTGCGTGCGCAAGGCGTCACCCACGTGTATGTGGTAGGGCCACGTCCAGGTCCAGTCCAGGGCACCTGGAAGCCTGAGGACTTTGCGGCTGACCGTGGGTACCGGTTGGTCTATCACCAGGGCACAGTCTGGATCTTTGCCCTCGATGCCACCTGAGCTGTCCCATCGAGGCGTGAGGGCCTCAGTTGAGACGCAGACTACGGCCTGTTTGCCCGCCACTCTCCCTCCGCTCCATGGTCCGCGCCAGGGGTGCGCCGACCCGGTGATCGGCCACTGCCAGACGGACAAGAACAGTCGCAGGCATGCCGCTACGGCCAGCAGAGCTGCAGGATTCCGAGCGCTTTTCGCTCGCCAGCTCGCAGCTCTATGACGCGCGGCGTCTCACTGCCTTCGGACTCCACGACCAGGACCCACTTGTACGGTGCCCAGACTGCCAGGTAGTAGCTGCCGGGTGGAACGTTGTCGAGTCTCACCTCTCCGGCATCGCCGGATACCCCTCGGACGTCTCCCTTCTCTGGCCGGGGTCCGAAGAGCAAGGTAGGCGGCTCTGCTCCCTCGCCCGAGGCGGGAGTAAGGTAGAAGACGGTTCCGGGAATCCCACGTCCGGCGCAGAATGAGTACAGTATCCCACTGACGGACGCCTTGCCGCGCTCGGGCTCTGGGGGATCGGAATCCATGGTTGCGGTCGGAGCATTGGAGTTAGGGGAAATCGCTGGCTCGGACGATGTGGGTAATGACGACGGAGTCGCGGCGGGGAAGCTACAAGCGGTTATACAGATGAGCAATGCGAGGCATACGGTTGCAGAGAGCGAAACCTCACGACTTGGGTACATCGCACGCCTTCCATCGGGTGGATCACAATCGCTGGCTGCTCTGCCTACTGGGTAAGTGACAGGCCAGCCGCCTGCAGTCTCCCAGCCGGCTGGCCTGTTTGCGGTCCTGGACTCGTAGTGGCGCTATGGGGTTGTGAAAGCAACGTGGGCCATGTACGGGTCGCCTGGATAGCCGAGGAAGTCCAGCTGGACAAAAGCCGCCACAGGCTGATCAGACGTCACCGTCAACGTGCCCTGCCAGCCATCCGGCAAAGCCACTCCCTGTGGATGGCTGCTGTCCATACGATGGTTCTGAATCAGCGAGCCCGCTGGCGGGATGCTCTTGCTCAGCACGAGAGACGTCTGCGAGGCACTCTCCGCCCCGGGGGTGTAGGTCAGCGTTACATTCGCTGAGGCTGTTGTGCTCAGGTTTTGGATGGTCACCGCTGTAGCGAAACCGTTCGGAAGACGCTTGGCAACCAACGGTACGACCACAACCTTGTCTGTGCTGTTACCACTGAGGGCCTCGTATGCTGCGGTCTTGTCGGTGCCGATAAAGCGCAACTGCACAAAAGCGACGGTGTCTGCTGACGTCTCTATGCGGCAGGAGCCCAACCAGTTGGAGGGAAGAGACAGGTCCGTCACCGGGTTCCAGGCATAGGACATGGAGGGTGAGACCGGAACCGTGTTGCTGACGACAAAGGTCGCAGGTGTCTGCGAGGGGCTGGTAGCATCGACCTTGCACGTCATCACGATTCCCCCAGGCGGGATCACCTCGCTACTTACGTTCTGGACCGTCACCGGCGCGCTCAGACCATTCCCCAGGCGAGAGACAAAGAGGGGCACCACCCAACTCCTGCCCGCCCGGCTGGCCGGGAACCCGTTAAAGGTCTGCATCCCGTTGGGACCCATGAAAAAGTTGGCAACAACCGCCACCTGCCCTCCAGGTGCTCTGACCTTTGCGGAACCGATCCAGTTGGTGGGCAGATTCCCCTCATCTGCCAGGTCATACAGGAAAGAGGCTCCCGGGTTGATGCTGATTCCCGACTTGGAGTAGACCAGGCTTCCTGTGAACCAGTCGATCAGGTCGACCGTGACGGTGGCCGCTGCGGCGCCGGTGTTTTGGATGATGATCTGACTGTTGGCCAACCCAGAGGCCGTTGATCTCTGGCGGGTAGCCAGCGGAACATAGAAGGTGTCGCTGCCTTCCGGGAACCCTACATAGGCTCCACTGGTCGGCGTCTGGTTCCGCGCCTGGATCTGGGCAACCGCGCCGAGAGGGCCGTCCGCATTTACGATCACCGAGCCGCGCCCCGTCGGGAGTTGTGAGTCGGCGTATTGGCGGAACACCAGCTGGCCGCCCGGGGCAGAAAGGGTGAAGCTCTGGGAGGTGCGCCACACGCCTCCGTCGGGCTTGAGGTACTGTACTTCGCCGTGCACCTCGTCGGGGCCGAGGTTTACGAGGGTAAAGTTCGTGCTGAGTGTCTTTGCGGTGGACCCTGCCTGTACCGGAAGCAGGAGAGTCAGCGCCAGAGCCACCCCCAACGCGAGAGCCCGAAGCAGGCGATTTCCAAGCCTAGATGACTGCATTTCGAAACCTCCTCGCCCATCTGTTTCGGCAACCCTTGCCGCAAGTACTCTGTCCACATTATAGGTGACTGCGTCGGGCAGAACAATACCACCTTCGGGTTAATCGCAGCTCCAGGAAGGAATTTGGCGTCTCACCTGCGGCGACCCGCTCGGAGAGTCCAGACCCCGCATGGGCTACTGTTCAGAGTAGCTTCCTGGCAGCGCCGGCTGCCACGTACTGCCCCCACCCCGCTCCCTTCCCCAAGACGGCTCAGGGGCGGACAGGCTGCCTTAGCCGCCGTCCCTCGGCCCTTGCCGGAGGGTACCCCATCCCCCCGT
>DYEI01000171.1 GCA_020725765.1 Anaerolinea sp. | reverse complement strand
CTACATGTAGTAGGGAGAACGCACAGCGCCTCCCAGGTCTAGGGCCTTCCTGGGCGCAGCATAGCGCAGGGGTTTCCCATAACGGCGAAAAGGCCAAACTCGAGGGGAATGCCCCAGGGGTGGGGGCCCCTCGATGGGCAACGCCCTCGCCCTACGAGCGAAGAAGGCTGTCCACCCCTGAAGGCTTCCGCGAGGATGGAGGGACCGATTCTCGCAAGGCAGGGCGTGACGCCCGACGAGGACATCGGCCCGCCCGGACACTTGACGGAAGGCTGCTCGCCCGGGTACAATACCCTCAAACCAACCTATCACGGTCTAGAGGGCGAATGGGCCATGCCCACGAACCTTCCACCCGAATACTTTGAAATCGAACGACAGTTCCGCGAGGCGGAGACGGTCCAGGAGCAGATCGCGCTCCTCGAGGAACTGATCAGCGTGGTGCCCAAGCACAAGGGCACCGACCATCTGCGCGCCGACCTGCGCCGCAAGCTCTCCAAGCTCAAGGAGCGCTCGCAGACGCGCAAGGACGTATCTCGGCGACAGTCAATCTACCGCATAGAGAAGGAAGGCGTCGCCCAGGTCGCGGTCATTGGGGCGCCGAACGTCGGCAAGTCGGCCCTCGTCGCGGCGTTGACCAACGCCACGCCAGAGGTCTCGGAATCGCCGTTCACGACCTGGGAGCCGACGCCGGGAATGATGCCGATTGAGGACATCCAGGTCCAGCTGATCGACACGCCGCCCCTATACCGGGAGTACGTCGAGCCGCAGCTTATGGACCTGTTGCGCCGGGTTGACCTGGTCCTGCTCGTCGTGGACCTGCAGACGCATCCCAACGAGCAGCTCGAGGAGACGCTTAGCCTGCTCGGCGAGCAGCGCATCTGGCCGCTTGAGTATCGCAGTCGCTACGAGGGCGAGCGGCGGGGAACGTTCAAGCCCTTCCTCATCGTGGCCAACAAGGCTGACGACGAGCAGACCGAGGAGCTGTACGAGGTCTTTTGCGCCCTGCTCGAGGAGGAGTGGCCGTCTGTGCCGGTCTCGGCCCTCACCGGGCGCAACCTGGACCGGCTGAAGCGGGCCGTCTTTGACCGCCTGGGCATCATCCGCGTCTACGGCAAGCCGCCGGGGCAGCCTCCCGACCTCACGGCCCCCTTTGTGATCCAGAAGGGCAGCACGGTGGCCGAGTTCGCCGCCCGCGTGCACAAGGACTTTATCGACTCGCTGATCTCGGCCCGCGTCTGGGGCTCGGCCGAGTTTGACGGCCAGAGCGTCAGCCGCGATTACGTGCTCCACGATGGGGATATCGTTGAGCTGCGGACGTGAAGCTGCTCAGGCCCTCCCGCATGGGCCCCGGCACCTCCTCGCTCAGCCTCCCGACCGCGCAGCACAAGGAGCGCCTCGAGTCTGGCCCTTCGGAGCGCAACCTCCGATGCCGTCCAGAACTCGCCGAGATGCCCCCTGCTCCGCCGTGCCCTGGACGCCCCAGAGCGAGGGGGTCCTGGCACCAGCACGGATAAGCCTGCCTCTGAGCGAACTATGCCGCACAAGTTTACACAACTGCGCGATCGTGGTATGCTGCAGTTACACATCCGCTCTGCGTCTTGCGCGGCAGGGCACCCCCAAGGCGTCAGGGCCCCTGCTGTGCCCGACTGGCGGATCGCCTCTGGCGGTCGCTTCCGCGGGGAGGACGGGTTATGGCGCTCTTGCGGCTGTACCTGCTGGGGCCGCTCGCGCTGCAGGCGGGCGAGAAGTCGCTGCCGGTGCCGTCGACCCGGAAAGCCCAGTCCCTTCTGGCCTACCTGGCCATGCGCCGCGGGCAGCCGCAGCTACGCGAGCACCTCGCGGACACCTTCTGGCCCGATGCTCCCGCCGCGCGGGCGCGCCGCAACCTGAACACCGCCCTCTGGCAGATCCGCCGCAGCCTCCCGGCCGGCGATTACCTGATCGCGGGCGCCAACGACGTCCGCTTTAGCGCCGAGAGCGCCTGCTGGATCGATGCCGTCGAGTTCGAGAGGCTCTGTCGCCCGCCACCCCGCGAAGCTGACGGCCCCGAGACGGTCACACGCCTGCGCCGGGCGGTATCCCTGTACCGGGGCGACTTGCTCCCGGGCCTGTACGACGAATGGGTGCTGGCCGAGCGCTACCGCCTTGAGACGCTCTTTCTCGATGCCCTGGCGCGCCTCGCGCGGACCACTCTCCGCCTGGGCGAACACGCGGAGGCGCTGCACCATGCCGAGCGCCTGCTGGCGCATGACCCTCTGCGCGAGGATGTGCACCGCCTGGTGATCGAGCTGCACCTCGCCCTCGGCGACCGGGTGGCCGCGGCGCGCCAATGCAACCGCTGCCGTGCACTCCTGCGCTCCGAGCTGGGCATCGACCCCTCCCCCGAGACGATAGCCCTTTGCCAGCCCCTGTTTGCGGCTGCACCGACATCAGATGAGAGCCCGGCACCGGACGCTCTGTACCGGCGCCCAGAGCTGGACACGCCGCCCCTCGTGGGCCGCGACAGGGAGCTCGACCAGCTCCTCGCGGCCTGGAAGGCGGCCTGCTCCGGGCCGGGAAGGGCCGTCCTGGTCAGCGGCGAGGCGGGCGTGGGCAAGACCCGCCTGGTCGCCGAGCTGGCCCAGTCGGCCGGCTGGCGGGACGGTGTGGCGCTGTTGGGGCGCTGCTACGAGCATCAGCGCTCACTGCCCCTCCAGCCCCTCGCCGAGGCCCTACAGAACGGCCTCCCCTATCTCCCCCGACTCGGGCCCGGGGCGCTCCAGCCCTGGATGCTGGCCGAGGTCGCCTCGCTCCTGCCCGATCTCGGTCGCTACTACCCCGGGCTCCCGCCGCCGGCGCCACTGGCGCCGACACATGCGCAGGACCGCCTGCTGATCGCTGTCAACAGCTTTCTCGCGGCATCGTCTGCGCAGGTGCCGCTCCTCCTGGTGCTGGAGGACCTGCACTGGGCGGGCGAGGCGGTCGTCGCCTTCGTCAACTACCTGGTGCGGCACCTGCAGGATATGCGGCTTCTGCTCGTAGGGACCTACCGATCGCACGAGCCCGCAGGCCTCGGGACCCTGGCGGCCATGGCACGGGCGCTGAGCGCCGAGGGCCTGCTGGCCGAGATGCCGCTTGAG
The DNA here is from genome assembly GCA_020725765.1 of Anaerolinea sp. GTDB lineage: Bacteria > Chloroflexota > Anaerolineae > SpSt-313 > SpSt-313 > SpSt-313. The sequence continues at coordinate 8,229 of DYEI01000171.1, read as the reverse complement.
CCGCTTCCCTTCGAGGCGATGGCCCACCTGGTGAGCGAGCTCTCGCCTCCCGGCGAGCCGGATGGAGCGCTTACCCGGTGGCTGTACAGGACCACCGGCGGCAATCCTTTCTACCTGGTCGAGATGCTGCGCGCGCTGGGGGACGCCCTCCGGCCGGGAGCGGTTCTCGCAGACCGGAGCCTGCCGGTGCCACAGTCGGTGCGCGACCTCATCCTGGGTCGGGCGGCCCGGCTTCCCGGGCACGCGCGCGAGCTGCTCGACCTGGCCGCCGTAGCAGGGCGCGAGTTCGACCTGGCCCTGCTCCAGCGCGTCTGGCAACGCGGCGAGGAGGCGCTGCTGCAGGCGCTGGACGATCTGCTGCGGCACCGGTTCCTGCGCGAGCAGGATGCACCGCGCGACTATGCCTTTGACCACGATCTCACCCGCGAGGTCATCTACCAGGCCCTGCACCATCACCGGCGGCGCCGCCTGCATCGCCGGGTCGGGCGTGCGCTGGAGGCGCTGGCAGGTCAGTTCGGCGACCGACCCGTTGCCGAGCTGGCGTACCACCTGCACAGGGCCTACTCGCGCGGTGACGACCCCGGCCCAGCTGCCGCATGCGGTCTCGAGGCCGCCGACCAGGCTCTTCAGCACCACGCCCGGCGCGAGGCCCTGGCCGGGTATCGGCGGAGCCGCGCCCTGCTCGACGGCACAGGCCTGGTACCCGGCAAGGCGCCAACCCTCACCGCGATCTATGCCCGCCTCTGTCTCGGCGAGGGGCTGGCGCTCTACTTCCTTGGAGAGCACGACGCGGCCGTGTCGGCCCTGAACACGGGGTTGACCTGGGCCGATGCGGCGAGCGATGCGCCAACCCGCGCCGACCTCCTGCTCGCCCTCGGCCGGGCGGCGCACGAGGTCGGCGACCTCGCCCTCGCCGCGGACCGCTTCCGCCTGGCCGCAGCTCAGAGCCAGGCCCTCGGCGACCGCACCCGCATGGCCGAGGCGCTACATCAGCTGGCACGCACCGCCTACGACGCCGGCAATGACCCGTTGGAGACGGCCGCACGGTCAGAGCAGGCGCTGGCACTCAGCCAGGAGTTGGGCGACCTCAACCTGCAGGGACTGGCCCACTGGACCCTGGGGCGGGTCTGCTGCCGCCACGCCCGGTTCGGTGCAGCCGAAGACCACTGCCGCCAGGCCCTCGACTGCTTCCGTGAGGTCGGGAACCGTGAGGACGAGGGGTGGACCTGCCTGCTCTGGGGGATGATTGACGGCCTCCGCTATGCTCTCGACCGCGCCGCCGCCCGCTTCGAGGCCGCCGAGGCCATCTTCAGGGACCTGGAGCGGCCCTGGGGCATCGGCGCAAGCCTCACCCAGCGGGGCATGACACACCTGCGCAGGGGAGAACTCGGCCGCGCGGCCCAGCTCCTGCAGGAGGCACTCCAGCTCTTCCGCAGAGCAGGGAACCGCTGGGAGCAGCCTACAGTGCTCTGGCACCTCGGCCTGGCGAGCTACCACGATGGCAGGCTCGAGGAGGCCCTGAAGCAGCTGACCGACGGCCTCGCTCTGGCCGAGGCGATCGGGCAACCCGAGCTGTGCCTGCTGACGTGCCTGACCATGGGCGATGTCTACGCCGCACGTGGCGCCTGGCTCGCGGCCGAGGCCACTTACGGGCGGGCACTGGCCCTCGGCCGCGCCACCGATGACCGGCGTTTCCTACCCCGGGTCCTGGCAGGGCTGGCGGGGGTCGCCCTGGCTCGTGGCGAGGTATCCGAGGCGGCCCGCCGGGTGGCCGAGGGGCGCGCCCTGGCCTCGTGGGAAGACGTTGAGGCGCAGGGGCTCCTGCTGCGCCTTGCCGGCGACGTCGCGGACAGGCAGGGCCGGCAAGGCGAAGCCCTCACGCTGCTGCAGCAGAGCGTGGAGGTCCTCGCCGGCCCGCCGGTGCCTTTTGAGCTGGCACGCAGCCAGCTCGCGCTCGCCCGGCTGAAGGAGGGATAGGCAGTCCGCTACGCCGGAAGAGCTGAGACAGTTTTTTGATAGCCCCGTGCTAAGCTGCGGGTACAGGTAGCCGCAGCTTTTTTTGCGCCGGAGGCGCCGGCGAGAGGACACTATGGTGGATGCACAACCGGGTCTGCGCGGAGGCCACACCTTCATCATCCACGTCTGGCGAGAGGCCGGCAGCAGCGCTCCCCTCTGGCGGGGACGGATCGAGCATGTGCAGAGCCGCAAGCACAAGGCCTTCCTGTGCCTCTCCGAGATGCTCGAGTTCATTGAGGGTTTCGCCAGGCTTGGCCGGGACGAGGCCCGGGCGAAATGATGCGCCCTCGAGGCGGCAGCCAACTGCGCACCCCTGACCGCGAAGCTGAGGAGGCAGAGATCGGCCGTGGTCTTTCGGCCCCACAGCGAGCATAGCGAGGTGATCGGGCGCAGCGCACCACAGGGCGCGCGGACGCGCACCCGCTGGCCCCGCATTGTCAATCATACAGAGGAGGTGCCCATGCGCGGCAGGCAAGTCTGGAGCATCGCTCTACTGATTGCGGTCCTCCTGTTGGCCGCGGCGCCGGCTGCGGCCGAGCCCCCACCACCCCGGGCCGACCCACCCAGGAAGGCGGTGGCGCCCGGCGGCGAAGCCTCACACGCCGTCGCCGCGGCCAGCCCGATCGGAAGCACCTTTGTCATCCGCAATGACCCGGGAGTTGCGGAGGTCGACCCCGCCGTCGCCTACAACCTGGCACGCCGTGAGTTCCTGGTCGTATGGTGTAACGACCGCCCCGACTATCCCGACATCCAGGCCCAGCGCCTGAACTGGGATGGGACGCCCATCGGTGGCCCCTTCTACATTGCTTCGGGTTCGGTCCGGCGGCGGCATCCGGCGGTGGCCTACAACAGCATACGAAACGAGTACCTCGTGGTTTGGGAGCATGACGCAGGGGTAGGGACCCTCGCCAGCATCCGCGGCCGGGTGGTGTCGGCGCTCGGCGAGGTCGGCCCGAGCGAGATCGTCATCAGCCACGGCCCTGAGCTCAAGCACTGCTTCGGCCCGGCCGTGGCCTATGGGTCCATGCACGACAGGTACCTCGTCGTCTGGGAGCGCTTCGTTACTGGCGGCGTCTCCGGGGACATCGAGGGTCAGCTGATAAGCGGGAGCGTTCTGCAGGGAGACAATATCCGCATCGCGACCGGAAGCTGGGACTATGACCACGGCAGCCCGGCCGTTGCCTACAACGTCCGCACCAACCAGTTCCTGATCGCCTGGGAGCGTGAGGACAAGCACGCCCACATCTACGACATCTGTGCCCGGCGAATGTCGAGCGCAGGTGCACTTGAGGGCCCGGAACTCGTGCTCGTCTACATCACTGTCAGCAATACCCGGCCCGCGGTGGCGGCGCTCCCTGAGGTCAGCCCTGACGGGCGGTACCTCGTCGTCTGGGAGCTGCACTTTGACACCAACAACAGGAACATATTCGGTCGTGAGGTGGCAGGCGATGGCACCCCGCTCTCTTCGTTCTACCTAACCGGGGAGACCTCCGACGAGACCGCCCCTGCGGTAGCCGCTTACCGCTACTCTGAGCGCTCTCTCGTGACCTGGAGGCGCCCCGCCGATCCACCGTATTTGTGGACCTATATCCACGGGCGAAAAGTGCCCGCCGGTGGCTCCCCCCTCGGCCCGGAGAGCAATCTCGGAGGAGTCCAGGCGGGCCGCCCGGCAGTGACCGAAGGCCTGCCGGGGAGCTTTCTGGTGGTCTACGACGATCAGCCGTTGCTCGGGGACCGCGGCATCTACGGCCGGCTGTGGAGCAACCGCATCTATCTGCCACTGGTGCTCAGGTAGAGGTGCGGCGTGCGCGCCCCCAGAAGCGAGGCACCGTACACACATCGCGCCCTGCCATGCATCAAGGGGAGATTGCGGGCAGAGCAGAGGCAGGCCCGCACTGGCCCCTGCCCTGCCCGCCAGTCACACCTGGATCAGAGAGGGGGTGAGCGGAGCAAGGACGATGTTGAAGAGCGCGTGGGCCACCATACAGCTCTCGACGCCATGTCGCCGGTAGAGCCACCCCAGCGCCAGGCCGATGGGGAAGATCTGCGCCAGCTTGAGCCACGTCGGCTCGATGGCCCCGGCATGCCCCAGGGTCCACAAGAGACTCGTCAGCACGATCGGTATCCAGTACTTCGCGCCGCAACAGCCCAGATACCGCGCCAGGAAGCCCTGAATGCCCAACCGGTAGATGATCTCCTCGCTGAAGGCAGCTGCAAGCGCCGTCACCAGGACCTGTAGGGTGAGGGCGACGCTTGCCTCGGGGTAGCCCGACAGGCCGCCAAACGCTTGCGAAAGCCTTGGCGGCACGAGGCGGAACAGCACCGCCGAATATCCGACCCCCGCCGCGGCGACGCCCAGCGTGCTCAGGATGTAGTCGTAGCGGGGCCTCGGGCGTGCTCCTGCAACGACACAGCCTGCCGGAAGGGGAGCCGCCAGCGCCTCCTCCGCGCCGCCCGCGGCGAGTGTGCCCGTTCCATCGCTCCCCGCCAGGGCTGCGGTCCGCCGCCGCCGGAGCAGGGCAAAGCCCGGGAGCCCCAGCACCTCGGCATAGTGCATGCCCAGCATGGTAACCCCGGCCAGCATCGTGACGGCAACAAACAGCGCAACAACCGCGAGGACGAGCAGGAGCAGGCCAAACAGCAGTAGGGCGAGCGCATCCTCGCCAGTACCGGGAGCGCCGCTCTGCCAACCACCCGATGCCGGCTCGGCCAAGAGCGCCGCCATCGATAGCACACCCACGACCACTCCGGCGGCGGCGAAGGCGAGCATTCCCAGAGCGGCCCCGAGCCCATAGGCCCAATAGACCTTGACGTGACGCCAGTTCCGAATCCAGTCAATGAGAAAGGCCACGCCGAAGCTAAGCCAGCTCAGGGCGGCAATGCAGGCCAATGCCAGCGTCACAGGCGAGGTTTCTGGACCCATGACTCACTCCTTGGGAGCGATTCCCTGTCCTCGTGCTCCTTTGGGATGTCCTGGAGACGCAGAGGGCCGCGGAGGGACGACTCTCATTGTATCTCGATACGCGCCAGTTCGTCAGTCTCATCCACCATCGGCATCCCCCCCCGTCTCCATCTCGCCTCCGCGGCCCTCTGCATCGCCTACACCGTCCCAGGGCGAAGGCGCTCCGACACTCACCAGACCTCAAAGGGCCGCCACCTGGCGGTGAGGGATGCACTGAGGTCCAGCTCGCCCGTGCGTGGCGTGCAGTATACCATCACACACTCACCCGGAGTAGGCTGGAGCTCGCCATCCTTGAGGATGAGGAGCGGTCCCACCCAGCGCATCCAGCCGAGGCGCTCATACCATCCAGGCACTCCTGTGGAAAGGGCGCCGAGGTCATAGCCCGCAATCTCCTGCTGCAGGCGGCGCATGACGGCGGTGCCATAGCCGCGCCCCCGGTAGTCGGGATGAGTGGCCACCGCCTCGACATAGGCCGCCGTAAGCCACGGGCCCTCGCCTGCCTGCAGCGGGCGCGGCAGCCACAGGGCGTGGGCCACAAGCCGCCGGTCGGCGTAGCCCAGGACGTGGACGCGCCCCACGAAGGATTCCAGGAGCGGCCCGTAGGCGATCCCAAAGGCGCTCGAGCACAGCTCGACGACGTCGCCGACCTGCTCCGGTGTCAGGTCCGCGCCAGGAACGGTGACGAGATGAAGAGCCATGGATATCCCCCGAGAGAGCACCCTGCGAGAGCTACAGTGGCCGCTTCCGCCCGGTAACGCCGAACAGGCCCGCCGGCCGGGTTCAGCGCAGCACCTGCAGGAGGTTCCCGAAATCGTCGGTCCACAGAGGCAACCTATCCGGGAGCTCGCGGCGCGCGCAGCGCTCGGCGATGGCCGGGACCTCCAGCACGCTCCGGTCCGGCGCGAGGAGCATCCAGACCGAATCATAGCTGCGAATCGCATCTCCCTTATCCACGATCACGGCCGTGCCCAGGTCGAGCTCGTCGGCCAGCCGGTACAGCGGCAGGCTCAGGTCAAAGTAGCGGTTGGAGATGTTGATGGCGATGATTCCCCCGGGCCTGAGGTGCTGCAGGTAGAGCCCAAAGGCCTCCTTCGTGAGCAGATGCACCGGCACCGCATCGCCACTGAAGGCATCCAGCACCAGAAGGTCAAAGCCCTGCGGACCCTCCGCCGCGAGCTCGCGCTCCAGCGAGATACGCGCGTCGCCCGGGACAATCTGTACCTCAGCCCTAGAGTCTCTCAGGAAGGAGAAGTAGCCACCTTCTCCCTCTGCGATACGAATGACATCCGGGTTGATCTCGTAGAAGCGGTAGAGGTCCCCCGGCTCGCCGTAGGTGGCGATGACGCCCACCCCCAGCCCCAGCGCCCCGACGCGCAGCCCGCCCGCACGGGCGGGGTGGTTGCCGATGGCCAGGCCGACGCCGCTGGTCGGCCCGTAGTAGGTTGTAGGCAGGGACCGGCGGTCCTCAGCCACGAACTGGAAGCCGTGTATCGTCTTGCCGTGCGCGAGCTGATAGGCGTGCATGTCCGGCCAGGCGGGGTCCCGCTCCCACACCCGCAGCACCCCGTAAAAGTTGCGCCTCGCCAGCAGGGTATTGCTCTCCAGCGTTCGCACATAGAGCACCATAAAGCCGGCGAGGAGCGCCGCAATCACCCCGCACAGCAGCGCCAGCGGCCGGAGGCTCCGCGTCCGCGGCGGCGCCTCGCGCCGCGACCGACGTTTTAGCGGGGGCGACGGGGCCGGCTCCATCCACAGGCGAGCGCCCAGCAGGACCCAGCAGAGGATCAGCGCGGCCTGCAGCTCCCAGAAGCCACTCGTAAACAGGTAGGGGGCCACCAGGGTCACAAAGATGCCGCCTGCCGCACCACCGACCGCCGTCATCAGATAGAAGGACGGGAGGAAGCGCGGATCGGGCCGCAGGCGGTACAGCTCGCTGTGGCAGATCATGCAGCCGACGAAGAGGAGCAGCGCATAGAGGACGACCTGCGTCACGGCGCCAAAGGGGGGCCACTTGACCAGCATCCATGCGGCTATCGCGCTGAGCGCGACCAGCCCCGGCAGGTACAGCGACCGCACGTACCAGCGGCCCCCCGAGAAGGCGAGGATGAAGGTCAGCAGGTAGATGGCCAGCGGCAGCACCCACAGGAAGGGGACCGGCGCAACCTCCTGCGTGATCTGGTTGCTCACCGACACGAGCAACGCGGAGGCGCAGCCGGCCAGTGCCCCCCATAGGAGGTAGCGCCCCAGGCCGGGACGCTTGAGCGCTGCGGCGATGCTTTCCTCCTGACCGGCGAGCGGGCCCTGCCGCCGCGCCCGCAGCGCCAGATAGCCGGCGCACACCGCAAACACGCCATAGGTCAGGGACCAGAGATAGCCCTGCATGCGCAGGGTGAGCCGCGGCTCGAAGAGCAGGGGGTAGCTGACCAGCCCGGCAAGCGACCCCAGGTTGGAGAGGGCGTAGAGCCGATACGGCGACCGGCCCCCCTCCCGCACAAACCACGCCTGCATGAGGGTGCTGTTGGCCGAAAGCAGGAAGTACGGCACACCCACCGAAACTGCCAGCACCCGGAAGACCTCCCACACCGCAAGTCCACCGCCCTGCGGCCGCCAGCTTTCGTTGGGGGTAAGGGGCGAACGCCAGCTCAGGGCCGCGACCAGGAGCAGCCCCGCCGAGAGGCCCAAAAGGCCGAGATGGACCAGGCCCTGCAGGCGCCTCCGCCGGCCCAGCAGCCAGTAGGCGTAGGCATAGCCGGCGCTCAGCAGCGCCTGGAAGAAGAGAAGCACAGCCGACCATACCGTCGGCGTTCCGCCGAACCACGGCAGAATGTACTTGCCGACCATCGGCTGGACCTGGAAGAGCAGAAAAGCGGAGAGGAGGACGCTGAAGGCGTAGTAGTAGGAGTAGGGCACGGCTTTCTCCCTCTGTTAGCGGCGGCCAGTGACGGCGTTACTGTACATCCGGCGACGCCGGGAGTCAAAGTATCGGCGGCGGCTCGCAAGCCGCCCCATTACCCACAAGTGGCCTGGGGGTAGCGTAGGCGCCCGTGGCCTGCGCAACATCTCGCGGAGCCACCCCCACCCCTGACCCCTCCCCCTGGCGGACGCGTCGCGTCCGCCAGGGGGAGGGGAACTCCCTTTCTTGGGCGGTTTCGGGCGGTCGAGCGCGCCGCAGCGCGCTCGACCGCCCGAAACCGCCCATCTGTTATGACCCCTCCCCCAGGCCGGCGCTTGGCGCCTGCCCGGGGGGGGGG
>DYEI01000170.1 GCA_020725765.1 Anaerolinea sp. | reverse complement strand
TAATGTCTTCCCCCTCCCCGGGACGGACGCCGCGGCGTCCGTCCCGGGGAGGGGGCGAGGGGGAGGGGCACCTCGGACGCAGCTTGGCTGGAGGTCATCTCGGCAAGTTCTGGACGGTACCGCGGGTCTTGCTCCGAAAGGCCAAAGTCGAGGGCGGGGGGATGGGGCAGAGCTGCAAAGGAGCGACCCCTGGGGTCGGAGATAGGAGACCCTGCCGACTGCAGGGGCAGCGCCTTGGATGGGACCTCCCTCGCGGGACGGCAAAGTTACCGCCCATGGGACATCCTCCTTCCCGTCGCGGTGTCGATCCCCGCTCCTCGCCGCACCGCGAACGCCCATCCCGCGCATGAAACCGACAGCCTCGGCCTACTCACATATCGGGGAACGTTACCATGTCTTACGCACCCTTTACGCATACGGGAGCAGCGTCTCACCTGCCGCCCATCGCCCAGGAGAGCAGAGGGGATGTCCTTACGACTGAAAACGTTGCTCATCATCGGCCTGACCCTGCTGGTGTTGCTCGCAGCCCTCAGCCTTGGCACGCAGACCATTCTCCTTCAAAGCTTTCGTGACCTGGAGGACAAGGAGGCCCGCAAGAGCCTCGACCGGGCACGGACCGCCCTGTCCTGGGAGTTGGCGCGGCTGAGTGCGACCGCCGGGGATTGGGCCCTCTGGGATGATACCTGGGCCTTCATGCAGGATCTCGACCCGGAGTACGTGGAGGCCAACCTTTCCCGCGCCTCCTTCCAGAACCTTGGCATCGACCTGGTGGTCTTTGTGCGCCCGTCCGGCGAGATCGCCTGCTACAAGGGCTACGACCCTGAGAGCGGGGCTGAGGCGCCGCCGCCTGAGGGGTTGCGCGCCTTCCTCAGTCCGGATGCGAGCCTCCTGCGTCTGGAGGGGCCAGAAAGCTCGGCCGCTGGATTGCTGGCGCTCCCGCAGAGCACGATACTCATAGCCTCCCGCCCCATCATGACCAGCGATGGACAGGGGCCGATCCGCGGGGCGCTGATCCTCGGGCGATACCTGGATGGCGAGGGTCTGCGGTCCCTCTCCGAGGCTGCGGGTGCGCCGCTGGATATCCTGCGCCCGGATCATGTCCTTGTCCCGGCGACCATGGCTCGCGCTACTCTGGGCGACGCCATCATCATACCACAGGGCGAGCACCGCCTGGCAGCCTTTGCCTGGCTCAGCGACCCGGAGGGCAGGCCGGCGGCAGTGCTCCATCTCGATATCCCACGGTACATCTACGCCCACGGCAAAGCAGCCTGCCGCTACCTCGTGTACTCCCTGTTCATAGGAGGGATCGTGCTGGGCGCAGTAACCCTGGGAGCGGTGCTGGAGAAGACGATCCTCGCGCCGGTCTCGCGGCTCAGGCAGGCCGCGTCGGCGATACGGGCCAGCGGGGACCTTTCCGCACGGCTCCCCATCGCCGGGCGGGACGAGCTTTCGAGCCTGGCTGGCTCAATGAACGACCTGCTCGCCGCCCTCGAGCGGGCACGCCTGGACGAGCAGCGGGCCCTGCAGGAGGCACGCGATACCGGCGAGTTGCTCCGCGCGGTCGTGGAGAACATGCCCGTCGGCATCTGCGTCATCGATCCGGAGGGGCGAGCCCTGCTGTGGAACGCAGCGCTCGAGGCTGTGTCGGGGGTGCCGCGCGAGCAGGTGCTGGGCAGATGCCTCTTCGACCACTTTCCCGGTCTGAGCGAGGCCAGGCTCAGGGAGCGCTACGCCGAGATGCTGGCGAGCGGGCAGCCGGTAGCCATCAGCGATCTCCCCTTCCGTGAGCCGGGGCTGTCCAGGCCGGAGTACCACCTCAATATCCGGGCCCATCCCCTCCGCGATGCTGCCGGCAACATCACCGGGGCCGTCGTGACGGTCAGGGACGTCAGCGAGCGCCGACGGATGTCGCTCGTGCAGGAGATCGCCTATCAGATCGCCGATGCGGCCAACCGCTCCTCCAACGTCGAGGGGCTGGCCGGCTTTGCGCGCGAGGCCCTCGGCGCCATCATGGACACCCGGAACTTTTACATCGCCATCCACGACGCCGAGACGGACCGGATCGTCTTCCCATACTACGCCGACCAGACCCTCCCGGGTTCCGGCTATGATTCCAGCTACTCCAGAAAGCCCGCCCGAGGTCTCACCGAGTACGTCATGCGCACGGGCGAGGGCCTGCTGGCCACGAGGGACGACATCATGGACCTCGTCGCCCGCGGTGAGATCGAGATCATCGGGGAGTTGCCGGCCATCTGGCTGGGCGCGCCCCTGCTGGCGCTCGATGACAGGATCATCGGCGTCGTGGCTGTGCAGAACTATGAGAACCCGCATGCCTACACCTCCGACGACCTCTGGCTGCTCCAGTTCGTCTCGGGACAACTCGCCCACGCCATCGAGCGCAAGCGGGCAGAGGAGGCCGTCGCCAGATCTCGCGACTTTTACCTGAGCCTGTTCGACGAGTTCCCTGCCCTTATCTGGCGCTGCGACGCCAACGGACGGTGCGACTACTGCAACAAGAGCTGGCAGGCCTTTACTGGCCGCACGATGCAGCAGGAGACCGGCGACGGCTGGCTGGAAAGCGTCCACGAGGAGGACCGCGCTGCCTTTGGCGGCGCGCTGCGCCGCGCCCTGCCGGCTCGAGAGCGGTTCGAGCTGGAGTGCCGCCTCAAGCGCCACGACGGTCAGTACCGCTGGTTCCTTATCGTGGGCAGGCCCTACCGCGACCTCGACGGCCGCTTCGCCGGGTACCTGGCCTCCTGCTACGACGTGACCGAGCGCAAGCGCCTCGAGGACCAGGTCCGCCAGTCGCAAAAGATGGAGGCCATCGGCCGGCTTGCTGGCGGCATCGCCCATGACTTTAACAACCTCCTCACCGCCATCACCGGCTATGCGACCTTTGCGCGGGACGCGCTTCCGCCCGATAGCCCCGCCCGGGACGACCTCAATCAGGTCCTCAGATCGGCCGACCGCGCCACGAGCCTCGTCCGCCAGCTGCTCGTCTTCTCGCGGCGCCAGCCGAGCGCTCCCGTCCTCACAAACCTCAACGAGGTCATCATCAACCTCGGGCGGATGCTGCGTCCGCTGATCAGTGAGGACGTCGAGCTGTTGACCATCCCTGGGTCGGACCTGGGCACGGTCCGCGTCGATCCGGGACAGATCGAGCAGGTCCTCATCAACCTCGTGGTCAACGCCGGAGACGCCATGCCATCTGGCGGCAAGGTGACCATCGAGACGGCCAACGTGACGCTGGACGCCGGCTATGCCCGGCAGCATGTCGATGTCAGCCCCGGAGAGTACGTGATGCTGGCGGTGAGCGACACGGGCTGCGGCATGACCGATGAGGTCAAGGCGCACATCTTTGAGCCCTTTTTCACCACAAAGGAGCCTGGCAAGGGTACGGGGCTGGGCCTCGCCACCAGCTATGGCATCGTGAAGCAGAACGGGGGCCACATCTGGTTCTACAGCGAGCCGGGCAAGGGCACGACCTTCAAAATCTACTTCCCGCGCGTGCCCGAGCCGCCGGCAGAGGTCGAGGACCCCACGGACGCCCTCGAGCTGCTCGGCGCACAGACGGTGCTCCTCGTCGAGGACGATGCCGCGGTCCGCAGCTTTGCTGCGCGCGGCCTGCGCGAGGCGGGCTATGTGGTGCTAGAGGCAGCCAACGGCCCGCAGGCGCTCGGAGTGGCCGCGCGGCACCATCGAGGGCCGATCGATCTCCTCGTGACTGACCTGGTCATGCCCCAGATGGGTGGCGACGAGCTGGCCCGGCGCCTGCGAGCGAGCTACCCTCAGCTCAAGGCGCTGTTCATCTCGGGGTATACAGAGAACGCTGTGGGCAACCTCGCAGCTCTGGACAAGAACACCGCCTTCGTTGAGAAGCCCTTTACGCTGGCGACCCTAATGGCGAGGGTGCGCGAGCTGCTGGCCGAGTGAGGGTCAGAGCCGGCTCACTCCCCTGGGATCAGCCGCCGCAGCTCACGGGGAAGGTCGACGGGGGTCTGCTTCTGCAGCTCGGGATTGAGCAGGTGATGGTGCAGGTACCGTCGGGCCTCCCGCACGCCGTCCTCGCCGATAAGCTCGAGAGCTGCCGCTACCACGGCCGTCTTCTCATGGTGCCGCGCCAGGCAGACGAGCATGTCGGCCAGGTCGTGGGCACGCCGCCGAGGCCCAGCAACGCTCGTGGCCATGGCCGCATCCACAAAGGCCACGCCGTCGTCGGGCAGGAGGAGGATGTTGCTATCCTTCACGTCGTTGTGCGCACAGTCCAGCTCCCGCATGCGGCGAAGCGCGAGGAGCGCCTGCCTTACGAAGGCCAGCGAGACCGCATCCACATCCTGAAGGGGCCGGGCGCTCTCCAGGAAGTCGCTGACCAGGGCGTAGGCGCTCCGCTCCAGCCGGTACAGGCCGCGGGGGCGCGGCACCGGGACCCCGGCATCGGCCAGGAAGAGCAGCATATAGTGCTCGTGCTCCACGAGGGCCCTGAGCGAAGGCCATAGCACCCTCCCCAGCCTGCGTCGGCGCCAGCTCTCAAGGTACCGCAAGAGCTCTACGGCCACGTTCACCTGCCAGTTCTGGCCGCTCACGATCTTGGCCAGGTAGCGCCGGCGCACCCCGTCGGGGCCGCAGCCGGCAACGACCATGGGCGTCGAGGCATGCACCCCGGCCGCACCCAGAGGCTCCAGGCTCTCCATCGTAAAGCCGAGGTGCTGGCGCAGGCGCGCCTCGAGCACCGCGCGCATCGTTGGCGTGATGGGGCTTCGCGCCTGACGGGCCAGCCACTCGTTGATCGGGGCGGCAGCGCGCTGCCAGTAACCTCGGGTCAGCAGCCAGCCCCGTGCGACCCTGTACGCTATCACCGCAGCCAGCGCCACGCCCACGGCGACCACCAGCCCTGCCGAGATGCGACACCCCGCCGCCAGCGCCTGCGCCAGGACGCCCACTGCCACAGTCGCCAGGCACAGGCGACGCTGCCACAGCCGCAGGCGCAGGAGCAGGGCGAGGCCAAGCGCCACAACAAGGCCCAGCGCCGCGTCGGCGTTGCGCGCCAGGCACGGCACGACTGCCAGCAGGAGCAGCCCGAGGGCGCGCAGGAGCAGCCACGGCACCGCGGTGTTCACGGCTGTCAGCACCAGGCCACGCCGCCGCTGCCAGCCGAAGAACGCGAGGGCGAGGGCGGCGGCCAGCCAGTACAGGTCGATGGCCGACAGCAGGCCGGCGATGCGACCGATCAGATCCCCCGCACCGCCCTGAAGCCCTTTGGAGAGCGCCAGAGCGCTCATCCCGTCTCCCCCCGCCTGCCAGCGCGCGCCTCCAACCACGGCCACAGGCGCACCCACAGGTAGCCGAAGAGCAGCCCGATGAGGGCGCCAACCAGCACATCCGTCGGAAAGTGCTCTCCATCGTAGACCCGAGAGAGGGCCACGAGCGTCGCCAGGCCATAGAGCACTGCCCTGATCGGCCACCCCGGCGCGTAGTAGCGGATGAGGAGGTAGGTCGTGAGGAAGGCCACCACCGCGTGCGAGCTCGGGTACCCCTGCCCGACGAGGGGCTGCCCAACCACGCGGATGCCGGTAAGCACCTCCCAGGGCCGGGGCTCGTTGAGGAGGAGCTTGAGCCCGGCCACGATCAGCGCCGCGGAAAGATTGGCGAGAAACAAGCTCACGCCCAGCCTGCGCCTCCCGAGGAGAAAGAAGGCCACCCCAAGCGCCAGTACAAACCACACGCTGCCCAGGATAAAGCCCAGCACCGCAAGCAGGTCGAGAATCGGATCGGCCACGTCCGTATTGATCCAGCGCAGGACCTGCTGGTCCACAGCACGCCCCCGCGCCCAGAGCCCAACAGGCAGCATCACCGCCAGAGCCACAAGGACCACAAGCAGAGCGCGCAACAGCTCCGATGAGAGAGACCTCATTCGTGCCCACCGCCGGTATGATTGAGGCGAGCTCTGACCCGCCGCCACCTGCTGTTGAGCGAGAACCATGCCCGCAGGCGGTCTCTTGCCGCAGAAGCGGCGAATCTGCCGTTCCGGAGCGCACCCGTCGACCTCGTACAGAGGCTGCTGGGATGACGCCCGGCGGCCCTGTCTCTGGGAGCCCCCTCCCCTGCAGGTTTCAGGGGCGGACAGGCTGCTTTAGCCGCCGCCCGTCGGCCCTTGCCGGAGGTTACCCCATCCCCC
>DYEI01000169.1 GCA_020725765.1 Anaerolinea sp. | reverse complement strand
GGGGGCGAGGACCTCAAAAGGCCAAACTCCACCCCCTCACAGGAAAGCGCCCCCTTCCCCGCCGCTTGCGCGGCGCAGGAAGCGAGGGGCGGGGGGATGGGGCAAAGCTGCAGAGGAGCGACCCCAGCGGTCGGAGACAGGATAGTGCCGACTGCAGGGGCAACGGCTCCTGGACGGGATGCCCTCCGTGAGCCCGCGGGAGGGCAAAGTCAACGCCTATGCCTCCCCCTCTCCCAGGGCTACCAGCAGCCTGTCCCCGTGCCGTGCGCTGGATGCGAGCCTGAACAGGTGTGCAGCCCCGCCCTATTGACATCCCATCCATCTCATGATACTCTGGCTGTGCTCGCCGGCCTCCTCCAGCCCTGTGGCACACCCTCGGCGCCGGCCGTGCCAGACCGCGCGGAGGCAGAGCAGGCACCGTGACACGCGCCTCGTCCACCGTCGGCGCCGACATCCAGCGCCGACGGTGGCAGCCGACGCGGCCCTCTTTGCTGGCCATCCAGACTCGGAGGTACAGACACCATGACACAGCAGCAGCAGCCGCCGCTCGTTGAGCGCTGGGGAATCCACGAGATCACCCTGCAGGGTCCGCAGCACGGCAACCCCTTCCTCGATGTGAGCCTGAGCGCCGAGTTCACCTACCGTCACCGCACCATGTCGGTCGATGGGTTCTACGACGGCGAAGGCACCTACCGCATTCGCTTCATGCCCGATACGTTGGGGACCTGGCGCTACGTCACGCGCAGCAACGTCTCCGAGCTCGACGGCCACACGGGAGAGCTCGTGTGCATCGAGCCCACGGCTGGCAACCATGGGCCGGTCTACGTGAGGGGCACCTATCACTTTGCCTACGCCGACGGCTCGCCCTACTTCCCCATCGGTACCACCTGCTACGCCTGGGTACACCAGGGCGACGCCCTCGAGGAGCAGACCCTGCGCACCCTGAGGGACTCGCCCTTCAACAAGCTACGCATGTGCGTCTTTCCCAAGGACTATGCCTACAACAAGAACGAGCCGGTCTATTACCCCTTCGAGCGCAGTGCCTCCGGCGGGTGGGACCTGGCCCGCTTTAGTCCGCCCTTCTTCCGGCATCTCGAGAAGCGCATCGCGCAGCTCCGTGACCTGGGCATCGAGGCCGATGTCATCCTCTTTCACCCTTATGACCGTTGGGGCTTCAGCAGGATGGGCGCCGAAGCCGACGACCGGTACCTGCGCTACGTCGTCGCCCGCCTGAGCGCCTTCCGCAACGTCTGGTGGTCGCTCGCTAACGAGTTCGATATCATGGAGGGCAAGACCCTCCCCGACTGGGACCGGTTCTTCCGCATCGTTCAGGAGAGCGACCCCTACCAGCACCTCCGCTCCGTGCACAACTGCCACACCTTCTACGACCACGCCAAGCCCTGGGTGACCCACTGCAGCATCCAGCACTCAGACCTCGGTCGGGTCCGCGAGTGGCGCAACACCTACCGCAAGCCGGTCGTCGTCGACGAGTGCTGCTACGAGGGAAACATCGAGGAGACCTGGGGCAACATCTCCGCCCGGGAGCTCGTCCACCGCTTCTGGCTGGGGACCGTCGGCGGCGGCTACGTCGGGCACGGCGAGACCTACCGGCATCCAGAGGATATTCTCTGGTGGTCCAAGGGCGGCGTGCTCCACGGCGAGAGCCCCGCACGCATCGCCTTCCTGCGGCGGATCCTCGAGGAGGGGCCCGAGGATGGCCTCGAGCCTGTCATCGCCAGCTGGCGGGAGCAGGCCGCCGGTCGGGAAGGCGAGTACTACCTCTTCTACTTTGGCGTGCACCAGCCCGCCGTGCATACCTTTGACCTCCCTGGGGGACCCTATGTCGCCGAGATCATCGACCCCTGGGAGATGACCATCACGCCGGTACCCGGAACCTGGGAGGGGCGCTTCCGCCTCGACCTGCCCGGCAGGCCCTACCTGGCGGTGCGCTTCCGACGGGCAGGATAGCCTGCAGGGACCGGCTGCGCCTGCCCCTGCGGGAATGCGAGAAGGCTCCGGATTCTAACCTGGGATTCGCTGCTCAACCGGGGGGTGCCCCTTGGCCCTCGTCTACCTCGCCCTCGCCTGGCTCCTGGGGATCGCCCTGGCGGAGCGCGTCGCCTGGCCCTGGCCCGCCTGGCTGGCGATAGCCCTGGGCGGTGCCCTGGCCGCCGTTCTCTTGCGCCGGGACCGCACCTCCCGCCTTGGCGGGGCGATGCTCGCCCTCGCGGGCCTCGGGGCCCTGCGCCTGAGCCTGAGCCCCCTCTACCCGGGCGCGCTGCAGCCCTACCTCGACGGCCCGGCCGTCACCCTCACCGGCTCGGTCGTCGCCGCGCCCGAGGTGCGCGCCACGGGCACGGAGGTCATCCTCGCGGTCGACAGCGTCTCGGCCCCGGGGAAGGCGCCTGCGGAGGTGCGGGACTCTGTCCTCCTCCGCATGCCCCGGGAGAGCCGCTACCGCTACGGCGACCGCCTCCGGGTGACGGGCCGGCTGCGCACGCCGCCGGAGGATGGCGGCTTCTCCTACCGCGCCTACCTGGCCCTCCGCGGCATCCATGCCCTGGCGGACCGGCCCGAGGTCGAGCTCCTGGCGCAAGGACAAGGCTCACTCCTCGGAGCGGGGCTCGTCGCCCTCGCCGACCGGGCCGAGGCCGTCATCGGCGCCCTGTGGCCGGCGCCGGAGTCGGCCCTCATGGCCGGCATCCTCCTCGGTCGCGAGAGCAGCCTCCCCGCCCCGTTGCTGGCCGCCTTTGACGACAGCGGCACGCGGCACATCATCGCCATCTCTGGCTTTAACATCACCCTCCTCGCCGGCGCGCTCAGCACCGTGCTGGTCAGGGTCGTCAACCGTCGCACGGCGGCGCCCATCGTCATCCTCCTCCTTGCCGCCTACACCCTCCTCGTCGGCGCCGACCCGGCCGTCGTCCGTGCCGCCCTGATGGGTGGCCTGACGCTCCTCGCCCTGCTCGCCGGCCGCCCCGGGCACGCCCTCACCGGGCTGGGGGCCTCCGCCCTGGCCATGACGCTCGTCAGCCCCTGGCAGCTGTGGGAGCCCTCCTTCCAGCTCTCCTTCGCCGCAACCCTGGGGCTGATCCTGCTGCTGCCGGGCATCGAAGGCTGGGTCGCCGCGCGTGCCCCGGGACTACGCATCCCGGACTGGCTGCGCGAGGCAGTGCTCGTGTCGCTCGCCGCGCAGATCGCCACCCTCCCCATCACGCTGGGCACCTTTGGCAGGCTCTCCCTTGTGGCTCCCCTGGCCAACCTGCTCATCCTGCCGGTGCAGCCCGCGGTCATGGAGCTCGGCGCCCTGGCCGCGCTCCTTGGGCTGCTGTTCCGGCCCGCCGGGCAGCTCCTTGCCTGGCTGGCCTGGCCCTTCATCGCCTACACCATCCGCACAGTCGAGGCGCTGGGCGGCCTACCCTTCGCCGCCGTTGACCTCGGCGCGTCCGGCGAGCTCTTGCCCTGGGGCCTCTACGGCCTCATGGGCGCCTGGCTCTACCTGCGCGACCCCGCCCGCCGGCGCGCCCTCTGGCAGCGCCTGGTGCCCGAGCTCCCGACGAAGGCGCTCCTCACGGGGCTCGCCGCCCTGAACTGCCTGATCTGGATCGGGGGCGTCGCACGCGGGCCAGATGGCCGGCTGCACGTCACCTTCCTCGACGTCGGGCAGGGCGATGCGGTGCTCATCACCACTCCCGACGGCAAGCGCCTGCTCATCGACGGCGGCCCAGACCCAAACCGCACGCTGGCTGCCCTCGGGCACAGGCTACCGCCCTGGCAGCGCAGCCTCGATCTCGTCGCCCTCACCCATCCGGACGAGGACCATCTCGCCGGCCTGATCGAGGTGCTCCGCCGCTACCGGGTCGGCATCGTCCTCGACACCGCGCTCCCCCGCGAGACTCCGAGCGGCCTGGCGTGGCAGGCCCTCCTCCAATCACGCGTCACGTTTCACGCATCACGCGTCATCTACGCCGTTGCCGGCACCCACCTCGACCTCGGCTACGGGGCGCAGCTGGACGTCCTCCATCCCGCAGCAACGCCCATCGCCGCCCGCTCGCCCGGCAACGACAACGGGCTCGTCCTGCGGCTCAGTTGGGGCAAGGCGAGCTTCCTCCTGGTTGGCGACCTCTCCGCCGAGGGCGAGGCGTATCTCCTGCGGCAGGAGGGCCTGCCGCTGGATTGCACCGTCCTCAAGGTCGGGCACCACGGCGCCAGAGAAGGCACCACCCTGCGCTTCCTCGAGGCGGTCAGCCCGCAGGTCGCCGTCATCTCTGTCGGGGCGGGCAACCGCTTCGGACATCCGGCGCCCGAGGTTCTGGACCGGCTCGAGACCGTCGGCGCCCACGTCTGGCGCACGGACCGCTGCGGGGACGTGGAGATTGTGACCGATGGCGAGCAACTGTGGGTGAGGACGGGCAAAGCCGGTCCTGCCTGTGGCGGGCACTGAGGCCGGGAGGCATGGGGCGCCGCGACGGGTCCGATCAGGAATGATATTGTCACCTGCGCCCGGGAGACACTCTGGAAGATAGGGTGCATCCAGGATGCGTCACTGCCTGGGCTGCAGCCGGGTGTTCTTCTGGGCCTCAGCCCGGCCCTAGCCCAGGATGGGGTTTGGTGGAGTTTGGCCTTTTGAGGTTCTGGCCCTTCACGATTACCTCCATCGCCCGCCAGCAGTCGTGTAGCGCAGCTCGTGCTGTAATGCCCCCACCCCCGACCCCTCCCCGGGACGGACG
>DYEI01000168.1 GCA_020725765.1 Anaerolinea sp. | reverse complement strand
CTGGCGCGCCGCAGCGCGCCAGCGGAGCCCAAAACACCCTGTGGGAATGACCCTTCCCCCAGGCGGGCACGACGTGCCCGCCTGGGGGAAGGGTCGCGGGTGGGGCATTATGGCACGAACTGCGCCACAAGACTGCTGACGGGGATGGAGGTCATAGTGACGGGCGAGGACCTCAAAAGGCCAAACTCCACGGGGAACTCTTTGGGGCGGTTTCGGGCGGTCGAGCTCGCCACGGCGCGCCGCCCCGGAGGGCGCGGCACGGTTAATGCTCAACTGCTCGGGCGGCGGGCAGAGGCCACACCGGCCTGCCTGCCGGCGCCAGCCCTCGTCCCGTCTGGGCGAAGGCGCGAGATAAGCCCGAGCATCGCGGAGGTAGGCTCTGGTGGAGGACAAGTTCGAACCCCACGAGCGGCGACTGGTTGCCCTCTGGGAGAAGATGGTCCGGTCGATCGGCATCCATACGGTGAATGTGCTCATGGCGCGCGCCATCTACGAGACCTCCCAGAAGCATCCCGAGCTCGCCCTCATCAGGCACGATGACAGCGGCATCCGTTTCGAGGCCATGGAGCGCGCCTCTGCGGGCCGGTCTGCGCGCGAGGTCGCCGATGCGTTCGCCGACCTGACCGAGGAGCTGCTCGTGATCCTCGCCCGACTGCTGGGCAGAGAGGTAGCCGAACGCCTCGCCTCCGCCCTGGAAACCCCGGGGCTCACCGAGCCCGCAGGCGAGGCGGGGAAGGCACCATGAGCGGCGAGAGACCAGCCGCCCTCATGGCTGAACGGGTGTCGACCGGAATCGCGCGGCTGGACCACATCCTGCGAGGGGGCATCCCGCGCTACTCGATCGTCTTTGTGACCGGCATGCCCGGCACCGGCAAGACCATTCTTGCCGAGCAGGCCCTCTTCGCCAATGCCAGGCTGGGCCGTACCAGTCTCTACCTGAGCACCATCTCCGAGCCTTCGATCAAGGTGCTGCGCTTCCTGCAGGGGTTCACCTTCTTTGACCCCGCCCTCTTTGGCACGAGGGTGCTCTATGGTGATCTCGGTAGCGTCCTCCGCCGCCAGGGTCCGACAGCGGTGCTGGAGGCGCTGGAGCAGATGGTGCGAGAGACTCATCCGGACCTGCTCGTCATCGATAGCTTCAGGGCCCTGCGGGACACCATCCTGGACCCTCTAGACTTTCGCCATTTCACGTCGGACCTGGCGGTGCGGCTTTCGGTCTGGGAGGTCACCGCGCTCCTGGTCGGCGAGTACTCGGCTGAGGACATCCGCGAGGGACCCGAGTTCGCCATCGCCGACGGCATACTGTATCTCTATGGCACGGAGGAGGCGGAGCGGCAGCGCCGGTATCTTCGGGTGATGAAGATGCGCGGCACCGGCTACTACGGCGGGGAGCACTTTTTCGACATCAGCTCACGTGGGATCGTCGTCTACCCCCGCATGCCCTCGCTCGTTGTGGGGGAGTATGCCGCGCCGTCAGGGCGGCTCAGCTCGGAGATCGAGGGGCTCGACGACATGCTGGGGGGCGGGCTGTATCGGGCCACCTCCACGCTTATCAGCGGCGGCGCGGGCACCGGCAAGACGAGCGTGGCGCTGAGCTTCCTGGTGGCTGCCGCGCGACAGGGAATCCCCGGGCTGTATCTGACCTTCGAAGAGAGCCCTCAGCAGCTCGCCCGCAACGTGCAGTCGCTGGGCTGGGATCTTGAGGATGCCCTGCGGAGGCGGCTCATCGAGGTCCTCCATGTAGCTCCCTCCGAGCTCAACGTGGATCGCTATGCCTTCATAGTCAAGGAGCATGCAGAGCGACTCGGGGCACAGATTGTTGCCATCGACAGCATCACGGCCTTTGAGGCGGCCGTGCCGGATCGGGCCAGGTATCAGAGCCATCTGTGGGCGATCACCGACTATTTCAAGCGCCGAGGCGTGGCAGTCATCATGACGACAGAGGTCGCCAACCCGTTCGCGCTCCATCAGATCACCCCTCGACACGTGTCGTTCCTGGCCGACAATGTGATCCTCCTGCGCTATGTTGAGGCTGGCGGGGAGGTGCGGCGCTCGATCTCGGTGCTGAAGACGCGCGGCTCGGCCCACGACCGGCGCATCCGCGAGCTGGAGATCGAGCCGCGGCGCATCGCGGTTGGCGCGCCCCTCGGCCCCATCAGTGCACTGGACATGATCGGGAGGCCAACTGTGAGACGGAAAGAGCCGGCCCCCGAGCGTGAAGGGGGGCAATGATGGAGGTTGCCTCCTCCGAGGTCTCTGCTACACATGGCGCGCGTGAGCAGCTCCACCTGCTCGCCGTTCGGGAGATCCTCCGGGCGACGGCTTCGGCGCTGCCCCTGCACGAGATTCTGAGCGTCATCGCCAACATGATGATCATTGTGACCGATGCCAGCACCTCCTGGCTCATGCTGGCTGAGAACGGCCGCCTGCGCACCGTCGTGGCGCGTGGAGAGTTCGCGCAGCGCCTTTCGGGCTCAGCCTGCGAGGATGGGACGAGCAGGGCCTGTCAGGCTGTGATGGACGGGGAGCCGCGTGTTCTGCGGCCTCGGGAGATCGATCCGAGCGATCCGATCCTTGGCCCCTTCGCGCAAGATGCCAGGGCCATGGTCCTGGTGCCCGTTAAAGCCGCGGGGCGCGTCCTCGGGCTCCTCGGGGCGTCAGTGAGGCCAGAGGTGGCCGACATCTCGTTCCTCGCCACGCTCGCGGAGCAGGCCGGCAGCGCCATCGAGAGCGCGCGGCTGCGTGAGGAGACCCGAACCTGGCGTGAGCGGCTCGACGCCGTGTTCTCGCGGATGGTCGAGGCGGTCCTGGTCTTTGATCGCAACGGCCGGCTGGCCCTCATGAACGAGGCGGCGGAGGAGCTGCTCGAGGAGCGGGGCGTGCGATTGGGGGACACCATTGAGGAGCTCCTGACCAAGGCCGAGCTTGCCGGGCCCCATGGACGGCCGGAGACGGTGGAGGAGGCTTCGCCCGCGAGGGCGCTGCGGGGCGAGCGCGTCGAGAACCTCGAGGTCGACCTCCCGCGGCCGGGCCGGCCGACCCGGCATCTGCTGGCCAGCGCCACGCCGCTGGTGGCACCGGATGGGTCAATTGAGGGGGCGGTGACCGTCTGGCGTGATATCACCTACATCAAGGAGCTGGAGCGGATGCGCGTCGAGTTCCTCTCCCTGGTCAGCCACGAGCTGCGCAGCCCTCTCACCTCCATCCTGGGCTATGCCCAGCTCATACAGCGGCAGGTCGCGATGGGGCGGCCGCTGACGGGGCTCGAGTCCCGGCTGCAGGTGATCGTGGACCAGGCCAAGCGGGTGAACGCCCTCGTCGAAGACCTCCTGGAGGCCTCGCGGGCCGAGACGGGCCGCCTGGGAATGCGGATAGAGTGGGTCAACCTGGCCGAGATTGTGCGCAAGGCGGTCAGGGACAGCGCGGCGATGGCCCCCACCCACCGCTTCAACGTCGAGGTGCCACCGGACCTGCCCCCCGTGCAGGCCGATGCCGGGCGCATCGATCAGGTGCTGAAGAACCTGCTGAGCAACGCCGTCAAGTACTCGCTGCCGGGTACGGAGGTGACCGTCAGGGTCCGGGTCGAGCCGAGCCGGGAGGTCGTGTCGGTGACCGATCAGGGCATCGGAATCCGCAAGGAGGACCTTGACGCCATCTTTATCCCCTTCCACCGCGTGCGACAGGTCGGCGGCCGGGAGGTCAAAGGCGTTGGCCTTGGCCTCTTCATCTCTCGCTCCATCGTCGAGGCCCACGGGGGCGAGATGTGGGTGGAAAGCGAGCTGGGCAAGGGCTCCACTTTCTACTTCTCTCTGCCCCGGCAGGCTCCGGCAAGGTCTAGCCCTTGATGCCCGTGAGCGTCACGCCCTCCACAAAGTACTTCTGCCCGACGAAGAAGACGACGAGGACGGGCAGCATGACCACCAGGCTGGCGGCCATCATCCAGTGCCACATGGGGATGCCGCCGCCCCCCGCCTTGAACATGGTCAGGCCGAGCTGGAGGGTGTACCTGTCCTCCGAGGAGAGGTAGATCAGCGGGCCCATATAGTCCTGCCAGGCGCCGTTGAAGGCAAAGATGATCACCGTGGCGAGGGCGGGCTGGGCGAGGGGCATGATGATCTGCCACCAGATGCGCAGCTCGCTGGCGCCATCGATGCGTGCCGCCTCCGAAAGCTCCATGGGGATGGTGCGGAAGAACTGCCGCAGCAGGAAGATGTTGAACGCGCCGCCGCCAAAGAAGGCGGGCACCGTGAGCGGGAGGAACGTGTTCACCCAGTGGAGCCTGGAGAACAGGATATAGGTCGGGATCATCGTCACGACGCCGGGGAGCATCATCGTGGCCAGGATGATGGCGAACCAGGTGTCCCGCCCCGGCCAGCGCAGCCGCGCAAACGAGTAGGCGACCAGGGAGGCGGAGAGCACCGTGCCAGCCGTCGAGGCCACGGCGATGATGGCCGAGTTCTTGAAGTAGATGTGGAAGGGAACGCTGGTCAGCGCGTCCGGAAAGTTGTTCCAGGCGACCGGGTTCGGTATCCAGTTCGGGCTGAACACGTGCTGTGGGAGCTTGAGCGCCGAGGAAAGCATCCAGAAGAAGGGCGCGACGAACAGAATGGCGCCGAGAGTGAGGATGGTGAAGGCCAGCACGTCCTTGATGGCCTTCTGAACGTGCTTGCCCCTATACCAGGATACCATGCTGCGCGCGATGTGCCACCTGCCTGCCACGCCCATACGTTCCCTCTACCAGATTTTACCAAGAGCCCTAGCTCTCGTAGTAGACCCAGCGGCTGCCCAACCACAGCTGGATGCCCGTGACGATCATGATGATCACAAAGAGTATCCAGGCCAGGGCGCAGGCGAACCCCATCTCCATCGAGCCCTTGAAGGCACGGATGAAGAGGTACACCTCGTAGAATAGCAGCGACTGGGCAGGGTCGCCGGGGTTTGTGCCGGCGGTCTGGCTGACGACATAGGCCGAGTTGAACACCTGGAAGGCGCCGATGATATTCGTCACCACCAGGTAAAAGATGGTGGGCGAGAGCAAGGGGATGGTGACGTTCCAGAACCTGGCCCAGGTGCCGGCGCCATCGATCTCGGCGGCTTCGTACAGGTGAGAGGGTATCCCGTTGAGCCCAGCCAGGAAGATGAGTATCGGCCCGCCGATGTACCACAGGCCCATGACCACGAGACCCCCCTTGGCCCAGGCCGGATCGTAGAACCAGTTGGGACCCCTGATGCCCAAGAGCCCGAGGCCACGGTTGAGCAGCCCCTCGGGGTTCAGGATCCACACCCACAGAAAGATGGCGGCCACGCCGGTGATCACCGTGGGGAGGTAGTAGATGGTGCGGAAGATGCGCTGCCCGGGCAGGTTCATGTTCAGCAGCATGGCCAGGGCCAGCGACACGATGATGACCACCGGCGTCTTGACGATGACATAGTAGACGGTGTTGTAGAGCGAGATGCGAAAGCGCGGGTCCTGCAAAAAGATGAAGGAATAGTTGCCCAGGCCGATCCAGCGCGGCGGGGTGGTGATGTTGTAGCTCGTAAAGCTCGCGTACAGCGAGAAGAGCATTGGACCGAGGGTGAGCGTCAGGAAGCCAAAGATCCAGGGCATGGCAAAGGCATAGCCCGTGAGCGCCTCGCGCCGCCAGGGGGTCAGAAAGGGCCTCTTGTATTCGCGCATCGGCCTCGCGGCCGAGACCTCAGCCATCGCAGTGCCTCCCGTGGTGGGAAAGGTTGCGGAAAGAGGTAAGGATCGGCGCCGGTGCCCTGTCAGCCGATGCGGCTCGGGCACCGGCACCGGGGCGTCAGCCCTGTTGAGTGTCACCGGGAAGCATCAGCACGCGCCGGCAGCTTTGTTCTTGGCGATCTCCGCTTCCGCCTTCCGCTGTGCCTCGTCCAGCGCCTCCTGCGGCGTCATCGAGCCCGCCCAGACGGCGTCCAGCGCCGGGCCGAGGACCTCGAGCATCGACGGATAGCACGCATGCGTAAAGCCGGGCCGGCCGTAGGCCATGGCCTCGATGAAGAAGCGCCACTTGGGCTCGGCGTTCAGGACGGGGTCCTCCCGCGCGACCTTTTCGATGGTCGGGATGGCAAAGGTGTCGCGCGCCCAGCTCGCCTGGCCCACGAAGGTGGCGTACTTGATGAACTCCCAGGCCGGCTCGATGTTCTTCACGCCCTGCGGGATGGAGAGGGCAAAGCCGCCGGACAGGCTGACCGGCTTCTTGCCCGGCGCGCAGGGGATCGGCGACGCGGTCCACAGCAGGCGCTGCTTGTCGGGGGTCCGCGGGTCGTAGAAGTTGAGGAAGGACATGTAGCCGGCGATATCGACCTTCATGGCGACGCGGCTGGACATGAACCCATCCTGAGCGCCCTGGCCGAAGGTGCCCGCGAAGGCGTCCCAGTTGGCCTTGCCGCCGTAGCGGTCGGCCCACTTCTTCATCCAGGCGAGCGCCTCGACCGCCGCCTTTGTGTTCAGGGTCGGGTTTCCGTCCTTGTCGACAAAGTCGCCGCCGTTGTTCCAGATCCAGTGATCGAGCCCGACATTGCCGAAGGTCGGCCAGAAGGCGGCGCAGAGGAGCTTGCCATCCGGCTCCTTCTGGTCGAGCTTGTCGGCGTAGGCCAACAGCTCGTCCCAGTCCTTGGGGGGCTTCTCCGGGTCGAGGCCAGCCTCCTTGAGCAGGTACTGGTTGGTAAAGAGGACGCGGATGTCCGTCTCATAGGGCAGGCCATAGGGCTCGCCGTTCACCGTGGCCTCGGCCCAGGTGAACGGCCAGAAGGCCGATCCGTCGATGCCGTCGCGGTTGCATAGCTCGGCGAGGCTGATATCGACCTTGTTCTTGGCCCGGACAAACAGCTGCGGCCGGTCCTCGACGAGGACATCGGGCATGCCGCTGCCAGCGGCGACTGCGGCCATCGCTTTGGTCCAGATGTCACCCCAGGGGACGAACGTCTCGGTGACCTTGATGCTGGGGTAGACGGTGTTGAAGGCCGCCACGATGCGGCGCACCGCGCCACGGCGGACGGGAGAACCCCAAAAGTGCCACCAGGTGATCTCGCCCTTGGTGTCGGGATAGATCGCATACCCGCCCTCGGCTCTCGGCACCGGAGTCGGCGGGACCTCGGTCGGGGCTGCTGTAGGCTTTTCCTCGGCCCTCGTGGGCGCTGCTGTAGGTGCCGGGGTTGGAGTGCGCGTGGCGCAGCCAGCGAGCGTCGCGGCGGCGGCGCCGGCACCGGCCATTCCGATCCAGCGCAAGAGCTCACGTCGAGACAACTGCCGTCCGTGGGACATGACCTTTCCTCCTTTTGTCTCAGCGCCTTCTCCGATGGGCTCTGCTGCGTGTCCGGTTGGTAGCCGGGCCCTCCCTCGGGCCCGCCCGATGCAGGCCATCAAGAGACTCAGTACTGTCGGCCGACTGAGAGAATGGCGTGGAGCATAGCCCCTTTCACAGTGATTATATCGTCTGCAAAGGAGCCCGTTCAACGGGTTTGCGGACTCGTACCGGTCCTGGCCCTGACTCTTTGGGCGAGCGGCGTCCCGCACGACCATTGGCCTGGCAGGGTGTATCCCAGAATCGTCGGTGCGGACTGCAACCATTTCGCGACTACGGGAGGCCAGATTGCTTCGCCAGCCCTGCGGGCTG
>DYEI01000167.1 GCA_020725765.1 Anaerolinea sp. | reverse complement strand
GAACACCCCCTCCATAACATAAGACGTCCCCTCTCCCCGCCGCCGAGGCGGCGGGGAAAGGGGGGATGGGGTAACCTCCGCCAAGGGCCGACGGACGGCGGCTATAGCGGCCTGTCCGCCCCTGAACCCCGGCACAGCGGGTGCGCCCGGGAGAGTGGAGGCACGGCCACACCACGGTTGCCCGTGATGCAGGATGCGTCAGGACTTGCCGTTGCCGCGGAGATAGTCCTGATAGATGTACATCAACTCCTTGTCGAAGAGCGAGCGCTTGACCTGAACGGCCATGCGGCGGGCGCGGGCAAGGATCTCGTCGGCCTGCTCATCGGTCAACTCGATCCCGAACTCCCTGAATTTGAACTTGACCATCTTGCTGCCCGAGTGCTTGCCGATCACGAGCTGTCGCGTCAGGCCGACGGCTTCGGGCGAGAACGCCTCATAGTTCCGCGGGTCCTTCAGTACCCCGTCGGCGTGGATGCCGGACTCGTGGGCGAAGACGTTATCCCCGACGATGGCCTTGGACACCGGCAAGGGCCGGCCGGCCGCGCGGGAGACGTACTCGGAGAGCTCCCTCAGGCGGCTGGTATGGATGCCGGTGTCATGGCCCATGATGTGCTTCAGTGCCATCACGACCTCTTCCAGCGCGGCATTCCCTGCACGCTCTCCAAGGCCGTTGACCGTCACGTTCACGTAAGTCGCGCCGGCGCGCACGCCTGCGAGCGCATTGGCAGTGGCCAGGCCAAAGTCGTTGTGGGTGTGCATCTCAACGGCGATGCCGACCTCATCGATCAGAGCCTTGACGCGCTCGTAGGTCTGGAATGGATCGAGGATGCCGAGGGTGTCACAGAAGCGGAGCCTGTCGGCGCCGTACTCCTTACCGGCCCGCGCGAACTGGAAAAGGAACTCCACGTCGGCCCGTGACGCATCCTCCGCGTTCAGCGAGACGTAGAGGCCGTGCGACTTGGCAAAGTCGACGCTCCGCTTGATGCTCTCCAACACCCAGGCGCGGTCGCGCCGCAGCTTGTGCTCGATGTGGATATCGGAGGCTGAGATGGAGATCGCGACCGCCTTGGCGCCGGTCGTGAGCGAAGCCTCGATATCGGAGATGACGGCACGGTTCCAGGTCAGGATGCTGGCAGGCAGGTCAAGAGCGACGATCTCCTTGATGGCTTCCAGCTCGTCACCGCCCATCGCCGGGATGCCTACCTCGATCTGAGGGACGCCGACCTCGGCGAGGAGCTGGGCGATGCGCACCTTCTCGCTGTTGGCAAAGACTACGCCGGCGGTCTGCTCGCCGTCCCGTAGAGTCGTATCGTCGATCCAGAGCTCAGCCATTTTCCTGCCCTCCTGCTCGCGTAAGCCTGGGGGATGTGCCACAAGAACGCAAAACGCCCGCAGCCGCTCCTTCTATGGAGCGGTGTGGGCGTCCTCGACACGTGCTGCCAACTCAGACAGCCTGCCGGCCCCTATGGCCGGGCCGCGGGGAGACGACCTCGTCTGCCTGCCTCGCCTTGAGCATTACCCGTGCCGCCCGCCATACCCCTGCGGAGTGTGGATGATGTGCTCAAGGTAATGATGACATTGTACCCGGAAGCCCTGGAGCTGTCAAACAGTTCTGCGCCGGCAGGTGTTCACACTCGCGCTCAGCGCACGGAATGGAGCCAGGCTGCTGGTATCTCTGCCCGTCGGCATCGGCTTGGCGCGGGCTCGTCAGGGAACCCCCTCGCTCTGTCCCCCTCCAAGGGCGGACAGCCTTCTTCGCTCGTAGGGCGAGGGCATTGCCCATCGAGGCACCCCCACCCCTGGGGCATTCCCGGCTTTGCCCAGCGGGCAAAGCGGGGTTAGGCCCCTAACCCCGCCCCCGCGCCGCGGGGGCGGGGAATCCAGAGTAGGAGGGGGTGTTCGCAGGCGGCTTCGCCGCCCGCG
>DYEI01000166.1 GCA_020725765.1 Anaerolinea sp. | reverse complement strand
TTCAGGGGCGGACAGGCTGCTTTAGCCGCCGTCCCTCGGCCCTTGCCGGAGGGTACCCCATCCCCCCGGCCCCCTTCCCCGCCGCCGAGGCGGCGGGGAAGGGGGCGTCTTATGTTATGGAGGGGGTGTTCGCGGGCGGCGAAGCCGCCCGCGAACACCCCCTCCCATTGTGGATTCCCCGCCCCCGCGGCGCGGGGCGGGGTTAGGGGTGGGGGTCCCTCGCTGAACTACTCCTGTCACGCCTGTGGCCTTGCCATGGACCCCGTGCCATGCTACGATATGGACACAACGCTCTGGAGCCGGAGGTAAGGAGGTTCACACAGTGGGCGCAAAGAGACGAGGGCCAACCAGGGTCTATCAGCTCAAGGTAACGCTTCTCGGCTCGCGGCCACCCATCTGGCGGCGCATTCTGGTGCCGAGCAACCTCACGCTGGCCAACCTGCACGACATCCTGCAGAACATCATGGGCTGGACCAACTCGCACCTGCACGAGTTCGTGATGGACGGGCGCAGCTTCGGCGACCCCAGCGCCGGCATGGACGTGGCGAATGAGCGCAGGTGGCGGCTAGACCAGTTGCTCACAAAGCCGAACGACAAGTTGCTCTACATCTACGACTTTGGCGACAACTGGCAACACCAGGTACTGCTGGAAAAGATTCTCGAACCCGAGCCCGGGGTCCATTACCCGGTCCTGGTCGCCGGCAAACGCGCCGCGCCCCCGGAGGACGTCGGGGGCATCTTTGGCTACGCCGAGTTCCTCGACGCGCTCGCCGATCCCAGCCATCCCATGCACGAGGACTACTCGGACTGGGTGGAGGACGGTTTCGACCCCGAGGCGTTCGACCCGGAGGAGGCCAACCGCGCCCTGGAGAATCTCCGGCGCTGACGACCAGGCCTCCAGGCCAGGTAGCTCTGCAGCCTTGCCGCCCGAACGCGTCTCCGGGCGGGCGCGCTCGCGCTGCCCGCCGGCAGCGCCCTCACCCGCGCACAACAAAGGGCAAGAAGCTGCGGTACACGTCCGAGGCCACCGTAAAGGTGTCGGTCGTCACTGCGGAGACCCTGCCCCAGCGATCGAGCACGCGGATGGACACCGAGTGCACGCCCCGTGCGAGGGGCGGGGTCGTGAAATGGAACTCCTCAAGCGCCTCATCGTAGGCACCATCCGCCGCCGGCACGCGCTGCCACGCGCCACCGTCGAGCTGGTACTCAACGGCCGTGATCCGGTTGATGCTGACGTCGGCACGAGTGGGCGAGTCCCATGGGACGTCTCTGACCGTGCCCGAGTAGCTCGCCGCGCCCGTGCTGATCTCTGGGGGCCATGACCGCAGGGTGAGGACAATGGTGTCGACCGGATCAAGGAGCCCGTCCCCGTCGCTATCCCGCCACCCAACCTGCCCCCGCGTGTACGGACACGCCGGAGCGGGCAGGGCATGGGCGCTCCGCATGATGCAGTCCTGGTTGAGCCCGCAGGATCCGGGTGCAGGGTACAGGCTGTTTCGGTTCTGCACCCAGAGGTAGCCGGAGCTGTCCGTACAGGCAGCCCCTGCCCCGGCGTACTCGTCCAGCGCCAGGAAGATGTGCCCCGTCTCGTGGGCGGTGATCGTGTCCATGTTGGCGATGCCCCAGTTGTCGTTGTCGTATGTCATGACCAGAAAGGGGCCGCCGAGATAGGCGTAGGCAAAAGTCCCGTCGGCAAAGTACCCATCATCCTGGTAGCTGTCGACAACAAAGATGGCAAACGCCCAGTCCGTGCGGTACCGGGCCCGGAGGTCGTTGAGGTAGCTGTACACCTTCGTGAAGTAGCTCGCCTCCCCACCGTAGCCCAGGCTGGACATCGCCTCGCCAATCCAGATGCCCTCGTCTCGCGAGGAGAGAGCGATCGGCTCGTGGGCGGTCGGCACATCATAGTGCACATCGTAAACAAAGGTCAGCTCTGCACGCGGCTCGTTTGCCGCCCACCAGTCGAGCCCCGCCTGGATCTCGCTCACCACGAGCTGCCGGCGCCCAGCCGGGCCATAGTCCCAGTCCTCCGCCGGCCCGCTGCTCTCGGGCAGGATGATGCCTACCGCCACATCGCCGATCATATACTCGCTGGTATCATAGTATCCGGGAGCCGCAGCACCCGCAGCAGCACCCGGGGGCGCACTCTCCCTCGGCGCCACGCGCACATCGTTGGGCGGAGCCTGCGCCAGACGCTCACCCGGCCGCGGGACGCCGGTCGCCTGCGGCTCGAGGCCGGCATTCCAGGCCTCGGCTGCGGCGCGGGCAGGGGAGCCGTAGCGCGCCACCTCGTCGATCGAGACCCGCCCGCGCCGCACGGCCACGATGCCGGGAGCTTTAGCGAGGGCGGCCTCGGCCTCTGCCGACAGGTAGGCGATTGCCACATGCGGGGGATACAGGTGTACGACTCTGCCTCCATGCGCCCTGACAGCCTCAAGGGCCCGGCGCATTTCGGGCACATCCGATGTGTCAAGGAGGATCAGCGCTTTCGGGGGACGATCTGCGTGAGAGTGTGAGGCACCTGCCAGCCCGGCTGCTGCGAGGGAGGGGATGCCCAGCAGGAGCAGGAGCACGGCCATCTTCCGGAGCACGAGGGTCTACCTTCTAGGGCCCAACGGCCAGTGTCACATACCTCCATTGATCGTTGCCACTGCCGTGCGTAGCAACACGAAGCACCTATATCGCGCGGCCGATCGCTCGGGCTGAGCCACCCGATGCAACCCCAGGCAGAGCCGCGCCGGGCGAAGGAACGCAGGCCGCCCTGCTCACCATCGACTCGGCCGGCCGACGGACCTCACCGCCCATCGCTGGCTGGCTCTCCCGGGGCGGCTCGAGGGATTCTGCGAGAAGAAAGGAGAGGGCCGTAATCACTGTGAGGATGATAACGAGAGCGATCTGATGGCGTCTCCGCGCGTCGTCGCTCATCTCTTGCCTCCAACGCCGCCGCACACCTCGCCGCAGGAGGGTTCGGACCCTCAGGCCTCCGGCCACAGGCGCACGCTCGCCAGCGCGCCGGGCAGGGTCACCTGCACGGTACCCTCACGCACCTCGAGAGGCTCGAGGTCCCGCTCGCGGGCGTCGCAGAGAAAGGCTGCCCGAAGCCGCTTGCCAGGCAGGCCAAGGCGGACGACCCGCCCCTCCGGCTCGAGGGTGTACAGCCGTACGATGATCCCCTCACCACGGGACGCCGGCTTGACGGCGGTGATCCAGACCTCCTCGCGGTCAACGGTCACGGGGTCGGGGATCGCCTCCCATCCGAGTCCCCTGTCGTCCTCCGACCACGGGTCGCCGCGCAGCTCCCCTGCCAGCGCCCAGAGGCGATTGGCACGCCAGTCCCCTGCTGAGGTAAAGATCAGCCCATAGTCAAAGGCCACCGTGTGACGCTCGTGGCCGGTAGCCGGCGTCGCCGGGATCGGCAGCAGACCCCACGCCCGCTCGCGCGTGGCGTTCCGCAGGGCGATCGCCTCCACGCGGCCATCGGACCGGCAGGCAATCGCCCCGGGCAGGCCGAGCAGGAGCGCGACACCCCGGCCGCTCTCGTCGTCCCGCCCATGCCAAAAGCTCTGCAGCGGCCAGAAGGTGGGCACATAGACCTTTTCCCGCGGCCGCACGACCACCCCGCCCGCCACATCCATGGCCAGCAGGCTGGACCGCAGCCCCGTGGCAAAGGCAGCGGTGACCGTGCACCCCTCAGGCGCCCGACCCCGCACCCGGAAGCGCATCACCGGCGAGTCGGCGCGGAAGGAGGCTACCCGCTCAACGCTCTCGCCACCCAGCCGGCTCACGCACGAGACCTCGAGGCCACAGGCCGTCTCGCGGACCTCGAGCCTGCCGGGCTGCACGCTGGCCCGGGAGGTCTCTCGCAGCCTCCCGCCACGGAACTCGTGCCCCATCCGCCACAGCCCGCCCGAATCCCGGTAGCAGATGAGATCATTAGAGACGCCCGCAAGGAGAGCCTCCTGCGTCTCCGGATGCCACGCGCGGACAATGGCCCCTCCGACATCCTCAGTGAGCTCCACGGCGTAGTGGGGCGTTCGCACCTCCACGCCGCCGTCCACACGACGCCACTCCGGGAGGTCCGCTCTTCTGCTCGCCGACCGCAGCACCGCAGGCACTCCCGTGCGCAAGCGCTCGATGGCCGCCTGTGCCGCCTTGGCGGCCTGTTCCAGCCAGGGCTCCTGCTCGGTCTCGACGACTCTATCCGGCGACGTGCCGGTGATAAAGTCGTGATGGTTGGCTGTGGCTGCCGTCCACCAGGCATCGGCCAGCTCGTCGTTGATCGTCTGCACGGCCGCTTCGTTGCCCGGCTGAAGGGCCAGCCGCTCCGCAAGTAGGAGCGATTCCACCAGCTCGTGGCACTGCCGCTTGAGCGAGGGGCGCGAGGTGTAAAAGCCGGTCCAGTAGGGATTCGGGTCCAGCTCCAGCACAGGCAGCAGGTCCCGATAGCAGCCGACCAGCTCCAGGTAGTCGTCCAATCCGGCGTTGATCGCCCAGACCCCCATGGTGGGATAGACGGCCTTGTTATAGCGATCCAGCAGCTGCACGAGCCCTGGGATGGGCGGATTAAAGTCAAAGCCGATCGGGCAGAAGAGGTAAGGGGTACGGCTGAGCGGTGCCAGCTGCGCCACATAGGTGCCGATCCGCCGGGCGATGTGACGCTCCGAGCGCGCCGGCAAAGCAAGCGGGAAAAGATAGATGCGCGTGAGCCCGCGGTGTGCCAGCATATCGCCCTGCCCGTAGGTGAAGGCATTCCAGTGACAGAGCACCTCCGCCCCATCGGGCCCGCGCCAGACGAAATCGGTCGTCCGCTCCTTGCGGGCAAGCAGCTCGGCGCTGGAGCCGGGGCGGGGAAACCGCCCCGCCGACTCGTAATCGGCGGCTGCAAAGTACATCCCATCGACGCGAGTGATGGCCGTGTACTCAAAGCCGGCGGCCCTGAGGAGCGAGGGCAGGGCAGGAGAGCAACCAAAGCTGTCCGTGAAGTAGGCCAGGCGCGGCTCCTGGATCATCCCGTTCCGGCGCAGCCACTCCTGGCCGAGGAGCCAGTCCCGCAGGATGGCCTCGGGCCGCGGCACGATCGCGTCCGCCGTCGTCACACCGCTGGAGGTCAGCCGCAGCCGCCCCTCGTTGACCAGGGCCCGGACCTTCGCCTGCTGCTCCGGACGCCGCTCCCAGTACATGCGGAGGAAGAAGAGACACTCGACCGAGTAGACCCGCGTTGGCTCCCGCAGCAGCTCCTCGATGGCCTGATCGAGGTTGCGGCACACGTACCGGCCAAAGTACTCCTCGGAGGTATAGAGCCAGTCCGGGTCCCAGTGGCTCGACTCGCCGAAGACGAGGACCCGTGCGGCATCGCCTGGTATCCCGAGGCGGCGACGCAGGGCCTCCTCCCGCTCCGTCCGCTGGTGCTGCGCGCCGGTCTCAGCCATTTGACCTCCCGGAGGGCTCCGCCCTCTAAGACCCAGCCGGTGCTGGTCAGCCAACGGAGGCGATTATACGTCAAGAGGAAAGGAGTCGCAAAGGAGGCCGCCGGCGGACTCGGTTCTATCTTCTGTTGGCCCAATAGGAGGTTGTGTGGGTGGTCGGCGTGGCCACGCTCTGGCTAGCTGGCGACTGAAGTCGCGCTGCGCGCGCTTCGCGCGCTAGAGGCGCCTGCAGCGCCAACCGTCCGCCTTCGCGGACGGGGCCCGTTCCCCGTCGACGAAGGTCGACGGT
>DYEI01000165.1 GCA_020725765.1 Anaerolinea sp. | reverse complement strand
GTGCAGCCCGACTTGTGGGTAATGCATAGGCTGCGGCGGGGGCGGGGTTAGGGGTGGGGGCCCCGCCAACAGTGCAGGTGGGCCTGCGCTTAGGCTAAACTACACCCGGGGCCTCCGGGGCGGCTTTGACGGGCAGGGGGGAGACTCTATACTGAATTGAGGGACTTGCCGGCAGAAACCCTGCAGGCGGGGTGGAATCCCTGGGCTCCGGGGTGACAACCGGGGTTCAGGCCAGTGTGCACAGTCGTTTGGGAGGCTGGCCTTGCTGGAGGTGGAGGGGCTGACCGTACGCTTTGGCGATCGGGCTGCCCTGGAGGGTGTGTCCTTTGCCGTGCAGCCCGGCGAGATGGTGCTCGTAACAGGCCCTTCGGGCTGCGGCAAGAGCACGCTGGCACGCTGCCTGAACGGGCTGATTCCCCACCGCACCTCCGCGCATATGGAGGGCCGGGTGCGCGTCGCCGGGCTGGACACGCGCGATCAACCGGTGTCCGCGCTGGCTGCGGTGGTCGGGGTGGTGCTGCAGCGGCCGGAGGCGCAACTGCTGAGCCTGACGGTCGAGGAGGAGGTCGCCTTTGGGCCGCGCAACCTCGGCCTACCGCCCGAAGAGGTGACAACGCGCGTGGAGGAGGCACTCTACGCCCTCGGCCTCGCGCACCTGCGTGACCGCCCCCCAACGGTGCTCTCCGCCGGCGAGAAGCAGCGGCTGGCCGCTGCCGCTGTGCTGGCCATGGAGCCAAAGCTGCTGGTGCTTGACGAGGCCCTGTCCGCCCTGGACGTCGCCGGGACGGCGATGCTGACGGCGACGCTCGCGCAGTTGGCCCGGGACCGAGGCACTGCGGTGCTGTTGCTGGAGCACCGGATCGGTCACCTGGCGCGACTTGCGTCGCGGGTGCTGGTGATGGACCGCGGGCGGATCGCTGCGCAGGGGCACCCCGGCGTGGTGCTGGCACAGCGGTCCCTCTTGCGGCGGCTGGGCCTCCGCCGGCCCGCGCAGGTGCCGCACCTGCCCTGGCACCGGCTGATCGTGCCCTCGCATCCCCGCCCCGCGGCAGGCCAGCCGCTCCTCGAGCTGGAGGACGTGCAGGCCGGCTATGAGAGCTGCACGGTGATACGGGGGGTGGACCTCTCCCTCTGGCCTGGCGAGATGGTGGCTCTGGTCGGCGACAATGGCGCGGGCAAGAGCACGCTGGCTAGGGTCATGGCAGGCCTCCTGCCGCTCCGCGGCGGCCGCATGCGCTTTGGCGGGTCACCGCGCTTACCACGGCCGGGCCGTGAGGTCGCCCTGCTGATGGAATCCCCCGATGAGCAGCTCTTCTGCGACAGTGTCGAGGAGGAGGCCCGCTTTGGGGCAGAGAATCTCGGAATCGAGGCGCGAGGGCCGGCGGAGGAGGCGCTACGGGCGGTCGGCCTGACGGCGCTCAGGCGGCACCGGCCTCACACGCTGAGCGCAGGGCAGCGGCACCGCACAGCGCTGGCGGCGCTCCTCGCCCTGCGGCCAAAGCTCCTCATCCTGGACGAGCCGACCCTGGGGCAGGACTGGGGGCACCTCAGCCGGTTCATGGACTATATCTGCCGCCTGAATGCCTGCGGGATGACGGTGCTCATCGTCACGCACGACTACAAGCTGGTGCACCGATACGCGCAACGCGTTGTGCTGCTGGATGCCGGGAGGGTGGCGCTGGATGGGGTCGTCTGCCGACGTCAGGGCGCCGTTGTGCCCATGTACTCTGAGCACGGTGCGTAGGACCCGGAAGAGGAGGCTGCATGGCTGCTGGCGACGTAACAGGGGGAGCGCGCTTCTCGACGCGTGATCTGGTCTACATCGCGATTTTGGGGGCGGCGTGGGGCCTGGTTGAGACGAGCCTGGGCACATACCTGCATGCCCTGCGTGTGCCCTTTCGTGGCGCAATCCTGACGGCGTTGGGCCTGTTGCTGGCCCTCTGCGGTCGGGTGCTCATCCCGCGGCGAGGTACGGTCCTCATGGTCGGGGCGGTGACGGCTGCCCTGCGGCTGCTGTCGGTCGGTGCCGTGCTGCTGAGCCCGCTCCTGGCTATTCTGGTCGAGAGCCTGCTGGCAGAGCTGGTGCTCTGGCCGTGGACAAGGCCCGGTCGGGCTGCGTTCGCCCTGGCGGGCGCGGCCGGCACGCTGTGGACGGTGGCGCATCCCTTTGTGGCGCAGGGGCTCGTGGCGGGGAGCGGGGTGATCGCGGTGTACGGCTGGCTCATCGAGAGCACGGCACGGGTGCTGCCTCTCCTGGGCGGGGTGGTGTGGCTGCTCGTGGTGTGTGCGGTGGGCATCCCCCTCGCGCTCGGCATCGCGGCGGGTCTCCTGGCTCACGATCTGGGCACCCGCCTGCAGGAGAGGCTGGCGCATTGAGAGCCCCTTCAGCCCGCCGCCGGGGAGGCGTAGGGGTCTACGGGTACGCCTGCCTGCTGGTCTGGGCGCTGGTTGCTCCGGCGCTGCTTCAGGGGCCGCGCATCTACTGGGTGCCTGGGACGGTGATCGCGGCTTCCTGGCTGGCGGGGGCGCGGAGCTGGCGATCGCTGGCGGACCGGCGGACCTGGTTGCTTCTCCTCGGGCTGGCACTGGTCGGCGCGGCAGCAGGAGGTTGGGGCAGTGGCCAGCCGCTGCAGAGCGCACTCGAGTTGCCCCTGCGCATGGTTGCCCGGGCTCTGGCGGTGCTCCTCGCCGCGGACACCTTTGCGGCCAGGGTGTCGGCCTCCGAGCTGGCGGCGCTCGGCGAGGGGGCCGGGCTGGCGGGGCTGGGGTTCTCGCTGGGCGTTGCCATCAACACCCTGCCCGTGCTGCAACGAACTGCCCGCAGCACGTGGATGGCGCTCCGCCTGCGTGGCGGGCCCGGCCGCCGGCCCTGGCGCGCGTGTAGCCGGCTGGCATTGACCATCCTCGCCCTGAGCCTCGGGCGCGCGCAGGAGATCGTTGAGGCGGCCGAGGCGCGGGCCTTCTCCCCAGGGAGGGCATCCCTCAAGGGGCCGACCTGGAAGAGTGGCGACCTCGGGCTCGCCCTCGGCCTCGTCCTGTGGACTGCGGCGCTTGTCCTTGTCGGCTGAGGAGAGCGCCACACCAACCGGGGCGCGCCGCGCCGTGACCCGGGGCTGATCCAGCTCCCGCTCAGCCAGCCGGGATCCACGGTGCGAACAGGCCTCCACATACGCGCGTGCGGCTGCGCGGCGCCGGAGCCCTCGTGTCAGGGTGCAGCGGCGCCGTATTCCCATCGCAGTTGCACCCGGGCCGCCTTCTCGGTGTTGCGGAACTCGAGCTCAAGGTCGTGCGGCCCCGCCGAGAGGAAAGCCTCAGCCGGGTACTCGGCTGCCGGGAAGCAGCCCCAGAGGTCCAGCAGCACCCGGCCGTCGACTTTGAGGCGGGCTGCACCTTTGAGCAGCAACAGGAACCGGTAGCGGCAACTCCGGGGAAAGTGCCATACGCCGGTCCACCGCACCGAGTAGCCCTCGACAGGCAGCTCTTTCAGCGGCGGCCCGAGGAACCAGTTAAAGTCGATGACTTCGTGCTCGCGGACAGCAACGGGCGTGCCGGCCAGCGATGGGTTGTCAAAGAACTCGGCGGTCCAGCGGTCGGTGCGCACCGGCGTGGGCCAGGTGGGCCTGGGTGCTGGCGCACAGGTCGGAGCCGG
The DNA here is from genome assembly GCA_020725765.1 of Anaerolinea sp. Taxonomy (GTDB): domain Bacteria; phylum Chloroflexota; class Anaerolineae; order SpSt-313; family SpSt-313; genus SpSt-313. The sequence goes on along the minus strand of DYEI01000165.1, from coordinate 2,821 downwards.
GGTGGAGGTCGGGAGCCTGACGGGCGTGGCCGTGGGGCAGGCGGTGGGCTTGCACACCGTCGCGGCCGGCCTGGGAGTAGCCGTCTTGATGGGGATGGCTGTGGGGCAGACCAGCTCGCAGACAGCGGTGGGAATGCACACGCTGACCTCTGCGGCGGGCGCAGCGGTACACACCGCGATGGGTGCCTGCACAGCCGGGACGGCTGCCGCGGTGCCCGCGAGGATGACGATCTGCTGGGCGAGGAGAGTCCCGCCACTGTCGAACCAGCCGACGGCTGCCACGGCAAGGCCAACCTTGAGGTCAGAGAAAGTGGCCGGCCGGCCATCGAGGAACGCTACGGTGGCGGTGCCGATGGCGATGCCGCGGTCGGGGCTGCCATCCATGGGGCGGATGACGATGAATCCCTGGCCGAAGGCGACCTGCACGATGATCCCCTGCACCTGCTGCTGGCCGGCCAGAGGCGTCAGCGCCGGGCAGATGGTTGGTGTCGGAGTCGGCTGGGGCCGGCGCACGAGGAGACGGGCAGAGGCCTGCAGGTTCCCGGCAGGCGGGCGAACGACCACCCAGGCCTCACGCAGGGCGGTCCAGGGTACCTCGCTGGGGTAGACGAACGTGGCCACAAAGGTGCCGTCGAGGGCCACGGCTGCAGCTCCGACTGGCAGTAGCTGCTCGGTGGCAAGCTCACGCGTCGGGCTGAGGGCGATGACCAGCACCAGCTCTTTCAGCGCCGGCCAGCCGCGCCCGGTGACGAGCACGATGTCGCCGGGTTTGACGACCTCGGGCTCGACACGAATGCCTGGCACGACCTGGGGTTGCAGGATGGCGCTGGCCATGACCACTGTGGCTGCAGTCACCAGGGAGAGGCCCAACGCCACCAGGACGATGATCAGGGCCCAACGAGTAAACCCGGGGCTAACCACCGGCTCACTCCTCCCTTCTGCCCGCCTGCGACGCGACGTGCCTGTCGCAGCAGGGTCAGCCGAGGAGCCGGGCGGCGGTTACCTCCGGCGCGGCCAGGCGCTGCGGAGAGGACGCATCTTCTCCTGGAAAGGTCCCTACCGTATACAGAACGCGCTGCCCGCCCCCGGCGGGTGGCAGCGCCAGCCGACAGCCTGTATGTAAACCTGCCCGGTTCTGTCCGGAGGCGGTGTTGTGGCCCCCTTCTATCGCGGGCAGGGTGTAACTGCTGCCCGGCCTCGGCCTCGGGCTAGGCGATCGTAATGTAGATCGGGTTGCCCAAAGCCTTGACCATCAGTGCGGCCGGTTCGTTCACATCCTCTGGGGCGAGGGGCTCGGCCACCTCGGTCCGGACATAGGTCGAGACGTGCGATGCCAGCCTGTGCTCGAAGGCAAAATCGTCGCTGTCTATCGGTATCAGGGCCATCAGGCCTTTGGGGCCGACGAGGCGCAGGTTGAGCCCGGCCGCGCCGCACACGCGCCCTGTGATCCGCACAGTCTCTCCGCTGGTGATGGGGAGCGAGTCTCCCATCATAGCGGTCTTGCCGCCGGCTTCGCCCCAGCACTCGAGAAGCGGACCCTGCGGCCCTGCGGATATGGCTACATGCCCGGCCTTGATCGCCTCGAGGATGGCCGACTGCTCGAGAGCCGTAGCGTAGACCCAGGTGGTCGGCTGGCCGAGCCGCTGCCATGCCCCGCTCTCACCGGACGCGGGCTGATGCTCGTCGCTCCCCCCGACCCCGACGACCCGGCGCCCCTTACGCAGGAGCTCGTCCCAGATCGCCAGTGACTGGTAGTTGGAGAGAAACCACGGCCCCTGCCAGACCTCCAGACAGTCGATGCCGGCAAAGGTGGAGAACTCCCAGGGCGGGCCGTTGGTCTTGGGATGGTTGGCCGAGACGAGACCCCCCGCATCGTGGGCCATCCGGATCACCCTTGCCATGTCGGCATCGCGCTGACAGCGAAAGTCGATCCAGCCCTCGGCCCCCCAGACGTTGGCGTGGCCGAGGTAGGATGTCACCTCCTCCCCCGGGATGGGCAGGAAGGTTGCGGTGCGGTATTGCCCGAGCAGGCGATGGTGGCTGATGGTGTTGTGCTCGGTAACGGCCAGAAAGTCCAGGCCCACACGCACCGCTGCGGCGCACAACTCCTCGAGCGAGCCGGTTGCCTCGCTGTGGTGGCTGTGGCAGTGCAGGTCGCCGCGATACCAGCGTGTCTCTTTCAGGATCGTTGGCGCCGGCCAGGAGATGGGCGTGGGCTCGGGCGCCGGCCCGGGGGTGAGGTGGATGCTCAGTTCATAGTCGCATCCGGAGGGGTGGATGTGGTAGAGACCCAGCAGAACGTGCCAGACTCCCGGATAGATGGGTCCGGGAAGGTAGCCGGGGGTGGCGTCGTCGGGCGCGACAAAGACTTCCTGCCGCGCCGTTCCGCTCCAGCCGCGAAAGCCCCGGGCGCTTCCGAAAGCCGCTCCGCGTGGGTCGAAGAGGCCCAGGTCGATGGCATTCCCCGGCGGCGCGCCTGGCACGGGCGGCACGGCGCGGTCGTAGCTGTAGCGGATGTCGATTCGGGCCGCTCCGGCCGGCACCTCGAAGGGCAGCAGGACATACTCGCCGACGTGCTCGGGCCGGAGATGCTGGCGGAAGACGATGCTCTGCTGGGTCGACATGGCGCCGATGATACCACGTTCGCGCGAGTTCATCAAGTGTCCCATACACGCGGTGTGGTCGAGGTTGGGGGCAGGCTCTTCTGCGGTGCCGAGAGGGCCCCCACCCCCGTTGCCCCCTCCCCCGGGTCGGCCCACAGGCCGACCCGGGGGAGGGAGCCCTTTTTGTGGGGTGTTTTGCGGCGGCGCGCGTAGCGCGC
>DYEI01000016.1 GCA_020725765.1 Anaerolinea sp. | reverse complement strand
GGGGCGGGGAATCCAGAATGGGAGGGGGTGTTCGCGGGTGGCTTCGCCGCCCGCGAACACCCCCTTTCAGTCAGCCCCCTGCATGCAGTGGGGAGAACGCACAGCGCCTCCCAGGTCCAGGGCCTTCCCGGGCACACCAGGGGGCGCAGTGTACCATAGCCGCGAAAAGGCCAGACTGGGGCACGGGGCGGGCGGCTCGCCGACGGCCGCCCCCGCGCAACGGCGTGGGGCTGGAGCGGCCGCAGGCCCGCGGACCGCGCATCGCACGCGCAGAGTCGGCAGCCACGCTGGGAGGGCGGGCAATCCGTCAGGCTGCCGACCCCGCGGGGCGAGCAATCGGTAGCTCCAGCTCCCATCGACCAACATGAACGTTCACTCCGCCCCAATCTCCCTCAGAAGGGCGCGCAGCGCCCGGATGGCCACACGGAACAGCTCCGGCTGGGTCTGGCCGCCACTGCGGCCGGCAACGGAAAGATGCGGCTCGAGGGAGAGGAAGCCGTCGAATCCCCGCTGATGGAGGGCGGCCAATACCTCGCGGACCTCGCCGTCGCCCTCGCCCGCGGGGCAGATGCTATGGTCGCTGAAGCGGGCATCCTTGATGTGCAGATAGGCGATGGAATCTGCCAGCAGCGGATAGGCGTCGGTGAAGGGGCGCACACCGTCGAGGACATAGTTGGCGGGGTCAAAGATCGTGCGCCACTGCGGGCGGTTGATGGTCTGGATGATGTCCAGGCAGCGCTCCGGCAGGTCGCCGTAGATGCCGCGTTCGTTCTCGTGGCCAATGGTCACCTTGCGCCCTTCGGCCGCCTCGGCGAGGGCCTGCAGGCGGGCCATCACGTGCTCCCGGTAGCGGGGTGCCTCGCCGTAGACATAGAAGGAGAAGAGGCGGATGAATGGCGCCGCAAAGAACTCGGCGAGGTCCAGCGCGCGACGGAAACGCACGAGGTGGGGCTCGAAGGGCTCTTCGATCCCGACCTTGCCGATGGGCGAGGCGATGGCGGAGACGCGAAGGCCCCGCCGCTCGAGTTCGCTGCGCACGCGTTCGGCCTCGGCGTCGGTGAGGTCGAGGACATTCTTGCCCCAGACGCCCCTGAGATCCAGATGGCGGATGCCCTCGCTCTCGAGGAGGTCGAGCTGCTCGCCGAGCTCCGGCGAGATTTCGTCCCCAAAGCCGGTGAGGGTGAACATCAGTGCGCTCCTTTCCGGGGTGGGCAATGTGAATGGGCTGCGGAATGTATGATACTCGCAGGAGCCGTCTGGGCCAAGTGGCAGCGGCTCGGGGCTCGCCTTTGACCGACGGCTCTCCGGGCGCTAGACTCCAGATGGGCTCGATCATCTCTCCGGAGCTGTTACAGCGAGGGGGTAGCGGTGGCGATCATCACCCTCCTGACCGATTTCGGTCTCGCCGACGCATACGTCGGGATCATGCGCGGGGTTATCCTGGGGATCAACCCGGCGGCGACCGTGGTCGATCTGACCCACGGGGTGCCGCCGCAGGACATCGGCTACGCGGCCTTCGAGCTCGGTACGGCGTGGCGCTACTTTCCGACGGGGACCGTCCATGTCGTGGTCGTTGACCCGGGGGTTGGCGGGGAGCGCGCGGCGATAGCCGCGCGTGTGGGCGAGCAGTTCTTTGTGGCGCCGGACAACGGGGTTCTGAGCTACGTCCTCGCCGAGGGCCCTGCGGCGGTGTACCGGCTCACGGAGCGGCGCTACTGGCTCCCGCACACCAGCCACACCTTTCACGGGCGGGACGTTTTCGCCCCGGTTGCCGCGCACCTGTCGCTGGGCGTGCCCCTCCACGCTCTGGGCCAACCCCATGAGAGGCCGGTGACCTTTCCGCTGCCGCAGCCAAGGCGTCGCCCCGACGGCACCTGGGTCGCGCACGTCATCCACGCGGACCGCTTCGGCAACCTTGTCACCTCGCTTCCCGCCTCCCGGCAGCCCCTGGACGGCGTCCGTGGCGCGCGGATCGCGGGCCGGCAGATTGACACCGTCGTTCGTGCATATGCCGAGGCGCCCGAGGGGGCCCTGGCCATCCTGGAAGGGAGCGCTGGCTACCTGGAGATCGCCGTGCGCAACGGCAGCGCCAGGGAAAAGCTGGGAGCAGGGCCTGGGGTGGAGGTGCAGTTCCTGACCCGGAACTGACCGAGCCTGGCGAGGTCACGCCCTGCGCCGCTCCGGCACGATGCTTACGCCTGGGCGGTCGTCCGCTGCAGGTTGCCTCGCTCCTCGTAGCGCCGCATCGCCGCCTCGATCTCTGCCCGCGCTGCGACCGCAGGCTCCCACCCGCGCGGCTCGACGCCGACCCCCTCCAGGTCCTTGTAGACCTGGAAAAAGTGCGCTACCTCCGCCAGAAAGTGCCGGGGCACGTCGGAGAGGTCCTGATAGTCGGCGAAGAGGGGGTCCGTGGCGGGTACAGCGAGGAGCTTGTCGTCGGGGATGCCCCGGTCCAGCAGCCGGAACATGCCCAGAGGTCGCGCCTCGATGACACAACCCGGGAAGGTCGGCTCGCTGACCATGACCAGCACGTCCATAGGGTCGCCATCCTCGGCGAGCGTGCGAGGGACGAGGCCATAGTCGCCGGGGTAGTACAGCGCCGAGTAGAGGACGCGGTCCAGCTTGAGCACGCCGAGGTGCTCATCGTACTCGAACTTGTTCCGGCTGCCTTTGGGGATCTCGACGACCACGTGTACCGTGCGCGGGGGATCAGGTCCTACGGGCAGATCGGTCCAGAGATTCGACTGCAGCCCCATCGATCCTCTCAAGCTGCCTCCTTTGATGCACTGCGTCACCCACAGCAGAAGCCATACCACGCTCCGTCGGGCGGGTGACGCTATCGGCGGATGAACAGGCGGTAGATGGGCCGGTCGCGCCCGCCCAGGTCGTACTTGTACCGCTCGTTGCCCTGCATAAAGTCGAACTCGCGCCGTCCTTCCTCGATGGCCTTGCGAATGCGATGGCCAAAGAGCACGATACCGGGGCTCAGGGTCTGCCAGGTCCGCGGGTCAAAGCCCGAGTTGTACACGAGCACCGCCTCGGCGTACCGGAAGCAGAAGATGCTCGCCGCCAGCTTCCCGTCGAGGGTGAGGAAGCTCAGGTCGAGCCATCCGTTCTCCAGCGCCATGGTCGCGACCAGTCCAAAGAAGCGGCGCATCCGCGGGTCGCGCATGAAATCGGCCTTGTCGGGCGTTGAGGCCTCGTGCAGGGCGATGAACGCACTGAGGTGCCTGTCGAGCGCGTCTCCATCTCTGACCTCAAAGACCTGCACCTCGGCCGTGCGTGCCGCCCGGGCCATCTTGCGGCGCAGCTCGTGCCGCTCTTTCCTGCCGAGGAGGGTCAGATACTCCGACCAGGTCCGTGGCAGGGGGATGTAGGGGCAGACGTCCTCCTGCACCACCTGCCACTCAAAGCCGGCTTCCCTTGCCAGGTCGCCAAAGGCTGCTACAGTCGGAGAGGAGGCCGGCAGACAGTGGAGGTCGATCCACTCCCAGCCCTCCTCCCGGAGCACCGCCTCAAAGATGGCGCGGTACACCTCCGGGGCGTGCGCCCGGTCGACAACGAGGTCGAGATAGTCCGAGACCTCGGTGCCCCCCACGAACAAGAGCGTGCTGTGGGGCGTGGCCTCTGGTCGCGGCACCGGGCGCTCGTAGCTCAGGTCCGGCACGGGCTGCCGTGCGTCAGCCTCCACCGGTGCCAGGAAGAGGGGGGCAATGCCCAGGAGGTTTCCGCCTTCGTCACGCACGGCCATGAGCCTGAGCGCTCCCTCCCGGCCAAAGACCTTCCACCACGTTCCCAGCCACTCCGGCCGCAGGAAGAGCGTATCGACGGCGCTGCGGGGCAAGAGCGCTGCCCACTCGTCGCGCAGGGCGTCGAACGCCGAAGGATCCGTGTGTACCTCGACCTGCATGGGCCTATTCCCTGAGCTCTACGATCAGGCGGCAACAGGTCTCGCCCTTCGCCAGCGTCGCGGGGACGCGGAGCTGGAGGGGCGTCTCGCTCAGCATGCCATGGTCTCCCTCCATGGCGATATCACAGAGCTGTGCGAGCTCCTCCTCGCTGGCACCCAGCCGCTTCCATGCCTCGACCAGCGGGCAGTAGTGGAAGCGTATCTCGCAGCGCCCGGGCGACCGCTCGGCGACCTGCTTGTCAAAGATCTCCTGCCGGCCGGGCCGCATCTGATGCTCGACGAAATCCTCGGGCGACCGCATCGGGCCGGCGGCCCTGCCCTTCACCTGCCCGTATCGGAAGATGGCGCGCCGGGCGATGGCCTCGGCCTTGTCATTGCCCAAGGCGGCCTGCATCTCCTTGAAGAGGAGGTACAGGTACATGGCGCGGTCCTCGATCGCGCTGCGCACGGCCTGCGTCATCTCTTCTGTTGCCATGGTACTCTCATCCTTCCAGGTCACCTGCGCCTGGCGCGGCTTCTTCTGGGCTGCTGCGAGCCGCGGCGTGGCGTGCCACACTTTCGGCAGTAGAGCGCGTCCCTGAAAAAGCTGGCGCCGCACCAGTGGCAGTACCGCGCCAGACGGCCCTCTCTCAACGTGCCCCGGCCTCCGGCACGACTGGCGGGCGCATGGCCCTCCGCCGGTGCGCTCACCCGCGCACTCGAAGCCGGCCTCCCCCGCAGCCATAGACCGAGCGCGCCTGCCAGAGCCACCCCGCCCAGACCCAGGAGTGCCCGGGTAGCCCGCTCACCGGCCTCCCTCCTGGGCACGGACGAGGCCGGCGCCTCGTCGTAGCGCACCGGTGCCGAGGCTGGCAGGTCCAGCGCCTCCGACACCAGCCGCGGGTCGCGCTTGGTGTAGCTGATCTGCCATCGGACCTCGTCGCCGCGGGCGACGGGGCCCACAAGGCGCCGGTGTTCCGTCAGCCCGCCTTCAGCCTGGCTTTGGATCGTGGCGGGCGGAGTCAGCGCCAGGTCAGCCACCCCGAAGGGCTCTCTCACCTCCAGGGTCAGTTCGTCGATGGCATAGTCAGCCCTATAGACGAAGGCCAGCCGTCGCGCCGGTCCTCCCTTCTCCAGTGCATCGTGATAGTACTCGAGCTGGAAGCGTGGCCAGCTCGTCTCACAGGTCACAAGGACGCCCGAGCCGTCTCTCACGATGGCAGGCCGGAGGCCGTGGACCCCTTCCTCTTCGTCGATGCCAGCTGCAAAGGTTGGCTCGACCGGCAGGCGGAAGGTGATGCGGGCCGGCAGCGCCGTTCCCGCGGCCAGCTCCCCACGATACACGAAGAGCACCTCCGGGCGGTCATACTCCGGCCAGATCGAGATGAGAAGCGAGGCGAGGCGGTCGGGCGTAGTGCCGGCCCGCACCAGCAGCGCGGGGGCAGGGCCCGCCGCCCCAAAGCAGAGCACCACCAGGGCAAGCCCCAGGCGGAGCAAGCTTTTCAACCGCCGCGCGCACCTCCCTGCTCAGTATGTGCCCGGGGAACCGAAGAGACGGCCAACGGGGCCCTGCGGCCTGTGCTGACAGGTGAGTCGCCCCCAGTCCTACAGCCCGTGGAGCGCTGCGACCCGGGCCACGACCGACTCAACCGGCGGCTCTGGCGAGGGTGCAGGGCCCAGCGGGTCCTCCGCCTCCTCGCCCGCCAGCGCCGCCAGGCTGGCCAGGACGGAGTGTCCGAGGGCGAGTGCGTCGTAGCCGCCCTCCAGCGAGAGGACCAGCCGGCCGCCACAGCACTCCGTGGCCAGGTCCTTGAGGATGCGCACCAGCCGGCCAAAGCCCCGCACCGTGGCCTGAAAGCCCGCGAGCGGATCCCGCCAGTGGGCGTCGTATCCCGCTGATACGAGGATGAGCTCAGGCCGGAAGCGCCGCGCCGCCGGGACCAGAAGCCGCTCGCAGGCGAGGGACAGCCCCTCGTCGCCCGTGCCCGCCGGCAGTGGCACATTGATAATGTTGCCCATGCCCCGCTCCTCGGCCCGGCCGGTGCCCGGATAGTAGGGATACTGGTGGGTCGAGAAGTAGAGCACGGAAGGGTCTCGCTCAAAGGTCTCGGCCGTGCCGTTGCCGTGGTGCACGTCGAAATCGGCGATCAGCACGCGGGCAGCGGCGCCGGACCGTATGGCATCCCGCGCTGCGACGGCCACATTGTTGAGCAGGCAGAACCCCATGCCGCGCCCGGGCAGAGCGTGGTGCCCCGGCGGCCGTACAAGGGCGAAGGCGTTCTCCACCTCGCCCCGCAGCACGGCCAGCATCGCCTCGCGCACGGCTCCTACGGCCCGGAGCGCGACCGCATAGGAGGCGCGCGAGACATAGGTGTCGAGGTCCAGCCAGCCTCCGCCGCCCTCGGAGCGCCGGCGTATCAGGTCGACATAAAGAGGGTCGTGCACCGCCGTCAGCACCTGTGGGGGCACATCGGCGGTCGGGATGGCGACCAGGCGCCGCAGGATGCCGCTCTGCTCCAGAGTCTGCATCGTTGAGACCAGGCGGGCGCTGTTCTCGGGATGGTGCTCGATATCGTGGGCGAGGAACAGCGGATCGTACACGTAGCCGGTCGCCATGGTGCTCCTCTGCGTTTGCGCGGCCCAGTTGCTGGGATTATAGCCGGGAGCGAAACAGGCGTCAATCGAGCCAGGGCGGCAGATTCGCTCCGGTGGCCCTCCGGGTTCCAGGATTCGGGCGACTGCGACGGCTCCGGCAGCCCCAGCCCCTCAACGGGCTATCCGCTCCACCAGGAACTCCTCGAATCGCCTTGCCTCGACCTGCAGGGCGACCTCGGCGTTGGCCGGCGTCTCCGGTGACGGAGCGTGCACGAGGGTGGCGCCTGCGGCATGGTGCCCTTCCCTCTCCACGTCGACATGCAGTGGCTCGAGGCGCACGAGGTCCCGTTGGACGAGGGTGGCGACGGCGAGGGGGTCGTGCATGTGCGTGTAGCCGCGAGCGGCAAAGGGGGGATAGAGCTCGACCTGACGGGCGATGGCCTCGTGGAAGGCCGTGCCGCCAGCCCGGATGCGGGCAACCCCCTCCGGCCGGATGGTGACCTGCGTGGTGACGTCCAGGGGCACCATGGTGATCGGCGCGCCCGAGGAAAAGACGACGTGTGCCGCCTCCGGATCGCAGCGGATGTTGTGCTCCGCGTAGGGCAGGTGGAGAGCGCCCGGCCCGCGCACCGATCCACCCATGATGGTGAGGTGCGCCAGCGCCTGCGCCAGGCGCGGCTCCCGCAGGAAGGCGAGGGCTACGTTGGTCAGTGGGCCGATGGCTACGAGGTGGATGCGCCCCGGGGCCTCCAGCGCCGCGCGGACGATAAAGTCGACCGCGTGCTCCGGAGCGGGCTCGAGGGCCTCATCCTCCGGTTCGAGCAGCCCCTTTCCCTCATGACCCGCCCAGTAGACCGGCCTCAGGCCGAGGAGCGGCTGCTTCGCGCCGGTCATCACCGGGACATTCGTGACCCCGCGGAGGGCGAGAAGCTTCAGGACCATCCGCGCGCGCAGGGTCACATCGCCGTAGACGCAGGTGACCCCTGCGAGCTCTAGCTCCGGCGAGCAGAGGATCAGGGCAAGGGCGACGGCGTCGTCGACGTCGGTGCCGATGTCGGTGTCGAGGATAACCTTGGTGGGCTCGTGGGCAGCCATGTTCTCTCCCTCAACGTCAGGAACCGGCCCCTCGCGCCACAGCATGCCGGGCACACCGGCGGGGCTCAGCGGAGATTCTGCCGTGCCGGGTGCCGTGGGCGAGGGGGCAACCGCATGAAAACGTGTGTGGCCCCAATATAGGTGAATCGTCGGGCCGCGCAAACCGGCGCGCGGAGGATGGAGAGGCTGGCTTTCAGCGCTTCGCGCGCAGGGCCATCACTGTGGCTGTCTCGAGTCCGGGAGGGGGAGCCGCCAGCAGGAAGCTGCAGGCGGAGGGGAGATTGCACCGGCGAGCACGGCACAGGACGCGCCCGGCGCCGTGCTCGCCCGGTCACAGGAGCGGTCTACCGCTGCTCGGCCGGCATGGCAGGGACGGGCTCCTCGGAGCCTTTGTATCCTTCCGCCATATATGCGGCGCCCGCCTCGGTCATGGCCGGCGCCATCTCGGGCATCTGGACGGTCTTGGGCAAAAAGTTCTTGGTGATACCCAGAGAGGCGTCGGTCTTTTTCATCGACTTGATGGGATCGCGCTCGATGCCGGTGAGGGCGCGGATGCAGTCGATGTTCTCAGGGATGGCAATGGACTCGTTGTCGACCTGGAAGGTGATGTAGGCGTCGGTCTCGTCCGCGTCCAGGGCATCCTCCCAGACGGCCACCTCCCACATGTCGTGGCGAGGCCGCTCCAGGTCCCGCATCAGCTCGATGACGGCGTTGAGGGCGACGAGGCCATCATGGGCGTGCACAAAGGCGATGCGGGGCTCTTCCATCAGGGCCTGCCGCAGCTCGTCGGTGGAGATGGAGCGCGTCGTCTCGACGATGGCAAAGTGGATGTGGCTGAGGTTGTATGGCCCGGCTGCGGCCAGGGTGGTGATGTTGAGGCCCTCCATCACCGTCTGCGCGTCGGGGCCCTGGTGGCTGGGCACCTTGGTCTCGGGGATGACGGTGTTGATCATCCCGTTCTTGTGGCTCTCCCAGGGGTCGGTGCCGCGGCGCATGAGGACGGCGCGGGCCCGCTTGATGAGGCCGCGCTTCTGCAAGGCGTTCATCACGCGGCACAGGGCGGTGGTGTTGCAGGAGACGACGCGGGCATACTGCTTGTTCAGCGCCTTCTCATAGTTCACCTGGGCAACGAAGGAGAGCCCGGCCAGCTCGTGCTTCTCGCCGCCCTGCCAGATGGCCTTGACCCCAGCCTTCTCGTACATGGGCTTGTTCTTGGCGCCGATCCCCTTGGGTGTGGCATCAACGACGATGTCAACCTTCTTCAGCAGCTCCTCCAGCGTGCCGGCGACGGGCAGGTTGGCGGCCTTCATCTCGCCCATCTTCTCCGGCATGGACGCATAGATCGGATAGCCGCGCTCGGCGGCGACACGGATGCGATAGTCGACGACGACGTCTGAGATGCCGACGAGCTCCATGTCGTCCTGGCGAGCCACGGCGTCGGCCACGCGCTTGCCGATTACGCCGTAGCCGTTGACCGCAACCCGTACCTTCTTCTGCATGGTCCTACTCCTTCAGGTATGGTCGGCTGCGCCGCTGCTCGAGCCTGAAGCGGCGGGGATGCCGCCGCTGACCGCACCGAACGGTATCTGTGCAGAGGGGGCGTCGTGCGCAGCCGCCAGCGACGGACACAGCCCGTCCAGGGCGAGCAAGGGGCGTGCCATGCCGGGGATGGAGCCCCACCCCCAACCCCCATGGGCGCTAACTTGAGGAGCCGCGCTCCCGTCGCCTTCACCCGACCGGACGCGGTAGCCGGCCCTGCGCGCGGCTCACTCTCTTATACCGTCGCCCCATCCCCTTGCCCCCTTCCCCGCGCTATGCATTACCCACAAGTGGCCTCCCGGGGAGCGTGGATGGACGCCCACGGCGCGCGTAGCCCCTCGTGTAGAAAGCTGCCCCCTCCCCTGACCCCTCCCCCTGGCGGACGCGTCGCGTCCGCCAGGGGGAGGGGAACACTCTTTTGGGGCGGTTTCGGGCGGTCGAGCGCGCCGCGGCGCGCTCGACCGCCCGAAACCGCCCATCTCT
>DYEI01000164.1 GCA_020725765.1 Anaerolinea sp. | reverse complement strand
TTCCGATCTCCGAGGGATGGCGGCTAAGGCGGCCTGTCCGCCCATGAACCCAGCCCCGAAGGGGCTTCGCCACTTTCAGCGCGGGGCTTTCAGCCCCGCACGGCGCCGCAGGCATGCGCACCCGCATGCCGCCCCACTCTGGGGGCGAGGCGTCGCCTCGCCCCTACGGTGGGCGCCTGCTATCGATAGAGGACGCGCCTGTCAGCGCCTGAACCGCGGCGGGAACGAGGCGCAGGGGACTGGCGATGAGGAGCCCTTGCCCTTGCATGACCGGGCGGGGGCTGTCCGCACCTGAAGGGTGCCGGCGGTGGGGGCCCTGCCAACAGCGCAGATGAGCCTGCTCCCAGTGTGAGCTGCACCCCGCGGTCACAGGGTGCTTCCCATTTGGTTCATATTCTGGTATAATCTAGTCAGGTGGGCGCTGGCGGTCGAGGCACCGTCGCGCTCGTTACTGCTGGAGGCACAGGGTGAGTTCTTCCTGGTACAAGAATGGATTCGTATACCTTCTGATCCTCATAGCTGTGGTGGCGCTCTTTGCAAACTTTTTCTCGTCTGGCGACAGCCCGAGCCGCGTCTCGATCCAGAAGGTGGCGGAGCAGGTCAAGAGCGGTCAGGTGGAGAAGGTGTCCATCTCACCGGATGGGCGCCTGCTGGTCACCCTCCGGGAAGGCGGCAGTCGAAAGCTCGTATCGCGCACCGGGCAGGGCAGTGATTTTCTCGAGACAATGAAGAACCTGGGCGTGACCCAGGAGCAGATCAATCGCATAGGCGAGATCATCTACGAGGACCCGAGCCCCTGGGCCGACTGGCTGGCACTCCTCATCAACTATGTGCCCTTCCTCATCATCTTCGGACTGCTCATGCTCTTCATGGTGCGGCAGGCGCAGTCGGGCAACAACCAGGCGCTCTCGTTCGGCAAGAGCCGCGCCCGGATGTTCGCGGGAGACAAGCCGACCGTAACCTTTGACGATGTGGCGGGAGTCGAAGAGGCCAAGCACGAGCTGCAGGAAGTGGTCGAGTTCCTCCGGGAGCCCGAGCGCTTTACCGCGCTGGGCGCTCGCATTCCCAAGGGCGTGCTCCTCGTCGGCGCCCCGGGGACGGGCAAGACTCTGCTTGCCCGTGCCGTCGCGGGGGAGGCGGGCGTGCCGTTCTTCAGCATCTCCGGCTCCGAGTTCGTGGAGATGTTTGTGGGCGTCGGCGCGAGCCGGGTTCGGGACCTCTTCGACCAGGCCAAGCGCAACAGCCCCTGCATCGTGTTCGTGGACGAGATCGACGCCGTGGGCCGGCACCGGGGTGCCGGGCTTGGGGGCAGCCACGACGAGCGCGAGCAGACTCTCAACCAGATTCTGGTCGAGATGGATGGCTTTGATACCGACGCCAAGGTCATCGTCCTGGCTGCGACCAACCGTCCGGACATCCTCGATCCGGCGCTGCTGCGGCCTGGTCGGTTTGACCGGCGCGTGGTGCTCGATCGGCCCGATATGAACGGCCGGAAGGCGATCCTGGAGGTGCACGTCCGCGGCAAGCCGCTGGCTCCGGATGTTGACCTGATGGCGCTGGCGAGGCAGACGCCTGGCTTCTCGGGCGCCGACATCGCCAACGTCGTGAACGAGGCGGCGATCCTCGCGGCCCGCAACGGGCAGAAGGCCATCGGCATGGCGCACCTTCAGGAGGCGGTCGAGCGCGTCATTGCCGGCCCCGAGCGGCGCAGTCGGCTGATCAGGGACGAGGAGAAAAAGATCATCGCCTACCATGAGGCCGGGCATGCACTGGTGCACGCGAGCCTGCCGGAAGCGAATCCACCGAACAAGGTCTCAATCATCGCCCGGGGGATGGCGCTCGGATACACGCTGGCTCCGCCGCAGGATGATCGCTATCTCCAGTCCAGGGCCAAGCTGGAAGCCGAGATCACCGGCATGCTGGCGGGCCGGGCTGCCGAAGAGTTGGTGTTTGGCGACGTGACGACCGGTGCATCCGACGATCTGGAGCGGGCGACCAAGATGGCTCGGGTCATGGTGACCCAGTACGGTATGAGCGACAAGCTCGGGCCCCGCACCTTCGGCCAGAAGGAGGAGCTCATCTTCCTCGGCCGCGAGATCTCGGAGCAGCGGGACTATAGCGAGAAGGTCGCGCAGGAGATCGACCAGGAGATCCGGGACATCATCCTGCGCAGCTACAACCGCGCCATGGATATCCTCCGGGCCAAGCGCCAGAAGCTGGAGGCTCTCGCTACCCGGTTGATGGAGCGTGAGACCCTCGAGGGGGCCGAGCTCGAGGCCCTGGTGGCCTGATCCGGCCCTGCGAGAGATGCACCTGGGAAGGGACGGGGTGAACCCCCGTCCCTTTCTCTGTGGCTACCCACAAGTGGCATGGCGGGGGAGCGCAGGCGCCCCTGGCGTGCGCAGCCTCTCGCGGAGGCGCCGCCCTCTCCCCTGGCCTCTTCTCCTGGCGGATGCGCCGCGCCCGCCAGGGGGAAGGGCAGGGGTGGGGGCACTCTGGAGTTGCAGCCCATGGCGACTGCCGCTCGGCGTGCTCCGGGTACCATTGGGGGCGCCGGGCAGTCCCCTCGGATGAGCACCGCAGGGCTGCCTCATGCGCCGTGACGCTGTGCAGCCCGACCTGGGGTAAATGCATAGTCGCTCTGTGGGGAGGAGACTGGTATGTTCGACAGCATCAGGCCCGGGCTGACGGGCCGGAGCGACACGGTCGTCTCCCGTGAGCAGACGGCCCGGCATCTTGGCTCCGGCGGGGTGGAGGTGTTTGCGACGCCGGAGCTGGTGCGTCTCATGGAGCGGGCGGCAGTGGCCGCGGTGGACCCGCTGCTGCCCGAGGGGTGGCGCACCGTCGGGGCCCAGGTGGATGTGCAGCACCTGGCGCCGACGCCCGTGGGCATGCGCGTGGTAGCGCAGGCCGAGCTGGTGGCGGTCGATGGTCGCCGGTTGACCTTTCGGGTGGAAGCGTCCGACGAGCGAGAGGTGGTCGGGCGCGGGAGCCACGAGCGGGTGATCATCGACCTGGCGCGGTTCTCCGAGCGCGTCGAGGCCAAACGTTGATCAGATGGCGCGCTGCTGGCGCTGCTCGCGCACGCGCCGCAGGGCCTCCTCGGGCGGGTACTGTTCGGGCACAGTGCGCCAGTTTACGTAACGCACCAGGTCCCGCAACAAGGCGAAGAGCGGGACCACGATGATCAGCCCCACAAAGCCCCAGAGCTGGCTGCCGATGACCAGCAGGACGATAATCACAGCGGGCGTCAGCCGAACGATCGAGCCCACGACCCGCGGACCGAAGAAGATGCTCTCGAGCTGCTGCACGCCCACGAGTGCGAGGAGTGCCCACAGGCCGAGGATCGGGCGTTCGAGTGCGGCGATGATCACCGTCGGGATGGTTGCGAGAATTGGCCCCAGAGTGGGGATCAGGTCCCCGACGAAGACGATGACCCCAAGCAGGAGGGCAAAGTCAACACCCAGCAGCGATAGGGCGACGGCCGAGAGCAACCCGACGATTCCAGCCACGAGGAGTTGCCCTCGAATGTAGGCGCCGAGGACATCGTCGGCGATGCGCAGTATGCTGAAGAGATCCGGCCTCATGCCCTCGGGGATGAGATCGATCAAGCTGCGCCGGTAGTGGCGCGAGTCGAGCAGCAGGAAGAAGAGCCACACCGGTACCACCAGGTACCCTAGGATCAGCGCCACGACGTTGCGCACCACCAGGATGCCGCCCACGATGCCCTGCTGCAAGGCCCGTACGATCTGGTCGCCCAGCGTGCGGAGCTGGCCCTCAATGGCGGTCCGTACGGTTTCGGGGAAGGTCCCCAGGTACCAGGCGCGCAGGTCTGCCGCCCAGGACAGGAGTGCCGCCGCGATCTGCTCGCGATTGGCGACGAGTTGGGTGACCTGCCTGACGATGACGGGCACGATGAGGGCGAAAAACCCGACCACGAGTGCCAGCACGACCAGGTACACGAGCAGGATCGCGATGCCCCGTCCAATTGCCCGCTCGCGCAGGAATCGGGGGAAGTGGCGCTGGAGCCAGTTGACGGCGGGCAGCAGCAGGTAGGCGCCGATCAGCCCGACGATGAACGGAGCCAGCGCGGCCCGCACCCGATACAGGACAAGCAGCGCCAGGAGGGCGACGGCAGAGTCGAACAAGAACCTCAGCCGTTGCCGCCGCGACCACGAGCGCCACTGCTCCAGCATGAGATACCCTCCGCTTGCAGGAGTCTGGGGTAGAGGCTGGTCAGAGTATACAGGGAGTGTGTTGGCTGTCAACGTCGGGCTCCGAGGCGGGTGTAGTTCACCCTGGGGGCAGGCTCATCTGCGCTGTCGGCGGGGGCCCCCACCCCCGGCGCCTTCAAGGGCGGACAGCCTTCTTCGGTCGTA
>DYEI01000163.1 GCA_020725765.1 Anaerolinea sp. | reverse complement strand
CCGCGTCTGGTCGGGTGAGGTCGACGGGAGCGCGGCTCCCAAAGTCAGCGCCTATGGGGGTCGGGGGTGGGGGCATTACAGCACAAGCCGCGCTACACGACTGCTGACGGGCGATGGAGGTAATAGCGAGGGGCAAGGACCTCAAGAGGCCAAACTCCACCCCCTCAAAGTCAAGACCTGCCCGCTCGGGGGAGGAGCAAGGGGTCAGGGCAACACCACAGTGGGAGCTGAGGCTGCCTGTCTGCGCGTCTGAACAGCCACCTCCCACCTGTTCTTTGCCAGCAGGGTTGGACCAGAGTCGCGTGAGAGCTGTGGGAGGCGAGTGCCCGCTTTGTTCACGTGAACCCGCCATGGTATACTGCTTGTGACCAATGCCCAGAGTCATTGCAGATCACGCAGTGGGCCGGTCCCTCCTGGGGACCGGCCTCGTGTCGATGGGGATGTGCTGGTGGATAGCCTCGCGGAGCGACCTTCTCGCCGAAACCTTTTGCTCCTGATCATCGACTATGTGGCGTTCAGCGTCGGCATGGGCTTCCTGGGACCGACGACTGTGCTGCCCACCCTGATCCGGCTCCTCGGCGGCAGCCCTATGGTCGTGGGATCGCTGGGGGCCATTCAGGCCGGGGCCTTTTGCCTTCCTCAGCTTGCGGCCGGGCGGAGGATAGTGAATCGCCCCCTCGTGCGCAGCTTTGTGGTCCTGACCGGGGTCCTCAGCCGAGTCTGCCTGGCGCTGCCGGTGATGGCCCTGTGGCTCTTCTCGAGGCGGGCGCCGGGCGTGGCGCTCGTGAGCCTGCTGGCGGGCGTCGGGCTGTTCAACGTCATCGATGCCTTCGCGTCGGTGGGCTGGTACGAGCTTTTTGCGAAAGGGGTACCTCCTTCCCTGCGCGGCCGCGTCTTCGGCGTCGCTCAGACGCTCTCCGGGCTCGCGCTCGTGGGCGTGGGGATGGGCGTGGAGGCCATTCTGGCGCGCCCTGACCCGTTCCCGGGCAGCTATACGCTCCTCATCTTCCTGGCGGCCGCGTTCATGGCCATCTGTCCGCTCGCCATGGCGTTCGTCCGGGAGCAGCCGCGGCCTGTGGAGAGTGCCCCCCAGCCCGCATGGGGGGATTACTTCCCGCGCCTGGTCTGGATCCTGAGGAAGGACCATCGCTTCGCGTGGGTGAACGCGGTTCGCTGGCTGGCCGGCTTTGCCGAGATGGGCTCGGCCTTCTACGTGCTGTTCGCCGTCGACCGGCTTCATACGCCGCAGCAGACAATTGGTCTGTTCATCAGTGCGGGGGTTGTGGGGAGCCTGGTCTGCGGCGCGCTGTTGGGGCCGCTGGGGGATCGCAAAGGGCCTGCGCTGATTATCCGGATCGGGCTGGCGCTGCGTGGCATCTGCCCGGCCCTTGCTCTGCTCGCCCCACACGTCGCCGGGTACCATCCCTGGGTGGCGCCGGGCATCATGGTGTTGGTCTTTGCGCTCTCGAGTATGGCGGGCGGGTCGTACATGATGGGCTTTACCAACTATCTGCTAGAGATCTCACCCATTGGCGATCGGCCAACCTATATGGCGCTCTTCAGCACCCTGGGCGGGGTTCTGCTTGTCGCACCGCTGGTAGCGGGGTGGGTGGTGCAGGTTGCCTCGTACGAGCTTCTCTTTGTCGTCATGGCGGTCCTCGGGGTGGCCGGGCTGCTGTCTGCGGCACGCAGCCCCGCAGGCGCTCCTTCAGAGGCGACAAGCCATGGATGATCTTCCAGAGTGTGTAGTCCGCCGAAACATCGCCCTGGTGATCGTCGACAGTATCTCGTTCCTGACGGGTGCTACCTTCATCGGGTCGACGACGGTCCTGCCAAGCCTCGCCCGTCTGCTGGGCGGCAGCCCGGTGGTCGTGGGAGGTCTGAGCGCCATCCAGACGGCGGGCTGGCTCCTGCCGCAGCTGATCGCGGGTCGCTCTGTCCTCAACCGGCCGCTGGTAAAGGCCCATGTGATCGCGCCCGGGATTCTCGGCCGGGCGGTGCTCGTGCTCTACGTGCCGATTCTGCTCCTCTGTGCGCGGCTGGCACCTGGGGTAGCGCTGGCGGCGCTGCTTGTCACGCTGGGCATCTTTTTCCTGTGCGATGCCTTCTCGGTAGTGGCGTGGTTCGAGCTGCTCACCAAGGTCGTGCCTGCATCGAGGCGGGGGCGGGCCCTCGGCGTAGGGCAGGCGCTGGGGAGCCTGACGGGGGCCGGAGCGGGGCTGGCTGTGCAGGCGGTCCTGGCCAGGCCGGAGCCATTTCCTGGGGGCTATGCTCTGCTGCTGCTCCTGGCTGCTGCCGCGCTGAGCGTCGGCCTGCTGGCCCTTGCCGGCATACGGGAGCCCCGGGCAGTGCCTCAGGGCAAGGTCCTGCCCCCCTGGCGCGAGTTTGGCCCGCAGCTCATCTCCATCCTGCGCGGAGAGCCCCGCTTTGCGTGGGCGATGGTCGCCTGCTGGCTGGCCGGCCTCACCGACGCTGCCGCGGCGTTCTATGTGCTGTACGCCACCGGGCCGATTGGGATACCCCAGGATGCGATCGGGGTCTTTGCCACGGCGGGGGTCGTCGGCGGGTTCCTGAGCGGGACGATGCTGGGGGCGCTGGGCGATCGGCGAGGCCCGGCCGAGGTCATTCGCATCACCATGGGCCTGCGCTGCCTTGCGCCCGTGCTGGCGCTGGCGGCGCCGGCCTGCGCGGCGCGGGCGCCTGCCGCGGTGCTCTGGCTCTTTGTGGCGGTGTTTGTGGTGCAGGGCGTTATCAATGGCGCCTTCTTGATCGGCTTTGTGAACTATGTCTTGGGGATCGCACCCGCGGGGAGCAGCGCTGTCTATGGGGCCCTGTTCCACACCGCGAGTGCGCTCATCCTGGTCGGGCCGCTGGCAGCCGGCTGGCTCGTGCAGGTCGCCTCGCATGAGGCCCTTTTCGTGGCGTCCCTCGCCCTCGCGTTGGCCGGCGTCGGCCTGGCGGTGCGCACTCCGCAGGCGGCGAAGCAGCCCCGCGCTCTCGACGGACGGATGGCGGGATGATCCGGGGCGTCCGGCCGGGGTGCCGCTGCGGTGACGTGCAGGTGCGGGAGGATCACCTCACTGCTTCCGCGACCTGCGCGGGTTAAGGTGGCAGACCAGGGTGCAGTGCGAGGTGAGCTTGCTCGCCGCCTCCGGCGGGAAGATGGCCTCGAGGGGCAGGCCCTCGTCGCCACAGATGATCCAGTTGGCGAGATCGCAGAGCTCGGGCGTCACCTGACCGCGGCGCTCGAGCTCGGCGAGCACGCGGTTGCGTGCCAGCATCAGACCGTCGGTGCCGCGTGTGCGCATGGGGTACCTCCTGTGCGGGCCACTTGAGCCGGTTCCACCCCCTTGCCGCCTCGTTGCGGAGCTGGAGCCCCGCCGCTCGCCGAATCCGGGGAAAGCGGCTACTGATTATCTTGATTATACCACACATTGTGGACTCTGTCCATGGGAGTACTGTTCAGTGGGTGCATCCAAGATGAGTCGCTGCCCGGGCTGCAGCCGGGTGTTTTGCTGAGCCACAGTCCGGCCCTACCCCGACAAGAGGTCCTGCACCGGGCTCGTGCGACGCGTAAAGCCCGGTTGCTGGCAGAGCGCCCCTGGCAGGCTGCCCGACTGCCACTCTGCTGACCGATTATGGACGCACCCCTGTTCAGTCTCGCATCCGGGCAGCGCCGGCTGCCACGTGTTGCCCCACCGCGCTCCTCGAGTCTGGGCTTTCGCAGCGCAATCTGCGATGCCCTCCAGAACTCGCCGAGATGATCCCAAGCTACTCCGTGCCCAAGACGCCCCTCCCCCAGGCAGGCGCCCGGCGCCGGCCCGGGGAGGGGGGACAGGCTGCTTTGGCCGCCGTCCCTCGGTCCTTGCCGGAGGGTACCCCATCCCCCCGTCTCCCTTCCCCGCCGCCGAGGCGGCGGGGAAGGGGTGTCTTATCGTATGGGGCTCGACTTTGGCCTTTTGGAGCGCAACCCGCGGT